>NZ_JBFODG010000029.1:0-147876 GCF_040908215.1 Aeromonas sp. R5-4 | reverse complement strand
GCACCTACGGTACGGCCACCTTCACGGATAGCGAAACGCAGGCCGTCGTCCATCGCGATCGGAGCAATCAGGGTAACAACCATCTTGATGTTGTCGCCCGGCATTACCATCTCTACGCCTTCCGGCAGTTCGATGGTACCGGTCACGTCGGTAGTACGGAAGTAGAACTGCGGACGGTAGCCTTTGAAGAACGGGGTATGACGACCACCTTCCTCTTTGGACAGCACGTACACTTCAGATTCGAACTTGGTGTGCGGCTTGATAGAACCCGGCTTGGCCAGTACCTGACCACGCTCTACGTCTTCACGCTTAACACCACGCAGCAGCGCGCCGATGTTCTCGCCTGCACGACCTTCGTCCAGCAGCTTACGGAACATTTCAACACCGGTACAGGTGGTAGAAACGGTATCTTTGATACCAACGATTTCTACAGTCTCACCTACTTTAACGATACCGCGCTCTACACGACCGGTAACTACGGTACCACGGCCAGCGATAGAGAATACGTCTTCGATAGGCATCAGGAACGGCTGGTCAATCGCGCGCTCCGGCTCCGGGATGTAGGTATCCAGGTGGCCAGCCAGCTCGATGATCTTCTCTTCCCACTGAGCGTCGCCTTCCAGCGCTTTCAGTGCGGAACCACGAACTACCGGCAGGTCATCACCCGGGAAGTCGTACTCGGTCAGCAGTTCACGAACTTCCATCTCAACCAGTTCGAGCAGCTCTTCGTCATCAACCATGTCACACTTGTTCATGAACACGATCATGTACGGGATACCAACCTGACGACCCAGCAGGATGTGCTCACGAGTCTGCGGCATCGGGCCGTCAGTCGCTGCTACTACCAGGATCGCGCCGTCCATCTGGGCAGCACCGGTGATCATGTTTTTAACGTAGTCGGCGTGACCCGGGCAATCTACGTGGGCGTAGTGACGGGTAGCGGTGTCGTATTCTACGTGGGAGGTGTTGATGGTGATGCCACGCTCACGCTCTTCCGGTGCCTTGTCGATCTGGTCGAAGGCGAAAGCTTTACCACCGAAGTGCTTGGCCAGCACGTTGGTGATAGCTGCAGTCAGGGTGGTTTTACCGTGGTCAACGTGGCCGATGGTACCCACGTTAACGTGCGGTTTATTACGCTCAAATTTTTCTTTAGACATGATCGTCCCTCTAAACTAACGCTGAGTACGCGGTGGCAAGCTAACCACAGAACAGTTTATATGATGGATTTGAATCTGGTGGGAAAGAGAAGAGAGGTACTGATGGCTGGTTCGCTTGCCGAACTCACCCTAGGGTGCGGCTCTGCTAACGCCTGAGCCATATCAGCATCTTGGAGCGGGCAGCGGGAATCGAACCCGCATCATCAGCTTGGAAGGCTGAGGTAATAGCCATTATACGATGCCCGCATTTCTCTAACCCAAAGAACTCAAACCGCAGAGAAATATGGTGGAGGGAGAAGGATTCGAACCTTCGAAGGCAGAGCCGTCAGATTTACAGTCTGATCCCTTTGGCCGCTCGGGAACCCCTCCAGACGCCAGATTGTCACAACGGTAATTCTGCTTGCACCCGTTGTGTTTATCGCTTTTGCACGGCAAATAGACGACAGACAGTCAAGCGTCGCGCATTTTATTGTAAGGTTTTGGGGGATGCAACCATTGAACCCGGCAAAATATGCTTTATTGCTGGGAAGTTTGCAAAAAAGCGGGGGCAAACAAGCCAATCCTGCTGCGTCCCTTGTCGCTCCCCCCCCCTTGGTGTATGGTCGCCGTGCCCAAGAAACAGTGATGACACCATGACGACAGAGCATAACCCCTATCTGCAATTCACCCGCGAACAATGGGCGTTATTGCGCGATTCGGTCCCCCTGACCCTGACCGAACACGATCTGCAGACCCTGCGCGGGATCAACGAGAAGGTGTCATTGCGGGAAGTGGAAGAGATATATCTGCCTCTCTCCCGCCTGCTCAATCTCTATGTCAAAGCCAAACAGCGTCGCAGCCGGGTGCTGGAGCAGTTCCTCGGCCAGTCCCGCGGCAAGGGCACTTATATCATCAGCATTGCCGGCAGCGTGGCGGGGGGCAAAAGTACCACAGCCCGTATTCTGCAGGCCCTGCTGGAGCGCTGGCCGGAACATCCGCGGGTGGAGCTGGTCACCACCGACGGCTTCCTCTATCCCAACAAGGTACTGGAAGAGCGCGGCCTGATGCGTCGCAAGGGGTTCCCGGAATCCTACGATATCCGCCATCTGGTGGAATTTGTCGCCAATATCCGCGCCGGTCACGAGAAGGTCGAAGCGCCGGTTTACTCCCACCTTATCTACGACATCATTCCCGATGAGAAAAAGGTGGTGGAGCAGCCGGACATCCTGATCCTGGAAGGGCTCAATGTGCTGCAAAGCGGCATGGACTACCCTCAGGAGCCCCATCGGGTCTTCGTGTCAGACTTTGTCGACTTCTCCATCTATGTGGATGCCGATGCCGAACTGCTGCGTACCTGGTATATCGAACGCTTCCTGAAATTCCGCAGCGGCGCCTTCTCGGATCCCGACTCCTACTTCCATAACTACGCCAAGCTGGCGGAGAGTGAGGCGACCCAGATCGCGAGCAACATCTGGCAAGATATCAACTATCTGAATTTGCAAGAAAATATCCTGCCAACGCGTGAGCGAGCCAACCTGATCATGACCAAGGGCCATGAGCACGCCATCGAGCAGATCAAACTGCGCAAATGATGACTGCAGTTGCCAAATAGAAGAGGGGGCCCGCAGGCCCCCTCTTCTATTTGGCATCATGAGCGGCCTTGCTGACCCTCAGTCGCCCCGGCGCAGGGAGAGCTCGCCCCCCAGATAGAATTTGATCCCTTCGCCTGTCTCCAGTCGCAGGGCGCCGCGATCGTCGATACCACGAGCGATGCCGCGGATCTCCTGATCCCCCATCAGCAGGCGCACCGGGCGACCGGCAAAGTGATCGAGCCGGTTCCACTCATCGACAAAGCTTGCCAACCCCTGTTGCTCAAAGGTGTGCAGCGCCCGCTGCAGATGGACGATCATCCGGGCCGCCAACTGATTGCGATCCACCAGCTCGGGATTGATGTGGCGCAGCTCGGCCCAGGCCTGATCGATCTTCTCCCCTTCACGGGCAGGCATCGCCAGATTGAGACCGATGCCGATCACCAGATGACAGCTGGCCCCGGCGCTACCGCTCATCTCCACCAGTATTCCCGCCAACTTGCGGCCCTGATAGTAGAGGTCGTTCGGCCACTTGAGCTCGACGCCTTGATAGCCAAGGGACTCCAGCGCTTCAACCACTGCCACGCCGACCGCCAGACTCAGCCCCATGGCCGCCGCCATGCCTTGTTCCAGCCGCCAGTACATGCTGAGGATCAGCTGGCAACCAAACGGCGAAATCCAGGGTTTGCCACGACGACCGCGCCCGGCTGTCTGGCACTCGGCCAGACAGCTCTCGCCAGAGCGCAGCTCATTGACCCGATCCAGCAGGTGTTGGTTGGTCGAGCCAATGACCGGAAAACAGTGCACCGGCGCCATCGGGGCCAGTACCTGCAAGGTGGCCTGATCATAGAGCGCCATCGGCACCGCCAGCCGGTAGCCCTTGCCGGTCAGGCTAAAGAGATCCAGCCCCAGCTCCTTGAGCGCCGCCATGTGTTTGCTTACCGCAGCCCGGCTGATGCCGAGCTGCTCACCCAGCTGCTCGCCGGAGTGAAACTGGCCGTCGCTAAGCAGAGTGATCAGGGTCTGTCTGATGGGAGTAAGGGTCATGAGAGCACCTCGTCGAGCCAGGTTTCACCATGCGCACCCATAAAACGCACCTCGTGCTCCAGCACCACGCCAAACGTCTGCTCCACGCTGTCACGGACATGAGCCGCCAGCGCGATCAGCTCCATGGCACTGGCGCCCCCCAGATTGACCAGCACCAGCGCCTGCTCCTGATGAACAGCGGCGCGGCCAATGGCGAAACCTTTCAGACCGCACTGATCGATGAGCCAGCCCGCCGCCAGCTTGGCCTGCCCTTCTCCAGCCGGATAGCAGGGCATCTGCGGGTAGCGCGACTTGAGCGACTCCGCCAGCGCGGCAGGCACCACCGGATTTTTGAAGAAGCTGCCCGCATTGCCGAGTACGGCGGGATCCGGAAGCTTGGCCATGCGGGTGGCACAGACGGTATCGAAGATGGCCTGCGCCGAAGGCGCGTCACCGAGCGCCGCCAGCGGGCCATAGCCCAGCACCGGTTGCCACGCCTTGGGCAGTTTGAGCCCGACGGCGGTGATCAGGTGGGAATCCTGATACTCGTGTTTGAAGATACTGTCGCGATAACCGAAGCGGCACTCTGCCGCCGCGATCCGTTCAATCTCGCCACTGTGCCAGTTGAACGCCTCGACATAGGCGCAGAAGTCGGCCAGCTCAACGCCATACGCACCGATGTTCTGCACCGGCGCTGCACCGACCGTACCGGGAATGAGCGCCAGATTCTCCAGCCCGAACCAGCCCTGTTGCAAGGTATGACGCACCAGCTGATGCCAATCTTCACCCGCCGCCACATGGAGCAACCAGTGATCGCCGCCATCTTCAGCGGTAATCCCCTTGAGCCGGTTGAGCACCACCAGACCGAGAAAATCCGTGGTGAAGAGCATGTTGCTGCCGCCGCCCAGATTGAGGCGCGGCAGCTGGTTGAGCTGCGGGTCGGCACGCAGGGTCGCCAGATCGGCAACCTGCTCCACCTCGGCCAGCCAGAGGCAGTACGCATCGAGGGCAAGGGTGTTGAGCTTCAACAAGGAGGCGTTGGCATTCAGTTTCATCGGTCTATCCCGGCTTGGTGCAAGGGCGCAGTCTACCTCAAGTTACCCCATGACGAAAAACCCGAGCCCTTTTCGGGGGAATAGCAGTGGTTTAGAGTAGGCGACTTCAACTGCTGAGGAACAACTCATGAACAACCAGTTTGCCGTCATCGGCCTGGGCCTGTTTGGCAGCGCGCTGTGCGAAGAGCTGCAACGGCAAGATGCCGAAGTACTGGCCATCGATATCGACGAGAGCAAGACCCGGCAAATCGCCGCCCTCTGCAATCACGTTATCGTGGCGGATGCTACCGACGAGGCCACCGTAGCCGAGCTGGGACTGGCCAATTTCGATATCGTCTTCGTTGCCATCGGTGACAACCTGGAGACCAGCATCCTCACCACCCTCGTCTTGAAAGAGGCAGGCGTGAAGAAGGTGTGGGTCAAGGCGCGCGACAAGTTCCACGCCAAGATCCTGCAGAAAGTGGGCGCCGACAAGGTGATCAACCCGGAGTGGGACATGGGCCGCCGGGTCGCCCAGAGCATGCTGGACAACCGGCTGTTCGACTATCTGGAGCTGGGCCACGACATGGTGCTGACCGAGTTCGTAATCGGCCTGCAACAGAACGGCCGGGAACTGGGCGACTTCCACCTGCTGCAACAGAGCGATTTCCAGCTGCTCGCCATCAAGCGTGGTGATGTGCTGCACAACGTGCTGACCGGCAAGATGGAGCTGCAACTGGGCGACATCCTGATCCTGGCGGGCAACAAGCACGCCATCGACCACTGGCTCGAAACCCTATGATCAACTGGCGCAGCAGCTACGCCTTCGCCCTCCATCGGGAGCAGGACTCTCGCTGGAGCGAAGCCCGGCTGATCCTCGGCAGCTTTCTGATCATTCTGCTGATTGGCACCATCTTTCTGGTGCAACCCTCCAGCCACAATGGCGAGGTTACCTTCGTCAACGCCCTGTTTACCGCCACCTCGGCCATCAGCGTGACAGGTCTTGGCGTGGTGGATACCGGCACCGCCTTTACCCTGCAGGGGCAGATTTTTCTGTTGATGCTGATGGAGATCGGCGGTCTGGGCCAGATGACCATGACCCTGCTGCTGATCGCCATCTTCAGCAAGCGGGTCGGTCTGCGCCAGCAGGTACTGGCCAAGGAGGCGCTGGGACAGGAAGGCTCGGTCAACATCATTCAGCTGGTCAAACGGATCGTGCTGTTCGCCTTTATCGCCCAACTGATCGGTACCGGCATCATGGCGATCCGCTGGGTGCCCGAGATGGGATGGGTGCACGGCCTCTATGTCAGCTTCTTCCACGCGGTCTCGGCCTTCAACAACGCCGGGTTTTCGCTGTTTGCCAACAACCTGATGGACTATAGGGACGACCCCATCATCAGCCTGACCATCGCCGGTCTGCTGATCCTGGGAGGGATCGGCTTTACCGTCATCGTCGATCTGGTGCGCAACCGCCGCTGGCGCAAGCTCAAGCTGCACAGCAAGCTGATGCTGCTGATGACCCCGGCGCTGCTGCTGGCCGGTACCCTGATGTTCTGGCTACTGGAACACAACAACCCGGGCACCCTCGGCAAGGCCGGTATCGGTGGCCAGCTGCTGGCTGCCTTCTTCCAGTCTGCCAGCGCCCGTACCGCCGGTTTCAATACCATAGATATCGGGCTGATGACCCCGGCAGCGTTGCTGTTCCTGATGATGTTGATGTTTATCGGTGCCGGTGCCACCTCAACCGGTGGTGGTATCAAAGTCACCACCTTCGCCGTAGTGCTGCTGGCGACCAAGGCATTTCTGACCAAACGGCCCCATGTCACTGCTTTTGGCCGCACCCTGTCGCCCCAGATCGTGACCCGATCGCTGGCCATCATCATCGTCAGCACCATGGTGCTGATGCTGGCGATGTTCCTGCTGATGGTGACCGAGGATCTGCCGTTCGACAAAATCATGTTCGAGACCATCTCGGCATTTGCTACCGTCGGCCTCTCCACCGGCATCACCGCCTCCCTGAGCGAGCCGGGCAAGCTGATCCTGGTGCTGGTGATGATCTGCGGCCGTCTCGGCCCCCTGACCCTGGCCTTTATGCTGGCCCGCCCGGTCGAGACCCGCATCCGTTATCCGGAAGAGAACGTCTATACCGGCTGACCGGTTATGAACACGGGGCAGCCACTGGCTGCCCCATTTTTTATTCGGCTTGTTGTTGCGTCTTAAGCCAGCGCCCCGGGCTCACCCCCAGCTCCCGCTCGAATGCCCGACCAAAGGCAACACTACTGCTATACCCCGCCCCAAGCGCCACCTGCACCATGGGCTCCCCCGCCAGTAGTTGCTGGCAGGCTCGCGCCATGCGCCAGCGGGTCAGATAACCAAGCGGCGCTTGACCAACCCGCTCCTGAAACCTCGCGGCAAAGCGGGCCCGCGACATGCCGGCCTCCCGCGCCAGCGTGGCCACCGTCCAGGGTTCATCCCCACGCTGATGCATCACCGAGATCGCCTTGGCCAACTGGGGATCGGAAATACCTGCCAGCATCCCCTGCTGACACACCCCTTGCTCGACCAGATGACGCAGCAGCAGGATCAACAATACCTCCAGCAAGCGGGAGATCAGCGGATCCTGCCCGTAGCGGGGGTGAAACGCCTCTTCAAACAGCTGACTCAGCACCGGTGTCAGGGCAGGCAACTCACGTAGCGGCAGCACCAGCGAGCCCGGTAATGCCAGTTGCAACGGCGATGCTCCCCCCTTGCCGAATACGACATTGGCGCACACCAAATCACAACCCCCCAGAGTTCTGGGTTCAAGCTTGTGAGGACGTCCCCGAGGGAACAGGATCAGAGTCGGCTCCTCGAGCAGCAAGCTGGTTCCCCCCTCTTCACGCAGCATGACGGCACCGCTGCGCAGCAGATGAAGATGTCCGCCACTCGGATACTCATCACTGGAGGAGTTCTGGCACAGGTTGCCGGCGAAGAAGATCTTGGCTTCGGGGGAGGCATGAACCAACAGGGCAGAGAGCGGATCCATATTTGAGACGAATGGTATTTATTTGCAGACGATGAGTGATAAACCGTATCACGAATGACGGCACACTGTCTCCCGTACCTTCACTACCCCAGGAGAAGATTATGAGCCGTATCCAACCCGTATCCCAACCGCAACCCGCAGCCGCCCAGACCCTGGCCACCCTGCACCGCAATCTGGGTATGGTGCCCAACCTCTACGCCACCCTGGCCCACTCGCCAGCCCTGCTCAATGGCTTCCTGGCCTTTGCCGAGGCGCTTGGCAAGGGGCGTCTCACTGCCCCACAACGGGAGTTGCTGGCACTGGCCATAGGTCAAGCCAACGCCTGCCAATACTGTTTGTCTGCCCACACACTACTGGCGGGCAAGGCCGGATTCTCGGCCCAGGAGATCCGGGCTGCCCGACTCGGCCAGGCCTCGGCTCCCCTTGATCACGCCCTGCTGCAACTGGCAACAGCGCTGGTCAGTCAGCGCGGGGTGATCAGTGACGAGCAGCTTGCTAGCGCCCGTGCCGCAGGCGTAGATGACGAGCTGCTGCTGGAGGTGCTCGGCCAGGTGGTGGTCAATACCCTGACCAACTATGGCAACCACCTGGCGGCGACCGAGATCGACTTCCCGCCCGTCACTCTGACCCCTTAAACAAGGAGCCCCCCATGCAGCAACATGACAAAGGCTTTCTTGTCGCCCTGGCGGGCGTGGTATTGACCCTGCTCTGGATCGGCGTCTTCAAGTTTACCCCGACAGAGGCAGCCGCCATCAAACCACTGGTAGCCAGCCACCCCTTGATGAGCTGGCTCTATGGCCCCCTGTCGGAACAGAGCGTATCGAACCTGATCGGGGTGGTCGAGATAGTGATCGCCATCGGACTGGTCGTGGGTCTGTGGCAACCTCGCATCGGTTACTGGTGCAGCATGGGGGCTATCGTCACCTTCCTGACGACGCTGAGCTTCCTGCTGACCCTGACAGGTGTCTGGAAAGTGGTTGATGGCGTGCCAGTCACCGAGTTCTTCCTGTTCAAGGATCTGGTGTTTCTCGGTGTGGTTCTGCACTACCAGCACAGGATCCGTGCCAGCTTGTCCACTCAGGCAGCCTGACAACAATGCCTTTGGCGCCCGGGATGGGCGCCTTTTTTCGTTATGCCGCCCTGGTCTGGCGCTTGCTGGTCGTCTTGCGCGGTCGGGGCCCGCCAGTCGTGCTGGCTGCCGGACTCTTGCGTTTGGTAAAACGCCGCTTACCGGCACCCGGCGCCTCCTTGGGCAGGGCGCTGAAGCTGGCGCCGGAGTCCTGCCGCGCCCCCTCGATCAGGCCGTTGAGCTGCTCGGTGAGCGGCCCCATAAACTGCTGGTAGCTGCCGTGGCGCTCGGCGATCTGGCCAAGGCTCTGCTCCCACAGCGCCGTCATATCCGGCGTGGTGGCAGTAGCAGGCAGCGCCTGCACCAGCGCCCGCCCGGTCGGGGTCGCCTTGATGCTCTTGCCCTGACGCACCAGAAAGCGACGCTTGAACAGCAGGTCGATGATGCCGGCCCGGGTCGCTTCTGTACCGAGACCGTCGGTGTCGCGCAGGGTCTTGCGGATCTCGGGATTCTGCACATAGCGGGCGATGCCGGTCATGGCCGCCAGCAGGGTGGCATCGGTGAACGACTTGGGTGGCTGGGTCATCTTCTCCTGCAACTCGCCCCGCTCGCACAGCAGTTGTTCGCCCTCCTTCAGAGCCGGCAGGGTACCGGCCTTCTCTTCGTCGTCATCCTCCTCCACTCCGAGCAGCACCTTCCAGCCCGCCTTGAGGATTCGCCGCGCCTTGGCCTGAAACAGGCCACCGGCGATGCGCAGCAGCACCTTGCTGTCGTTGTATTCGAACGGGGGATAGAACTGCAGCAGATACTGGCGGGCAATCAGGCCATAGAGCTTCGCCTCGTCGGCCCCCAGCATACCGGGGTTGCCCTGCTTCTCGGTGGGGATGATGGCGTGGTGGGCATCCACCTTGCTGTCGTTCCACGCCTTGCTGCGGATCTTGCCGTCCGCCTCGGCAACTGCCTTGGCCAGCGCGGGCGCTGTGGCGGCGATGGCACTGCGCACCTGCTCGGCCCGCTTGAAATGGTCGGTCGGCAGATAGCGGCTGTCGGAGCGCGGATAGGTGATGAGCTTGTGACGCTCGTAGAGGCTCTGGCAGATGTCGAGCACCCGCTTGGCATCCATGCCGAAGCGCTTGGCGGCATCGATCTGCAGGCTGGAGAGGTTGTAGGGCAGCGGCGCCGCCTGCTTGCGGGCCTGCTCCTCCACCGATTCGACCTGTGCGGGCTGGCCGTTGATCCGGCTCACCACCTTGTCGGCCAGCGCCCGGTTGAGCACCCGCCCCTCCTCATCTTGCCACGGCAGGCAGGCTTCGGACGGCAGCCACTTGGCGGTGAAGCGCTCGTTGCTATCGGTCAGCAGATGGGCCAGCACCTCGTAGAAGGGTTTGGGCACGAAGGCCTCGATCTCGAGATCCCGCCGCACCACCAGCCCCAGCAGCGGAGTCTGCACCCGACCGACCGAGAGCAGCTCGCTGCAACCCGCCTTGCGCCCGAGCAGGGTATAGGCGCGGGTCATGTTGATACCGTAGAGCCAGTCGGCCCGACTGCGGGCCAGCGCCGAGACCGCCAGCGGTACGAACTCCTTGTTGTCCCTCAGTTTGTCGAGGGCGCGGCGCACCGCAGGCGGGTTGAGATCGCTGATGAGGCAGCGCTGCACCGGCTTGGATTTCGGGTAGCCGAGAAAGTCGATCACCTCATCCACCAGCAGTTGCCCTTCCCGGTCCGGGTCACCGGCGTTGACCACGCAGTCCGCCTGCTTGATCAGTCGCTTGATGACGGTGAGCTGGGTTTTGGTCTTGGGCTTGGCCACCAGCTGCCACTGGGCGGGGATGATGGGGAGATGCTCCATCCGCCACTGCTTGAAGGCGGCGTCATAGGCATCGGGCTCGGCCTGCTCCAGCAGATGGCCGATACACCAGGTGACCACATCCCCCTGGGCTGTTTCGATAAAACCGTCGCCCTTCTTGTGGGGCTTGGGCAGGGCATCGGCAATGGCGCGGCCCAGCGTGGGCTTCTCGGCAATAAAGAGTCGCATCGGTGACTACCTGCAATACTGTATATGCAGACAGTATACAACTGCCACCGCGAAAGCCCAACTGCCCCTATTCGTCGAACGGGTGATCGTGGATGGCGGCAAACAGCCGCGCCTGATTGAGCAGCGGCGCATAGTGGAAGGCATTTTCGCCATCTTCCGCCAGCAGGTAGTCGGTCAGCTGTTCGCGCACAGCCTCTTGCAGGGTCTCCAGCTTCCACGGCTTGGCAAGGTAGTAGTGCAACCCGCCGCGATTGACCGCTTCGACGGTGGCCTCCAGCCCCGCTTGTCCGGTCAGCAGCAATTTGCGGCTGGCGCGGGTGGTGGCACGCCGGTTCAGCTCTACCAGAAAATCGACCCCCAGGGTTCCCGGCATGATGTGGTCACAAAGGATCAGCGCCAGCTTGTTGCCGTCGCGCTCCCACTCCTCCACCACCGCACGCGCCTCATCGACGCTCTCGGCCGCCTCCAGCTCGAAGTGGGAACGGAACGGGGCAAGATCGTGGATCACCGCATCCAGCACCTCCCGCTCATCGTCCACACACAGGATCAGATAGTGTTTGTTCATTGCTCCTCCTTGGCGACATGGTTTGGCACGCCGCGCGATTGATGCTGGCCACCGCTCAGGCCGCATGCTCCTTGTTGTGATGAGGTTCGCCCCCGTAACCGGCCTGCCCCATGCCATCCAGCGGCAGACAGACCCGCATCCGGGTGTAGCGGCCCGGCGCCGAGTCCACCTCAATCCGGCCGTGGTGCTGCTGAACTATCTGCAGCGAGACGCTCAGACCGATACCGAGGCCGAAATGGCCCTCCCGCTTGGTGGTGAAGTTGAGATCGAAGATCCGCTGCCACAGCTCGGGCTCGATGCCGCAACCGCTATCCTCGATCTCCACCATGACCCACTCGGGATCCAGCAACCCGGTGCGGATGGTGAGTCGCCCCGAGCAGCTCATGGCATCCAGACTGTTGGCGATCAGGTTGGTCCACACCTGTTGCAGGGCGATGGGGTGACAGCGCACCAGCGGCAACGGCTGGTACTCCTTGCAGAGCTCATGATGCTTGAGGCGGTTTTCGAAAATCATCAAGGTATCTTCCAGCCCCTCGTGCAGGTCTACCAGCGAGGGCTCGGCCCGATCCTGCCGGGCATACTGCTTGAGGCTCTTGACCAGATCGCCGATGCGACGGGCACACACTTCGATATTGCGCAGGAAGCTGCCGGTCTGCTGGAACAGCTCCAGCCGGGAGAGCAGCGCCTCCCGCTCGGCGGCGGTGCGGCTGGCAAACCAGCGCTGCCAGTTCAGCTCGTCATCCAGATTCATCTGCACCGCCAGCCGCGCCTGCTGGCGATCGCCAAAGCGCCCCTCAGCCTGCCGGGTCTTGTCACGGATCTCGCTGGTCGAGACCGGCAGGGAGGAGAGCGCCTGACAGAGGGTCTGGTTGCCAAGCCCCTTGATAGAGGCGGGCAGTTCAAGATTGACCAGGTCAGGGATGGCGGCCCGCAGGATCTCGCTGCCACGGATAATGGCCGCCACCGGGTTGTTCAGCTCGTGGGCGACACCGGCCACCAGCTGACCCAGCATCGCCATCTTTTCGCTCTCCACCAGCTGGGCGTAAGCAGCATCGAGGGAGTTGAGGGTCTGTTGCAGCCGCATCTCGGTGCGGATGCTGTTTTGCAGACGGCGATTGAAGTGACGCAGCAGCAGGTTGGTAAAGGAGGGGAGCAGTTCGCTGCGCGCCTGCATCACCCGGGAGAATTGCAGCTTGTCGAGCTTGATCACCTCGGCACCGGTCAGGGTCACGCCGGTGGTGAAGGCGGGTTCGCCAGTCACAAAGGACATGCCCCCCACCAGCGAGCCGGTACGGTAGTGCACCACCTCCTGATCGATCCCCTGCTCGTCCCGCTTGCGCAGCACCACCTCCCCCTTGGCGATAAACCAGAGGAAGCTGTTGGGCTCCCCCTCGCGGGTCAGCACATGGCCCGGGCTGTAGTGGCGGCAGACCCGCTCCTCGTCATTGCCCTCGAAAAACTGGTAGAGGCCGTCGATCACCACCCGGGAGAGTTCTTCATCGCTGCAGTGGGTGTAATCCATAAAGCCCTGCCGATAGGCTGCCAACTGGCGATCGACATGGGCTCGTAGCAGCTTCTGGTTGTCGAGCACAGCGGCATAGCTCAGCAGGTCCGCCTCAGGACGCTGCAATACAAAGTGGCTTGCTTGCTCGATCACCGCCCGGCGCAGGCTGCCATCGCGCCAGGGGCGTTGCAGGTAGTAGTCGAGGCGACCGAGATTGACCGCCTCGATGATCGATTTCATCTCCGGCTGGCTGCCCAGCAGGATCTTGCGGCACGCCTCGTGACGGCTGCCGAGGCGGATCAGAAAATCGGCCCCTCGCCCATCCCCCAGCTCGCTGTCACACACCACTACGGCGGGTGGCTGCCCCTTGCGATCCAGCTCGTCCAAGGCCAGCTCAGCCGACCCCTGACCGACCACCACCACCAGCGCGAAATGGCCGAGCAGCGGAGCCAACTCCTGTTCGAATTCGGCCAGCAGTTGCACGTTGGCGGCGACACACAGCAGTGAGAAAGGGCTCATCAGCGACACTCCGTTGAGGCTCACTGCTCACTATATCAGCGAATCTTGTGGGGTTTTGCGAGGGGGCTAACAGCTGTCGCGGAAAGTGAACAAATAGATAAAACAGAAAACAACTGAATTTAATTCGACAAATATGTCAACAACGAAACAAAAGACAAGGTGTGACAACAATCAAAAATATAAACCATGATGGAGGTCAACGCCTTATCCCTGTCATTACTACTACTATTGGACTAGTACTATGTAGGTAATTATTGACCGTAGGAAAACGCCGCCATGATTGGAAAACTGATAAGAAAAACCTGGTTCTGGCTCCTGCTGCTCGGGGCCCTGCTGGGTGTCGCGGCACTGGGTGTCACCGTGACCGTGCTGCACAAGACCAGCTCCACCGAATTCTGCGTCTCCTGCCACTCCATGCAGACTCCGCTCGCCGAGTATCAGGGCAGTGTCCACTTCCAGAACACCAAGGGGATCCGCGCCGAGTGCGCCGACTGCCACATCCCGGGCGACCCCACCTCCTACCTGTGGACCAAGATCCGCGCCGTGAAGGATATCTATCACGAGGCGATCGGCACGCTCGACACCCCGGAAAAGTATGAAGCCCACAAGCTGCGGATGGCCCAGTCCGTCTGGGACGAACTGAAAGCCAACGACTCCGCTACCTGCCGCAGCTGCCACAGCTACGAGGCGATGGACATTCTGGCCCAGCGCCCCAATGCCCGTGCCGAGCACCCGGTCGCCATCAAGGAGGGTCAGACCTGTATCGACTGCCACCGCGGTGTCGCCCACATCATGCCTGACATGAGCGGCCTGGCTGCCGCCGGTGCCAGCGAGCTGGCGCAGGCTGCGGCCCAGACCCCGGCCAACGTCACCACCCGTTACGCCATCGCTACCACCCCGCTGTTCCTCGATGCTGCCGCCAAGACCGACGAAGGCACCCTGATGCCCTCCACCAAGGTGGAAGTGCTGGCCAACGAAAACGGCCGCGCCAAGGTGCAGATCGAAGGCTGGCAACAGGATGGCGTGAGCGAAGTGTTCTACGCCGCACCGGGCAAACGGATCCTCAGCGTACTGGTCGGCGATGCCGCCAAGAAAGCGCTGGTCACCGGCCAGAGCGAAACCGACAGCGCCACCAACCTCACCTGGCATCAGGTCAAGCTGACTGCCTGGGTCGACCAGAGCCAGCTCATCGGCGATCAGGGCAAGCTGTGGCAATACGCCTCCACCCTGATGTCCAATAACTGTACCGGCTGCCACGGCCTCACCGCGCTGGATCACTTCAACGCCAACCAGTGGATCGGCGTCATCAAGGGGATGGAATCTCGTACCTCCCTGACCCCGGAACAGGCTCGCATGTTGACCCAGTATGTCCAGAAACACGCCAGTGACATGAGCGCGGCCCACTAAGGCTGGCACAGAGGAAAACCGTTATGACTTTTTTCAATGACAAGAAGACCAATCTGTCCCGCCGCAACCTGCTCAAGGGGCTCGGCGCCTGCGCAGCCCTGCCCCTGCTCGGCGGCATTTTTCCCAAGAGTGCGCTGGCACAAGCCATCAGCACCGCATTGAGTCAGTTCCCGACTCTGGTGCCCGCCCAGAAGGGCATTCTGACCGGCGCCCACTGGGGGGCGTTCGAGGCGATCGTCGAAGATGGCCGCATGGTGCGCGTCCAGCCGGTGGCCGATGATCCGGCGCCAAACGATCTCATCGATATGGCACCGTTCCAGGTACACGCCAAGAACCGCATCAAGTACCCCATGGTGCGCAAGAGCTGGCTGGAACACGGCCCGGGCGCCAAACCGGAGCTGCGCGGTGCCGATGAGTGGGTACGGGTGAGCTGGGACAAGGCGATTGAACTGGTGGCCGGTGAAATCCAGCGCGTGCAGAGTGACTTCGGCCCGCAGGCGATCCACGCCGGTTCCTACGGCTGGAAGAGTGTCGGCATGTTCCACAATAGCCGCACCCTGCTGCACCGCTTGATGAACCTCTCCGGTGGCTTCACCGGTTATGCCGGTGACTACTCCACCGGTGCGGCCCAGGTGATCATGTCCCATGTGATGGGCTCCATTGAGGTGTACGAGCAGCAGACCGCCTGGCCCAACGTGGTGGAGAACGCCGAACTGGTGGTGCTGTGGGGGGTCAACGCTCAAGTAACTCTGAAGAACAGCTGGAACATGCCGGATCACGAAGGTCAGGCCGGCTTCATGGCGCTGAAAGAGAAGGGCACCCGCGTCATCAGCATCGATCCCATCTACAACGAGACCGCCAAGCTGGTCGGTGCCGAGTGGATTGCGCCGAACGCCTACACCGACGTGGCCATGATGCTGGGTGTGGCTCACACCCTCTACAGCGAGAAGAAGCACGATCAAGCCTTCCTCGATCGCTACACCGTCGGCTTCGACAAGTTCCTGAACTACCTGCTCGGCAAGGATGACGGCCAACCGAAGAGCGCCGAGTGGGCGAGCAGCGTCTGCGGCGTCGATGCCAAGGTGATCCGCCAGCTGGCCCTCGACATGGCCGCCAAGCGCACCATGATCATGGCCGGTTGGGGCATGCAGCGTCAGCAGCACGGCGAACAGCCGAACTGGATGCTGGTCACTCTGGCCTCCATGCTGGGCCAGATCGGCCTGCCGGGCGGCGGCTACGGCTTCAGCTACCACTACTCCTCCGGTGGCAGCCCCACCGCCAAGGGCGGCATTCTGGCCGGTATATCCGCAGGCAATGCACCGAAGAACAGCCCGGCACCGATCCCGGTGGCCCGCATCGCCGACTGTCTCGCCAACCCGGGCAAGACCATCGATTTCAACGGCCGCAAGGTGACCTATCCGGACATCAAGCTGGTCTACGTGGCGGGCGGCAACCCCTTCCACCACCATCAGGACACCAACAACCTGCTGCAGGCGTGGCGCAAGCCGCAGACCGTGATCGTTCACGAGCCTTACTGGACCGCTACCGCCAAGCACGCCGATATCGTGCTGCCGGTCACCACCAGCTATGAGCGCAACGATCTGGAAATGGGCGGCGACTACTCCCAGCGCTATGTGTTCCCGATGCATCAGTGCGTGCCGCCCCAGCACGAGTCCCGCAACGACTTCGACATCTTCAGCGCCATCGCCGCCAAGCTGGGCGTGCAGGAGCAGTACACAGAAGGGAAGGACGAGATGCTGTGGCTCAAGCAGATGTACGACGGCATGGCGGCGCAGGCCCGCGGCGCCCGCGTCGCGCTGCCGCCGTTCAATATGTTCTGGGAGTCCAACAACTACATCCGCTTCCCGATCCCCGAAGCCAACCGCCAGTGGATCCGTCACGCCGATTTTCGCGAGAATCCGCTGCTCAACCCGCTCGGCACCCCGTCCGGCAAGATCGAGATTTTCTCCAACACGGTAGCCGGGATGGGTTATGCCGACTGCGCCGGCCATCCCAAGTGGTATGAGCCGAAGGAATGGGTGAAGAGCGAGGTGGCAGCGCGCTATCCGCTGTCGCTCAACACCTCCCACCCGACCCAGCGGCTGCACTCCCAGCTCGACAACACTCCGCTGCGAGACAAGTTCGCCATCGCTGACCGCGAGGCGATCATGATCCATCCGCTGGATGCCAAGGCTCGCGGCATCGCCCAGGGGGATCTGGTGCGCGCCTTCAACGAACGCGGCCAGATTTTGGTGGGCGCCCTGCTCTCCGAGGACGTGCGCCAAGGGGTGGTGCGGATCTGCGAAGGGGCCTGGTATGACCCGGCCAAGCCGGGCGAAGCGGGCAGCATCTGCAAGAACGGCAACGTCAACTGCCTCACCTTCGACGAAGGCTCGTCCAGTCTGGCGCAAGGCAACTGCGGCCACATGGCCCAGCTGCAGATCGAGAAGTACACAGGCCCGGTGCTGGCCAACACCGCCCACGCGGTACCGGCCAACGGCTAAGGCGATTGCCACCCAATAAAAACGGCGCCATCAAGGCGCCGTTTCTTTATCTGTCTGCCAAAGAGCACACATAGTCCGGACGGATTTAAAAATCCCCCTCTTCCATATACTCCTGCGCGCACTCCACCAGCTGCGGCCACAGCTCTTCCGGCACCCAGGCGTCCGGGTCATCTTCATCTCCGTCGTACTGGCTCCAGAAATAGCGGCGCAGGCCGGAGGCAAACTCGTCGCTGATCTCGGCCAGCTCCGAGAGCGGCCCCAACCAGGCGATGCGACGCAGGCCGGAGGCGAGATCGTTGATGGCATCCATCAGGGTGCGATCGTCAAAGCTCTGCTCCACCAGCAGGGTGAAGCGCTCGCGCGCCTGCTCGGTCTGCTCCTCGTCCAGCTCGCCCACATCGGCCAGCAGGTCGACAAAATCTTCCAGAAGGAACGCGATCAGGCCATCCCTGTCTTCAAACCACTGGATCTGGGCGCCCTTGACCCCCAGCACAGAGGCATCAAACGAATCGTCAAGGTGACACAGTGCCCACGGATCGTCGGTCATGCTTCTCTTCCTCAGGCTAAAACAAATGCCATATGTTATGCCTAGCTCTCGACTCTTGCCACCTTGGGCAACGAGAGGGAGGCGGCCAGACCGCCCAGTTCGGCGCGGCCCATGATGAAACTGCCACGATAGGCTTCCGCCAGGTCGGAGACGATGTTGAGACCGAGGCCCGAGCCCGGCACCTTCTCGTCGAGCCGCACCCCGCGCAGCACCGCCTTGGCGATCTGATCCTCGCTCATGCCGGGGCCGTCATCCTCGATACGCAAGGTGATCCAGCCCCCCAGCTCGGCGCTGGAGATGCGCAGCTCGCTGGCAGACCACTTGAAGGCGTTCTCCAGCAAGTTGCCTACCATCTCATCGAAGTCCTGCTCCTCCACCCCGACCGCCAGATTGGCGGGTACCTGCAGATCCACCGTCTTGCCCGGATAGAGGCGGGAAAAGGCGCGGCAGATATACTCCACCCGCGCCCGCACCGGGGTCGAGACCCCGAGGATCTTGGCGGCACCGGTCACCCGTGCCTTGCCAAGGTGATAATCGATATGGCGCTGGATCTGGTCGAGCTGCTCGCCGATGGCAGCCTGATCCTCCGGCGGCAACTGGGCCACCTGATTACGCATGATGCTGAGCGGCGTCTTGAGGGCGTGGGCCAGATTACCGGTGTGGGAACGCGCCCGCTGCAGCAGCTCGCCGTAGTGGTGCAGCAGCCGGTTGATATCCTCCACCAGCGGCTGGATCTCCAGCGGATAGCGCAGCCGGAACCCCTCCTGATGGCCCTCATGAACTCGCCCCAGTTCACGGCGCAGCAAGTGCAGCGGCCGCAAGCCGTAGACGATCTGGAACATGAAGCCGAGTACCAGACCGGCGGCGGCAAAGCCGAGGCCTAGGAACAGGCTGATCCGAGTCTTGTTGAGGGTTTGGGTCAGAGCGCTGCTGTCCTTGGCCATCACCAGAGTGAACACCCGATCCGAACCGGGCAGCAGCACGGTGCGGGTCATGATCAGCAGCGGCTCCTTGTTAGGCCCCTTGCCGACAAAGAGGTCGGGATCGCCAAACGCCGACTTGAGGCCGTCGCTCTTCAGGTTGGTATCCCACAGGGAACGGGAGCGCCCCACTACATCGCGGCCCAGCTCCAGTTGCCAGTAGTAGCCGGAGTAGGGTTGATTGAAGCGGGGATCGGAGAGGGAGCCGGTGACCACCGGCAGGCCGGTTTTGGCCACTTCCAGCCGGGAGAGCAGATCATAAAGCTGCAGGCGAAGGCCGTCGGCCTCCGCCTCCTGCCAATAGTTGCGCATCATGGTCTGCAGACTGAAACCGGTGGCGAACAGAAACAGCCCGCACCACACCAGCGCGATGGCGACCAGTCGCCCCCGCAGGGTTCTGACCAGCCTCATTCGTTGATCCGGTACCCGAGGCCGCGCACTGTCTCAATCAGATCGGGGTTGGTTTTCTTGCGGATCCGGCCGATGAACACCTCCACGGTATTGGAGTCGCGGTCAAAATCCTGAGCATAGATGTGGTCGATCAGCTCGCTGCGCGACACCACCTTGCCCCGATGCTGCATCAGATAACCGAGCACCCGGAACTCGTGGGCGGTCAGTTTGATGGGAGTCCCTTCGTACCACACCTGCGACGCAGCCATGTCGAGCCGCACCCCACCAATCTCCAGAATGGAGCTGGCGTTGCCTGCCGCCCGGCGCACCAGCGCATGGACCCGCGCCACCAGCTCGGCCACCTGGAACGGCTTGGTGAGGTAGTCATCGGCACCGGCGTTGAGCCCCTCGATCTTCTCGTGCAGCTGGCCACGGGCGGTCAGCACCAGTACAGGGGTATCGATCCCCTTGCTGCGCCACTCCTTCAGCACGCTCAGGCCATCGCGCCCCGGCAGGCCGAGGTCAAGAATGATGGCGTCGTAGGGTTCGGTCTCGCCGAGGAAACCGGCCTCGTTGCCGTCGTGGCATAGGTCGGTGACAAAGCCGGAGAGGCGCAGCTGTTCGGCCAGCTGGCCAGCCAGAATTTTTTCGTCTTCAACAATCAGAATTCGCATGAACAGGCTTCCACACAGGGGTTATTCATCATCCTCGACCGGGGGCTTTGGCGGTTCGAACAACCGCTCCAGATGGTGGCCCTTGGCCCACACCAGCTCAAGGTTGTCGGCCCGATAGGCTACCTTGATCACGCTGTTTTCCCGATCGATGACTCGCAGTTCATAGAGCCAGATACCATCCTCTTCCCCCAGATCCACCCGCAACACCCGCACCGGCAATCTGGCCGCCACCTCCATCATTTCATGGAAGGGCCGAACCCATCCCTCATGGACAGCTTGCTGCAGCATGGCTTCATCAGGCGTGACCGCCTGTGCCAGCAACGGCAGCAATAACCCAAGCAGAGGGAGCGCTCTATTCATGGATGATTCATCTCCAAAAACCTAACATAATGGCGTTTATAGTCTGCCAGCCATGAATCCGGAATGAATATGATCCCGCGCAGTTTCCTGCTGATCCTTTGCCTGTTGAGTGCCACAAGCTGGGCGGCCCAGAGCCGTCTCGACATGGCCGGGCTGGTCAAACTCCTGCTGGCACAAGGGTATCACGACATTCGGGAAGTGGAGCTGGAAGGGGACAAATTCGAGGTCAAAACCCTCAATCGCCAGGATCAGAAGGTGCATCTCATCGTCGATGCCTACACTGGCGAGATCAAACAACAAGAGGCCGATTAGGCCTCTTTTGCATTCCAGCGTCCCCGCATGGGGCGCAGCAGCTTCTCCCGCCTCGGCCAGAGCAGGGCGTAGGCCAGCATCAGGTAGATGAGGGGCTCCCCCCAACCGCTCTTGAGCGACCACCAGTAATGCACCGGCACCAGCAGGGCGATGGCATAGACCCAGTTGTGCAGCTTCTGCCATGCGGCGCCCATGCGGCGCTGCAATGCGGGCAGCGAGGTGATGCTGAGGGCGGCCAACAGCAACAACGCTACCATCCCCACTACTATGTAGCTGCGCTTGACCAGCTCGCCGCCAATCAGGCCCCAGTCAAACTGCAGATCCAGCCCCAGCCACGCCATGAAGTGGAGCAGCGCCCAGGCAAAACACCAGAGCCCGAGGGGGCGGCGCAGCTTGATGAGCTGCCCCTGCCGCCAGCGCTTGGCCAGCGGCGACACCAGCAGGGTGAGCAGCAGCAGATTGAGCGCCCCCTTGCCAAGGTAGTGGATAAGCTCGGGCACCGGATCGCCCCCCAGCAGACCTGCCGGAATGGCAAAAACCAGCCAGAGCAGGAAGCCAAGGGAGCCCAGATGCACCAGCGCCCGCAAGCCGCTGATATGGGTTGGTTTCAATCTCAGTACCATTGGCGCAGATCCATCCCCTGATAGAGCGAGGCGACTTCGTCACCATAGCCGTTGAACATCAGGGTCGGCTGACGCTTGGCGCCAAACACTCCGCCTTCGCCGATGAAACGCTCGCTGGCCTGACTCCAGCGCGGGTGATCCACCTGCGGGTTGACGTTGGCGTAGAAGCCATATTCGTTGGGAGCCAGCAGGTTCCAGGTGGTTGGCGGCATCTCCTCCACCAGCCGGATCGAGACGATGCTCTTGATGCTCTTGAAGCCGTACTTCCACGGCACTACCAGCCGGATCGGCGCGCCATTCTGGGCGGGCAGGGTCTTGCCGTAGAGCCCCATCGCAAGGAAAGAGAGAGGGTGCATCGCCTCGTCGATACGCAGCCCTTCGACGTAGGGATACTCGATGCCGCCCCCCAGACTGGAGGCCTGCCCCGGCAGCTGCTTCGGGTCAAACAGGGTTTCGAAGGCGACAAACTTGGCGCGACTGGTGGGCTCGGCACGGCGGATGATCTCCGCCAGCGAGATGCCGTTCCAGGGCAGTACCATGGACCAGGCTTCGACGCAGCGCAGCCGGTAGATCCGCTCCTCCAGCTCGCTCTTGTTGATGAGATCCCACACATCGAGGGTAAAGGGCTTGGCCACCTCCCCCTCCACCTTGAGGGTCCAGGGTTCGGGTTTGAGGTAATGGCCGTTGCGAGCCGGGTCGGACTTGTCGGTGCCAAGCTCATAGAAGTTGTTGTAACTGGTGGCCTTCTCTTCCGGCGTTAGCACCAGACTGGCCGGGCGCTCGGAAGGCTTGCTGTTGAGCGGTTTGGTGGCTAACTGGGGAGCATCCTCTTTACCGCGCAGCAGATCGAGTACACCGGCCTGAGTGGGAAACGCCAGGGTGGCCGCGCCCAGACCCAACCCTTTGAGAATAAGGCGGCGGTCCTGATAGACGGCTTCCGGGGTGACATCCTGTTCGGTGAGGGGGTGGGCGGTACGACGCTTGATCAACATGAAAAACTCCCGGGGCTGAGTGAGGCACTATGGATAAGACCCGCCCCGGCAGATTTTTATTTCACACAAATTTACATCATGTGGTGCAGGGGCAGTGCCTTGGCCATGGTGCCGACCAGAAACAGGACTACGAACACCAGCAGGGGAACGATCACATTTGGCGCCATCAGACTCACTCCATGAGCAGGACAGGGCCTCTAACTATGGCCGACTGTCAGGCCGGTCACCAATGAATTTTTTTCGCGAGCGCAAGCGTATTCCTGAGTTGAAAAGGGTGATGAAGATCACACACAATTCGGCCCCCGCTTGCCGCCCCGATTGCCGGGGGTAGGCTGCCCATTTTGCGAAGCCAACTGAAGAGTCGCCCCCATGAGCCCACTGATCGCCATCGCCATCACCACTGGAATTCTCTCCGCCGTCTGGGGCTGGATTGCCGTCGCATTCGGCCTTATCTCCTGGGTCGGCTTTCTCGGCTGCACCAGCTATTTCGCGTCAAGCGGCGGCTACAAGGCGCTGCTGCAGACCATCTTCTGCAACACCAGCGGCATGCTGTGGGCACTGCTGCTGATCCATGGCGACAGTCTGTGGGGAGCGGGTGTGGCGGGTTATGTGATGACGGGGGTAGTCGCCACCCTGATGTGCGTACAGGCCAAGCAGCAGTGGCTCGGCTACATTCCCGGCACCTTTGCCGGTTGCTGTGCCACCTTCGGGGCGGCTGGCGAGTGGCGGCTGATCCTGCCCTCCCTCATCATTGGCGCCTTGTTCGGTTACCTGATGAAGGCGAGCGGCCTCTGGCTCTCCCATAAAACCCAGAAAGCTGACGCCGCTCCGGCTGTGGTTGATCCCGCCTGATTTATCCCTTCGATTTGAAGTTTGCTGCTTCAATGCCGTGCCGATTCAATAACTTGTAGAAATCGGTACGGTTTCTGCCCGCCATGTTGGCCGCCAGGGTCACGTTGCCCTCGGTGGTGCGCAGCAAACGGATCAGATACTCCTTCTCGAATTCGGCCCGCGCCTCGTTGAACGAGGGGATGCCGCCGCCACCACCGCTCAGGGCGGACTCCACCATGGAGACCCCGATCACCGGGCTGCAACAGAGGCTGGCGAGCTGCTCCACCACGTTGCAGAGCTGGCGCACGTTGCCGGGCCAGGCAGCGGCCGCCAGCATCGCCAGCGACTCGGGCGAAAAACCCATGGCGGCGCAGTCGCTGTGGCGGCTACGGTAATCGTCGAGCGCCTGACGGGCCAGCAGGGGGATATCCTCGCTGCGGGCACTGAGAGACGGCAAGGTGATATTGGCAACGTTGAGACGGTAGAAGAGATCTTCCCGAAAGCGCCCCTCCTCCATCGCCTTGACCAGATCCTGATGGCTGGAGCTGAGCACCCGCACCTCCGGCGTGCCCTGACCATACTCCTCCATCACCTGCAGCAGCTTGGCCTGCAGGGATTCGGAGAGGCTGCCAATCTCGTCGAGAAACAGGGTCGCCCCCTTGGCCTGCTCGAACAGCCCGGACTGGCCATCTTCACCAAACAGCTGCAAGTCGAGTGACGCCCACGGAATGGCGGCACAGTTGATGGTATGGAGCGGCTTGTCGCGCCGCTGGCTGGCCTGATGCAGCGCCTGCGCCATCGCCCCCTTGCCGGAGCCTGACGGCCCCATGATCAGCACCGGCACCTCCATGGTGGCAATGCTGTGAGCCTGGATCAGCAGCTGTTCCAGCTGGGGATTGCGGGTCAGGATCAGCGACTGCCACTCCTGCTGCTGTTTCGGCCGCGTCAGACTCAATGCATGTTCGATGGTGGCGAACAGCTCATCCTTGTTGATGGGTTTGGTCAGAAAGCTGAAGACGCCGGAGCGGGTCGCCTGAATGGCGTCCGGGATGGTGCCGTGGGCGGTCATGATAATCACCGGCAGACCCAGCCACTGGGCCTGGATCCGCTCGAACAGCGCCAGACCGTCCATGCCGGCCATCCGCAGATCGCTCAGTACCAGATCGGCCCGTTGCTGACGCAACCGGTCGAGGGCCCCTTCCGCGCTGTCGGCGGTATCCACTTCATAACCCTGACTGCGCAGCCGCATGCTCATCAGTTTGAGCAGGCTGACGTCGTCATCCACCAACAGGATCCGGCTCATGGTATTACCTCACGATTCTCGTTCAGCTTGCGCTGGTTGAGCTGGTCGTCGATGGCGGTCAGCTGCTCGATCTGGCGGCGCAGCCGCTGGATCTCCTGACTCTGGTCATCGCGACGGCTGTCGCGGGCCAGCAGCTGTTCGCCGAGGGCGATCCAGCTACGTAAAAAGGCCTGCGCATCGAGACCCAGTTCGGGCAACATCTGCTTCAGGCGCGCCAGACCGGCGGTGCGATTGGCCACCGATTCGGCGGGGTGGGAGTCCACCATGGCCAGACTGACCCGGCTCTCCAGATCGTCAGCCCCTTTCAGACGCTGACGCTCCTGCACCCGTTGCTGGGGGTGACTGGCCAGCAGCCAGTCGGAGTATTGCAGACGCACCTGCATCTCCTTGTTGGCAAACTCCATCCGCTTGGCAAAAGCGATATCGGAGGACTCCCGCTGTGCCTGTTGCGGCAGCAAGGAGCAACCCGCGAGCAGCCCTGCCATCAGAGCTGGTAATACGCGTTGTATCTTCATAGTCCTCATTTCAACGTCAACCTGAAACAGACATCAGCCTGTTCATCCTCTACCAGAACCAGTTCCCCCCCCAGGCTGTTGGCAGACTCGCGGGCGATGGAGAGGCCCATGCCCGAGCCTTTCAAGAGACCTTGCCGCACTGTGCTGCCTTGCTCGAAGGGTTCAAAAATGCGTTGCTGATCGGCCACGGGGATCTTGGGCCCCTCGTTGGCCACTTCCAGCCAGCTTATCTGTTCATCCTGCCCTGCCCTGATCCAGATATTGCCCCCGCTGGCGCCGTAACTGACGGCGTTGGAGAAGAGGTTATCGAGGATCAGTCGTAGCCGGTAGGGCTCCGCCCACAGGGTAACCGGCACGGTCGGCAAGTGTACACGGATCTGCTTGGACTCCAATGCCAGCCGGTACTCGGCAGAAAGTTCCGACAACATCGGCAGCAGGGGGACGGGCTCCAGTTCGAAGGCCTCCTGCTGACTGAGCCGGTTGAAGTCGAGCAACCGCTCGATCAGGGTCTGCAAACGCCGACTGTTCTCATCGAGCATCTGGCAGATCTCCAGCTGATCCGGCGTCAAAGGCCCGACCAGCTGCTCGCAGAGCAGATCCGTCCCCTCCCTCAGCACCGCCAGCGGGGTCTTGAGCTCGTGAGAAACATGACGCAGGAACTGGTATTTCTGCAGCTCCAGCTCCTTGAGTTTGTCGTGCAGCCAGACGATCCGCTCCCCCAGCAATACCAGCTCGGCAGGGCCGTCAACCGGCTTGGGATCGGGTTCGACCCCGGCACCCAGACTCAAGATGCGCGACTCAATCTGTCGTACCGGGTGGATGATAAGGTAGGTGAAGATAAAGACCATCAGCAGGCTGAGCGCCGCCACCGCGCCGCTCACCCACCAGAGCTCGCTGGTCAGTCCGGCGATGGTGAGCTGTACCCGATCCATGTGTTCGTCAACCCGGCTGCGGGTGACTATTTCGAGCTGCTTGTTGGCATCGTTGAACTGCTCGAGCTTGTCTCCCGCTACCGCCGCCCGGGCCAGCGCGGCATCCTGCAGGCTGTCGAGCCAGGCCAGCCCCTGATCGAGCCCGCTGTAGAGCTGGCCGTCGGTGATGGAGTTGCGGTGCTCCGCCAGCAACACCCGATACCCGTCGAGTTGCTGCTGGTAGCTGGTGAGACTGCGGCGATCCCCCAGCACCGCGAAGCGGCGCAAGGTGCGTTCGATATCGATGGCTTGCGCCGTCAGCAGGGTAGCGCGGCGGGTATCCTTGACCGCCCGCTCCATCTCGTCGCTGGTGAGCTGACTGAGGTGGGCAAGGGAGGTGCTGTTGTGCCAGATCATGCCGCCCAGCGGCATCAATACCAGCACAAATCCCATCAATACCACCTGCAGCAGGGAGCGTGGGCGAACCTTGGTCATCATCTCTTCTCTTGCATTCTCACCGGTGCGCCAGCATAGCCGCACCGCCCCAAAAAACAAAACCGGCCAACAGGCCGGTTTGTATTATCTGGATTGTGGTGATTCACGCCAACGCGACAGAGGCCAGACAGATAATCATGATCATCGCCAGCGCGCCCGAGGCGGTCAACAGCGCCCATTTCAGCTCCACACTCATGCAAACCTCCTTTCTGCCAATCAGTGCCGGATCACAATAGATAAGACAATGTTAAGCCATAGTTAATCCGATAACCGTGAGCTGCGTATACATTTCAGATGAGCCCAACCCAGGGAAGGTGAGCATGTTCTATCTGTGTAGCATTGGTTCCAATCTTGACCCTTACATCCATGTCAGCCGGGCGCTGGCCGAGCTGCTTGCGAACGTCGGCCCCCTGCGGCTGAGTTCGGTGATCCGCACCAAGCCGGTGGGAATGCACTCCTGCCACGACTTTCTCAACTGCCTGCTGGTGGTGGAGAGCCCGCTCGATGCCGCCCGCCTCAAGCAGTACTTTGTCGCCCTCGAGGTGGCTCACGGCCGGGATCGCAGCGATCCGCTCTGCAAGGTGCACGATCGGCCGCTCGACATCGATATTCTGGCCAGCAACAGGAGCGGTGACTTTGCCTCGGCAGAGGTCGATTCCTATCTGGCGGAGCTGCTGGCCGAGCTCTATGGCCATGGCGAGGTGCATGACCCCAAGGTGGCGCTGCAAGTGACGCTCCCCGCCCCGTCGGGCAAGTTCAAACCCGGCAAGGGCTTGCTGACCCGGCAGGTCGGGCTGGGGCCGTTGCTGCTCGGCAACCCCTCAGAGGGTGGCCAGCGCGCGACCGCCATCCACCTTGATGCTGGCACCCGTCATATAACTGTTCCCCATCAGTAACTGCACCGCCTGCCAGATGGGCTCAAGCCCTCCCTCCCGCGCCAGCGGTGTTTTCGCCAACACCTGCTGGCGCCAGCTCTCGTCATGTTCATCGAGAAACAGGATCGGCCCCGGCTCTATGGTGTTGACCCGCACCGCAGGCGCCAGCTCGCGGGCAAAGCTCATGGCCAGCGAATGGGCTCCCGCCTTGGTCGCCACATAGCAGGCAAAACGGGGGGCCGGGGCATGGATATAGATATCGGTGATGTGAATGATGCTGGCGTTGGGGTTGCTGGCCAGCCGGGGGGCCAACGCCCGGTTGAGCTGGAAGGGGGCCGCCATGTGTACCCGGTAGAACTGCTCGAACTGGGCCAGTTGCGCCGCCGGATCAGTTGCCTGCGGCTCGAAGGCCGAGGCGTTGTGGATCACCAGCGCCAGATCCTGATGGGCAGCCAGCACATCGATCAGCTTGCCAACGTCCTCTTCCCGGCCAAAATCCGCCTGCACCAGCTCGACTCCCAATGCAGCCAGCGTGGCCAGCTCCGGCCGCTCGCTGCGATAACTGCCCGTCACCTGCCAGCCCGCCGCCACCAGCTGTTCACAGAGATAAAATCCGAGTCGACGGCCACAGCCCGTTACCAATGCACGCATACGATCTCCTTTCCCTTTCATGGTCTTGCATGAACGAAGCCCGCCTGCCAGCGGATCACCGCCGATGGCTTGTGCCTATCAATCCCTGCGGCACAAGCCATTGGTCGCGAGCTACCCGCCCGCGTCATAGTGGCGGCATCCCCCTCTTGCGGAGTCACCACCATGCTGAAAGTACACCACCACATGGGTCGCCTGACCCACTCCCTCACTGCCGGACTCGGCCTGGCCGAGGCGCTGGATCGCCTGCATCAATCGGGTCTTGGCGGCCTGCCGGTGCTGGATGAGCAGAAACGGCTGATCGGCTTTCTTTCCGAACAAGACTGCATCCCCAGCCTGCTCACCGGCAGCTACCACTGCGATACCCGCACCCGGGTGGAGGATCTGATGAACCGCTCGCCCCTCTCGGTCGGGCCGGATGAGAGTATTCTGGAGCTGGCCCGCCAGATGGCTGACGCCAAGCCCAAGATCTACCCGGTGCTGCAACAGGGCAAGGTGGTCGGCATCATCAGCCGCCGTCAGGTGATGCAGGCCCTCAACCAGCAGATGAAGGTGTGCCAGCAGACCTAGATCTGGTAACGCCCCTTGTCACCGATATCGAAGTGCAGGGGCATCCGCCACTTGGCCAGCGCCAGCAAGGTCAACAGGGCGCCGCAGACCAGCGCCACCAGTGCGGCGGCCCACTCCACCCGCAACCACTCCAGCAGCCATAACGCCGGCAACAAAATGGGCACCAGCTTGATGCCGGGAATGGCGAAGCAAAACTGCTCCTTGAACGCCAGCCCGGAGAGGGTCGCCAACGCAGCTCCCAGCACCAGCGCATCCGGCGCCCCTACCGCAGCCAGGGCCAGTGCGCCCCAACCAAACCCCTGCAGAATCAGGCGAATCCGCTTGTCGTAGATATGCAGCGAGAAGCCGCAGATTGCGCTTGCCACTGCCAGCGACATCAACCATTGTGCCGACGGGAGCAGTGCCATCCCGCTCAGCAGCGCCGCACCGCGGCAAAGCAGCAACAATGCTGCCGCACTCAAGCCAAGGCGGTAGAGCGAGACGGTCAACTTGTCGATCCCGTCCAGCGGGCTCTCGATTTCAGGATTTGCCATAAACAGTCGCTTCTAACGGATCAGGTGCCATCCAATATACTGGAATCAGGTCTTGGAATATCTTCAAACGGGCTCAGGAGACGTAGTTTGCGTGTGATCCCCCTGTTTTGGTTGCTGTTTCCACTCGGATTGCCCGCCAAAGAGCTGGTGATCTGCGGCACCATGGAGCCCCCGCTCAAATTTCTCGATGCCGATCAGAAACCCCGCGGACTCGATATCGACATCGTCACCGCCATCTTCGACAAGCTGGAGACGCCCTTTCGGATCGAGCTGGCTGATTCCGCCGCCCGCCTCACCCGCAATGCCGAAACTGGCGCCTGCGATCTGGTGATGACCCACTCCTACAAGGCAGAGCGGGAGAGTTATCTCATCTATCCCCAACAGGCCCATCTTCGCCACAGCTGGCACTTCTTCGTGCGCAAGGCGGACCTGATGAAGATCCGCTACGAAACGCTGGCCGATCTCAAACCCTGGCGTATCGGCGTGACCAGGGATTTCTCCTATACCCCTGAACTGGCAGCGGCCATGACTGACCCGGCCTATCAGTTCCAGGAGATCACCATGAACCAGCTGCAACTGCGCAAACTGCTGGCCGGACGGATCGATACCGTGCCCATGCCGCTGGTCACCGCCTTCACCCAAATCAAGGAGGAGGGGCTGACGGGTAAGGTCGATTACCTGCCCAAACCGCTCAAGAGCAGCCCCTACTTCAACACCTGGGCCCGCGCACGAGCGGATGCACAGACCCCCGCCCTGATGGCGGCCTACGATGCCGAACTGCTGCGCATGAAACGGGATGGCCGACTCAAGGCGCTCTACGACAAGTACGCCATCCCCTATATCGAACCCTGATCAGGGGGTCAGGGTTTCGCACGGGAGATGGATCTCTACACCCTACCCCTTATACAACCCACCTCAAGGCTTCACGTCCCGCAGGATCGGATTCTGCAACGAGATCAGGGTTTCAGTGGACTGGATCTCGTCGATGGTCTGGATCTTGTTGATCAGCACTATTTGCAGCTCGTCGATGGAGCGGGTCATCACCTTCATGAAGATGCTGTAGTGGCCGGTGGTGTAGTAAGCCTCCACCACCTCGTCCAGCGCCTGCAGCTTGGCCAGCGCCGAGGGGTAATCCTTGGCACTCTTCAGATTGATCCCGATAAAGCAGCAGACGTCGTAACCCAGCTTCTTGGGGTTAACCTGCACCCGCGTCCCCTCGATGATCCCCGCCTGTTTCATCTTCTCCACCCGCACATGGATGGTGCCCGGGCTGACCGCCAGTTGTTTCGCAAGTTCGGCGTAAGGGATCCGCGCATTTTCCATCAGAGCGGTGAGGATGGCCTGATCGAGATTATCGATCCGGTAATTTTCCGGCATTTTTTTGCACTCCCGTTGACGATACCTCATTAAATAACGGCTTATTTTGAAGAAAAAAATGCATAAAGCCTATTTCTATTATCGAATATTGAATTTAGTTGGCAATCCGTTGAAGAATCACCACATCCAACGGGGTTTGAAACAGGAATTCAGCATGAAACAGCACTACATTCGCAGCCAACAGCAGATCAGCTTCGTCAAAGAGATGTTCTCCCGCCAACTCGCCCAGCAACTGGGTCTGATGGAGGTGCAAGCCCCCATTCTGAGCCGGGTCGGTGATGGTACTCAGGACAACCTCTCTGGCCACGAGAATGCAGTGCAGGTCAAAGTAAAAACCCTGCCGGATCACAGCTACGAAGTGGTCCATTCACTGGCCAAATGGAAGCGCCAGACCCTGGGTCGCTTCGGCTTCGGCCCGGGTGAAGGGATCTACACCCACATGAAGGCGCTGCGTCCGGATGAAGACAAACTCACCCCCATCCACTCCGTCTACGTGGATCAGTGGGACTGGGAGAAGGTAATGCCGAGCGAGCGCCGCGATCTGGCCTATCTGCAGGAAACCGTGCGCGGCATCTGGGCCGCCATCAAGGCCACCGAGCGCGCGGTCTGTGCCGAACATGAGCTGACCCCCTTCCTGCCAGCCGAGATCCAGTTCCTGCACAGCGAAGAGCTGCTGGCCCGCTACCCGGATCTCGATGCCAAGGGGCGCGAGCGCGCCATCGCCAAAGAGCTGGGTGCCGTATTCCTGATCGGCATCGGCGGAGCCCTCTCCCACGGCGAGCGCCACGATGTGCGCGCCCCGGATTACGACGACTGGAGCAGCCACAGCGAGCTGGGTCTGGCCGGTCTGAACGGCGACATTCTGGTGTGGAACCCGGTGCTGCAAGATAGCTTCGAGATCTCCTCCATGGGGATCCGGGTCGATGCCGAGGCGCTGCGTCGCCAGCTGGCTATCACCGGCGACGAGGATCGCCTGCAGTACGACTGGCATCAGGATTTGCTGGCAGCACGGATGCCGCAAACCATCGGTGGCGGTATCGGCCAATCCCGTCTGGCCATGCTGCTGCTGCAAAAAGAGCATATCGGTCAGGTGCAGGTTGGTGTGTGGCCCTCTGAAATGAAGGCCGCTATCCCTGGCATGCTGTAAACACGTTGATTTCATCGGTCTGGCCTGTGCGCAATGGCACGCGGGTCAGCCCTGAAGGTGTGTGGCGGTGCGGACTGAACGAGCGCAGTCCGGACATGCTGTAAGTCGCGTGGTCATCCCTGATGGCCCACGGCGAAACCGGGGCTTGCCCCTGCGACCCGCTCAACCCACGCCAGGTCGCGTCACTACATTCCTCCCGGCAATCTTCGGATTGCCGTTTTTTTATTTTCCATCGCCCAGATATGGCAACGCCAGCCCGAGGGCTGGCGTTGCAAGCATCGATACGAGATCGGTTACTGGGTCATGGTGAGGCCGTTGCTGTCGGCCCCCAGCACCAGTTTTTTGCCCGGCACGATGCGGCCGGAAAGCAGGGCCTGCGCCAGCGGGTTCTCCACCTTCTGCTGGATCGCCCGTTTGAGGGGACGCGCCCCGTAGACGGGGTCGAACCCGGCATGCACCAGCTTCTCGAGCAGCGCTTCGCTCACCTCCACCTCGTAGCCCTGAGCCTCCAGTCGGCCCATCAGGCTCTTGAGCTGGATGCGGGCGATGGACTTGATGTGATCCTCGCCGAGGGGATGGAACACCACTGTCTCGTCGATCCGGTTGATAAATTCCGGCCGGAAACTGCGGGTCAGCACATCCATCAGCATGGCCTTCATCTCGTCGTAATCCTTCTCGGAGTGGTGCTCCTGAATCAGATCCGACCCGAGGTTGGAGGTCATGATCACCACCGAGTTGCGGAAATCGACGGTGCGACCCTGACCATCGGTCAGGCGGCCATCATCAAGCACCTGCAACAGGATGTTGAACACATCCGGATGCGCCTTCTCCACCTCGTCCAGCAGGATCACCGAGTAGGGACGACGGCGCACCGCCTCGGTCAGATAACCACCCTCTTCGTAACCCACGTATCCGGGAGGCGCCCCCACCAGACGGGCCACGCTGTGTTTCTCCATGAACTCCGACATGTCGATCCGCACCATGGCATCCTGGGTATCGAACAGGAACTCGGCCAGCGCCTTGCACAGCTCGGTCTTGCCCACCCCGGTGGGCCCCAGGAACAGGAAGGAGCCGATGGGGCGGTTCGGATCTGAGAGCCCGGCGCGGGAGCGGCGAATGGCGTTGGAGACGGCATCGACCGCCTCCTCCTGGCCAATCACCCGGCTGTGCAGCTGATCTTCCATCCGCAGCAGCTTATCGCGCTCCCCTTCCAGCATGCGGGCGACCGGAATCCCGGTCCAGCGGGCCAAGACGTCTGCAATCTCCACGTCAGTGACCCGGTTGCGCAGCAAACTGGTCTCCTGCATCTCGGCTTGAGTGGCGAGATCCAGCTGTTTCTCCAGCTCCGGAATGCGACCATATTGTAGCTCGGACATCCGGCCCAGGTCGCCTGCCCGGCGCGCCACGTCGAGATCCTGACGGGCCTGCTCCAGCGCCGCCTTGATGTGCTGGGTGCCAGCAAGGGCAGCCTTCTCGGCCTTCCATACCTCGTCCAGCTCGTTGTATTCCCGATCCTTCTCGCCAATCTCCTGATTGATCAGCTCCAGACGCTTGCGGCTGGCGTCATCGTCCTCCTTCATCAGCGCCTGCTGCTCCAGCTTGAGCTGGATGATGCGCCGCTCGAGACGATCGAGCGCCTCGGGCTTGGAGTCGATCTGCAACCGGATACTGGCTGCCGCCTCGTCGATAAGGTCGATGGCCTTGTCCGGCAACTGACGATCCGCAATATAGCGGTGCGACAGCTGGGCCGCCGCCACAATCGCGGGGTCGGTGATCTGCACATGGTGGTGCAGCTCGTAACGCTCCTTCAGGCCGCGCAGGATGGCGATGGTGTCTTCCACGCTCGGCTCTTCCACCAGCACCTTCTGGAAGCGACGCTCGAGGGCAGCATCCTTCTCTATGTACTGACGGTACTCATCCAGGGTGGTGGCGCCGACGCAGTGCAGGTCGCCACGGGCCAGTGCAGGCTTGAGCATGTTGCCCGCATCCATGGCCCCCTCGCCCTTGCCGGCGCCAACCATGGTGTGCAACTCGTCGATAAAGAGGATGACGTTGCCCTCCTCCTTGGCGAGATCGGTCAGCACGGCTTTAAGCCGCTCCTCAAACTCGCCGCGATACTTGGCACCGGCCACCAGCGCCCCCATGTCCAGCGACAGCACCCGCTTGTTCTTGAGCCCTTCCGGCACTTCGCCGTTGATGATGCGCTGGGCCAGCCCCTCGACGATGGCGGTTTTACCGACGCCGGGAGCACCGATCAGCACGGGGTTGTTCTTGGTACGACGTTGCAGCACCTGAATGGTACGGCGGATCTCGTCATCCCGGCCAATCACCGGGTCGAGCTTGCCGATCTCGGCCCGCTCGGTCAGATCGATGGTGTACTTCTCCAGCGCCTGACGGTTCTCCTCGGCGTTGGCATCTTCCACCTTCTTGCCGCCACGCACCTTGTCGATGGCCGCTTCCAGTTTCTCCTTGGTCAGCCCCTGGGCGCGCAGCAGCTCACCCAGCGTTCCCTTGTCGTCGAGGGCCGCCAGCACGAACAGCTCGGAGGAGATGAACTGATCCTTGCGCTGCTGGGCCAGTTTGTCGCAGACGTTGAGCAGACGGCCGAGGCCGTTGGAGAGCTGCACGTCCCCTTCTACGCCGCTCACGCGCGGCAGGCGATCCAGCTCCTCGCCAAGGCGGGAGCGCAGGGCGTTGATATCCATCCCGGTCAGGGTGAGCAACGGACGGATGGAGCCGCCATCCTGATTGACCAGTGCGGTCATCAGGTGAACGGGTTCGATGAATTGGTGGTCACGACCCAGCGCAAGAGACTGGGCATCGGAAATAGCAATCTGGAATTTGCTGGTCAGGCGATCGAGGCGCATTGCACTCCCCCTTCAAACAGGCAGACGCCGCTTGCGCGGCAAACAACATAACTTTCTGAGATGAAAGATGAGGCCCGTACGGGCTATTTCAAGGGCATGAGCTGGTTATTTTTTCTGCAAGACGGGACAAGAACAGGATCCCCGCCTCTCTCATACGGCTCTGGTCTTGAGAGAGACGGGCTATTACTTGGCGGGTGATTGCTTAGCGGGCCAACCAGATGAGGGAGGCCATCCGGCCGGTCTGGCCGTCGCGACGATAAGAGTAGAACTGCTCGCTGTCGCTGAAGGTGCAGTATTCGCCGCCATAAACGGCGGTAACGCCGGCACGGGCGAGGCGCAGCCGGGCCAGCTGGTAGATATCCGCTAGCCATTTCCCCTCATTGGGCGATGGGACGAACGCCGCTTCAGCTTCGGCCTGCTCTGCCATAAAGGCCTCGCGCACCTCGCCACCCACTTCAAACGCAGTGGGGCCGATGGCCGGGCCAAGCCAGGCCAGGATCTCGCCCGGCTCGCAACCCATGGCGGCGATGCTTGCCTCCAGCACGCCCTCTTTCAGTCCACGCCAACCGGCATGAGCGGCGGCCACCACTGTGCCGGCCCGATCGCAAAACAGCACCGGCAGACAGTCGGCGGTCATCACGATGCAGGCCTGATCCGCCTCATGGGCGCAAGCGGCATCGGCATCCGGCGCCTGTTCATAATGGCTGCTGACCGGATGAACGACGGTGCCGTGCACCTGATTAAGCCAGTTGAGGGGCCCCGGGATGGCGGCCGCCTGCTGCAAGCGGGCGCGGTTAGACTCGACTCGCGCCGCTTCGTCACCCACATGGGCGCCCAGATTCAGCCCGGCGAAAAACCCCTCGCTTACCCCGCCATCCCGAGTAGTTGACAGGGCTCTGACATTGGCCGGAGCAGGCCAGTCAGGTTCGATCCATTTCATCTGTGACTCCTTCAATTTCACCGATATAAAAACGGGGCTCCTGCAAGGGAACCCCGTTTGGCATCTATTCGGGCCGGATGACGCCAGAAACCGACGCAGTAGGCCCGATCACATCAGTTCCAGACCAGATCGTCCGGATTGGCGAGAGTATCCGCGCGCAGCACTTCCATCAGCTCCACCATGTCTTGCGGTGTAGCTGAGTGCCACTGCATCACTTCCCCCGTGATGGGGTGAGCCAGTTGCAGCATGGTGGCATGCAGCGCCTGACGGTTGAAGTTACGCAGTGCCTGGGTCAGCTCGGGGGTCGCGTTGCGCAGCGGGCGCAGACGACCACCGTAAGCGGGATCTCCCACCAGCGGGTGCTTGATGTGCGCCATGTGGACACGGATCTGGTGGGTACGGCCGGTCTCCAGACGCAGACGCAGACGGGTGTGGCCACGGAACTTCTCGTGAACCCGGTAGTGAGTCACGGAAGGACGACCATTGGGCACCACGGCCATATGGGTACGCTGGGTCGGGTGACGGCCGATAGGCGCATCAACGGTACCACCTGCGGTCATGTGACCGATGGCGATCGCTTCGTACTCACGGGTGATCTGGCGCGCCTGCAACGCTTCCACCAGATGGGTCTGGGCGGGTACGGTTTTGGCAACCACCATCAAACCTGTGGTGTCTTTATCCAGACGGTGCACGATACCGGCGCGAGGCACCTCGGCAATGCCGGGGTAGCGGTGCAGCAGGGCGTTGAGGATGGTGCCATCCGGCGTACCTGCGCCCGGGTGAACCACCAGTCCGGCCGGTTTGTCGATCACCAGAATGTGTTCATCTTCATAAACGATGTTGAGCTCGATATCCTGGGCATCCCAGCGGGTATCATCTTCCAGCTCGACATTCACATGCACCTGCTGCCCGGCCAGAATCTTCTCGCGCGGGGTGTTGGCAACCTGACCGTCCAGGGTCACTCTGTCCTGTAAAATCCACTCCTTGATGCGGGTGCGGGAGTAGTCTGGAAACAATTCGGCCAGGGCCTGGTCGAGTCGCTGCCCGAATTGGTGATCCTGGAATTCGCCTGTCAGTTCAATATGCTGGCTCATGTATGGTCTCTTGAGCGGGGGGTATCAATTCGAAATAATCCGGGTATTCTAGCTTTTCTTTTAGCCAAGCATAACGGATACTTTGCCAATTTCGTGGAAATGGACCGGATGTTGTTGATGGGAAAGAAGTCTCACCTGCTGATGTCGCTCGCCTTGGTCGCTACCTTGATCACAGGCTGTTCCAGCACCAAACCCAAGGTACCCGACGAACCGCCGGAGACCCTGTACCAGAAAGCACGCCTCAAACTGGATGTTGGCAATTACGTGCAAGCCACTGAATTGCTGGAGGCTTTGGACTCTCGCTACCCGTTCGGCGCCTACTCCAACCAGGTGCAGCTTGACCTCATCTATGCCTACTACAAGCAGGATGATACCGCTCAGGCGATCGCCAATATCGACCGTTTTATCCGCCTCAATCCGGCGCATAAAAATATCGATTACGTCTTCTATATGCGCGGCCTGACCAACATGGCAGCGGATTACAACTTCTTCCAGAGCCTGTTCGGTATCGATCGGGACGACAAAGACCCTGCTTATGCCCGTCAGGCATTCCAGGACTTCAAGACCCTGCTGCAGAACTACCCCAACAGCGTCTATGCCGCCGATGCCCGCGCCCGCATGATTGGCCTGAAGAATCGTCTGGCCCGATATGACCTGAGCGTGGCCGAGTATTATGTGAAGCGTGATGCACTGGTCGCGGCCGCCAACCGGGCCAAGCTGATTGTCGAGACCTACCCCGACACAGCCGAAACCGAGAAGGCACTGGAGATCATGGTCGAGTCTTACGACGCCCTGAAGATGCCGCAGCTGGCCAAGCATGCCCGCGAAGTGCTGGCCAAGAACTACCCGGAGAACCGCCTCGGCCGTGGCTGAGTGATACGGATAAACCGGTAACAAAAAACCGATGCCAAGGCATCGGTTTTTTTATCGCTGCAATTTACCCTCAGCTGTTACCCGCAGATTGCTCTGCAGAGCAGAATCTGCGTAACGACGCAGTCATCGCAACGCTTACTTCGCGACATTACCCGCCACGTTCAGGGCATCCCAGGTGCGGGAGAAGGGGGGCGCGTAGGCAAAGTCCAGCATGCCGAGCTGCTCGGTGGTCACCCCCATGGTGATGGCAACCGCCAGCGCGTCGATGCGGTGTACCGCCCCCTTGCGACCGAGGATCTGGCCGCCCAGCAGCCGCTTGCTGCCCGCCTCGTAGACCAGCTTGACGTGAATGTCGGACTGACCCGGGCAGTAGTTGGTGTGGCACTTGTCCTTGATCACCACGGTGCGATAGTCGATCCCCATCGCCTTGGCTTCCTGCTCGGAGAGGCCGGTACGGCCCGCCTCCAGCCCCAGCACCTTGAGCGCGGCAGAGCCGAGGGTGCCCGGGAACTCCTGCTCGGCACCCGCCAGGTTCTCGCCCACCATGCGCCCCAGCTTGTTGGCGATGGTGGCGAGCGGTACATAGACCTGCTGCTGCTTCACGCTGTGCCAGACGCTGGCACAGTCGCCGGCCGACCAGACGTTGGCCAGCGAGCTGCGCCCCTGGCGATCCACCTTGATGGCGCCGTTACCGAGCCGCTCGATGCCGGTATCGGCCAGAAACTCGGTGTTGGGCTTGACCCCGGTGCAGACCACCACGATATCGGCCTCGTACTCGCCCTGGCTGGTTCGTACGCCGGTCACCCGACCATCCCCCAGCAGTGCTTCAACTCGCTCACCCAGATGGAGGGAGACCCCCTGCTCGCGCAGTTCGGTTTCGATGTGCTGGGTGATCTCGCCATCAAACGCGTCGGGGATGACTCGATCCGCCAGCTCGATGAGACGCACCTCTTTGCCTTGATGGACCAGCGCCTCGACCACCTCCAGCCCGATAAAGCCGGAGCCAATCACCACGGCGCGGCGATTGTTCTTGTCTTGCACCGCCGCCTTCAGCGCCAACCCGTCGGCCATCCGGCGCAGACCGAATACCCCTTGCTGCTGCAGACCAGGGATGGGGGGCATTACTTCGCGGGCACCGGTTGCAATCATCAGGCGATCGTAGCGATCGGTGAAGGTGTCGCCGTTGTGCTCCACCACCAGAGTCTGAGCAGTTGCATCAACGCTCAGCACCCGATGGCCAATCTTGACCTCGATCCCCTTGGCGGCGAACTGCTCCGGGGTGAACTCGGCCATGTAGCCGGGCTCCTGAAACTCGTCACCGACGAAGTAAGGCAGGCCGCAGGCACCGAAAGAGATCACCTCGGAGGCCTCATACACCACGATTTCGGCATCTTTGGCCAGACGGCGCGCCTTGGCCGCCGCGCTCATACCGGCGGCTTCGCCACCGATGATCAGAATTCTCATTGTTTTTCCTCTCAATGGCGCAGGGAGGGCATGCCCTCCCTGCGGTCTATGACGGGAAAGAGTCGCCCCTTTCCACGGGCAGATCAACCGACAGCAAATCAGACGGTGGACTCTTCGCCGTCCAGACTCACTTCGTGATCGCTGTTGAACACATGCATGTCGGTCTCGCCCATCAGGCGGCTGGTCACCGTCCCTGCGGTGATGGAGCCGGAGACGTTGAGCGCGGTACGACCCATGTCGATCAGCGGCTCGATGGAGATGAGCAGACCGGCCAGCGCCACCGGGAAGTCCAGTGCGGAGAGCACGATCAGCGCGGCAAAGGTAGCACCGCCGCCAATCCCGGCCACCCCGAAGGAGCTGACGGTGATGATGGCGATCAGGGTCATGATAAAGCCGGGATCCATCGGGTTGACCCCGACGGTCGGGGCAATCATCACGGCCAGCATGGCCGGATAGATACCGGCACAGCCGTTCTGGCCGATGGTGGAACCGAAGGAGGCGGCGAAGTTGGCGATCCCCTCGGGAATACCCAGCGACTTGGTCTGGGTCTGCACGTTCATCGGGATGGAGCCCGCACTGGTGCGCGAGGTGAAGGCAAACGCCAGCACCGGAGTGATCTTCTTGAGAAAGCGCAGCGGGTTGATGCCGACCATGCTCACCAGCAGCAGGTGCACGACAAACATGATGGCGATGGCGCCGTAAGAGGCCATCACAAAGCTGAGCAGGTTGAGAATATCCGCGTAGTTGGAGCCGGAGACCACCTTGGTCATCAGCGCCAGCACGCCGAACGGGGTCAGGCGCAGCACCAGAGTCACCATTCGCATCACGATGGCATGAGCCACGGCCACGAAGTGGCTGAAGCTGGCGAAGATCTCCGGCTTCTTGCGGGCGATGCCGGTAGCGGAGAGGCCGATGAAGATGGAGAAGATCACCACGGCGATGGTGGAGGTCTTGCGCGCCCCGGTCATGTCGAGGAAGGGGTTGGCGGGAATGAACTCCAGCATCATCTTGGCGAACGACATGCTCTCGACGCTACCGAGGGTGGTCTGCAGCGCAGCGCCACGGGCGCTCTCGGCGGCCCCGGATGTGAGCCCTTCAGCGGTCAGGCCAAACAGGTTGGACATCAGGATGCCCGCCCCGGCGGCGATGGCGGTGGTGAAGATCAGCACGCCTATGGTCATGGCGCTGATCTTGCCCAGCGCAGTGCCGCCATTGAGCTTCAAGATAGCGCTGATGATGGAGACCATGATGAGCGGGATGATGATCATCTGCAGCAGCTTCACATAGCCGCTACCCACGATATCCAGATAGTCGATGGTCTGAACAATGACGGGCGAACCTGCACCGTAAAGCAGTTGCAACGCGGCGCCGAACAGAATACCGAGCCCCAGACCGGCAAATACCCGGCGGGTGAAGCTCACATGTTTTTCCTGTAACCGGTAGAGAAAGAACAGCAAGATGGCGGCGATGGCCAGATTGCCGATAACGCTAAATGTCATGGTATGACTCCCCAAAAAGCGGGCTTGGACCCGAGAAACAAGAGCAAGCGCCATGCTTGCCCTGGCAACCGTGTCAGACGGTCTGCGCCGTCGTGACAAGAACAAGGGGGTCTATCGCCCCCTTGTCACAGATTCACTGCTTCTGCTGTTTCGCTCGCATGATGTTGATGATTTCGATGTCGGTATCCAGCATCCCCTCTTTGGAGAGGCGGCCCAGATTGGCGATGGTCTGGTCCACATCGTCGGAAACGATCCCCTCGCTCTGGGGGACATGCAGGTTGTTGATAGCCATCAGCGAAGACTTAACCGCCGCCGAGGTGGAGGTGGAGACCTTCATGGAGCAGGCGCTGCCCGCGCCGTCGCAGATGATGCCGGAGACATCGCCAATCATGTTGTTGATGCAGTGGCTGATCTGCTGATACTGGCCGCCCAGCAGCCAGGTGATGGCGGCACCGGCCCCCATGGCGGCGGTACTGGCGGCGCAGAGGGCCGACAGCTTGTTCTGATAGGTCTTGATGTAGATGGCCACCAGATGGCTCATCACCAGTGCCCGGGTCAGCTGCTCGTCGCTCGCCTTGAGGAAACGGGCAGCCGCGACCACCGGCATGGTAGCGGCAATGCCCTGATTGCCGGAACCGGAGTTGGACATGGCGGGCAGCATGGCGCCATCCATCCGTGCATCGGAGGCAGCGGAGGAGAGTCGCATCGCCAGCGTCATCAGGTCATCGGAGAGCAGCTTACGCTCCACCTGTTCGGTGAGGATCTTGCCGATCTTCAGACCGTAACCCTGCAACCCTTCATCTGCCAGCGCCTGATTCATAGTGGCGGCCTCGCGGATAAAGTCGATCTCCGCCAGCGGCACTTCCAATGCAAAATCGACGATCTCCCGCAGGGTCATGGCCGGTTTGGCGGATTTGGCTGGCTGGATCTGCACGCCGGGGGCGCTGGCCTGCTCCATCAGCACCTCGCCATCCTTTTCCATCAGGATGATGCGGGTGTGGTCGGTACAGATCACCACCCGAGCGCTGTGGCCTTCAACTTCGGCCAGCACCTCGGCGTAGAGCACGTCCGGCACATCCTTCACATCCACCGTGATGACCGGCAGCAGCGCCTTGGCCGCCTCGACCTGGGCCGGGGTGAGAGTCTTGAGCACCTCCAGCCCGGCATCCGGGTTACCGCCGGTGATGCCAACCGCAGCCGCCACCGGCAGACCGATCATACCGGTGCCCGGTACCCCAACCCCCATGCCGTTCTTGAACAGATTGCCGCTGACCCAGACGCTGATGCGAGTAGGATCCTGCCCCAGCAGCTTGCGGCAGTTGGCCGCAGCCAGGGCGACCGACATCGGCTCGGTACAGCCAAGGGCCGGCACCACTTCACGCTTGAGCAGGGTAATAAAGTCGGTCCATTGTGCTTTCATTGCAGTGTTTCTCATGTTCATGGAGCAATACCAGTCATCGCCACAGACAACAACATGGCAAAAAGGGTGACGCGGGGTTGATATCCATTCTGGGTGCGCCGCAAAGGCGTCGCGAGGGTGGTAGCCGCCTGGTGGCGACCCCAGTAAATCAACTGGATTTGATTCTAATATCAATAAAATCAAATTAAGTTGCGCAATATCGCTTTTTTCAGCGCCATTATGCCCGTCTTTTAACAAAGTGCGACAAATTGTGAAGCGGCGCACAGAGAACGGACCCGTCTAGAGATGGTAACGGGCCAGCAACTGCTTATAGGCGGGGGTCTGCTTGAACTGTTTGAGTGCTGCAGAGAAGCGGACAGCCAGCTGATCATGGCCGGGCTTGTGGGTAAATCCGAGAAAGTTGCGGCTATCGTCGGTCAGCATATAGGAGCCATGGGTCACCTGATCCTGCAGCCCCTGGGTATGCAGCAGATACCGACCGACCAGCTCGTTCAGCACCACCCCGTCCAGCCTGCCCGCCATCATCAGGTGAAGCTGCTTGATGGCATTCCCCTCCCCCGTCATCGGCACCCGAACCACCCCGGTATCGGTCAGGAAGGATTTGCTGTAGGCGTAGTCGGCCTGAATGCCGACCCGCAACCCCTTGAGATCGGCCAGCCGGGTGACATGGAGTGGACGGTCAACCGGATAGAAGAGCACTTCACCGCTGTAGGAGAGCGGCTCTTCGGGATAGTAGAGCCAGCTCTTGCGGGCCTCGGCATAGAAGATGTCGATCACCGCATCTCCTTCACGCAGCATCGCCTGCTGCAATACCCGCTTCCATGGGAGCACCCTGATTTCGGTGCGATAGCCAAGTTGCTGCAGCACGGTGCGAGCCAGCTCGAGATCGGCCCCCACCAGCCGCCCCCCATCGTCCCGCATCACATAGGGGGGCCACAGCTCGGTCAGCAGCGTCAGGGTCGGCTGCTCGTCTGCCGCTGTGGCCGAGCCGGCACCAAGCAGGGAGGCCAGCAACCACCCATACAATCCGATCCTTCGCCAACCCTGACACCACATCATGGATGATCCCTCACGGTCCGTATGGATTGAGGATATACAAGGGATGAGCAATAAAAAAGGAGGCCGAAGCCTCCTTGATATCCTGTTTCTGAACGGCACTTACAGTGCTTTCAGAATGGCCTCGACGCTCGCCTTGGCATCGCCAAACAGCATCTGGGTGTTCTCTTTGAAGAACAGCGGGTTCTGGACACCGGCGTAGCCAGTGTTCATGGAGCGCTTGAAGCCGATGACGTTCTGCGCTTTCCACACTTCCAGTACCGGCATACCGGCGATCGGGCTGCCCGGATCTTCCATCGCAGCCGGGTTAACGGTGTCGTTGGCACCGATCACCAGCACGGTATCGGTATCGGCGAAGTCCTCGTTGATCTCGTCCATTTCCAGCACGATGTCATACGGTACTTTCGCTTCCGCCAGCAGCACGTTCATGTGACCTGGCAGACGACCGGCAACCGGGTGGATACCGAAGCGCACCTTGACGCCGCGGTCACGCAGCTTCTGGGTGATCTCGGCAACCGGATACTGGGCCTGTGCCACCGCCATGCCGTAGCCCGGGGTGATGATGACGGAGCTGGAGTTCTTCAGCAGGTCAGCCACTTCCTCGGCGCTGGTTTCGCGGTATTCGCCCATCTCCTGATCAGCCGTGGAGGCCACGCCATCGGAGCCGAAGCCACCGGCGATCACGGAGATGAAGGAGCGGTTCATCGCTTTACACATGATGTACGACAGGATGGCACCGGAGGAACCAACCAGCGCACCCACCACGATCAGCAGGTCGTTGGAGAGCATAAAGCCCGCCGCTGCGGCTGCCCAACCGGAGTAGGAGTTCAGCATGGAGACCACCACCGGCATGTCGGCGCCACCGATGGAGGCAACCAGATGCCAGCCGAAGGCGAAAGCGATCAGGGTCATCACCAGCAGGGCGAAGGTAGAGCCGCCCGCGTTGACGAAATAGACCATCAGCGCCAGCGAGGCGACCACAGCCAGCAGATTCAGCTTGTGGCGGTGCGGCAGCATCAGCGGCTTGGAGGAGATGAGACCACGCAGTTTGCCGAAGGCAACCACGGAACCGGTGAAGGTCACGGCACCGATGAAGACGCCCAGGAAGATCTCGACCAGGTGGATGTTCAGCATGGCGCCGGAGAGGTGCTCGACCTGGGCGACGCTGGCCGCCTGTTCAAACGCCGCACGGGCGGCTGCCAGCGTGGCATCCAGGTTGGAACCGACGGAAACCACCACTTCAGCAGGGGCAGAGGGGTGCAGATCGATGAAGCTGTTGAAGCCCACCAGCACCGCTGCCATACCGACGAAGCTGTGCAGCACGGCCACCAGCTCGGGCATCTCGGTCATCTCGACCTTGAGTGCCAGACGCACGCCGATGGCACCGCCGATCACCATGGCCAGAATGATCCAGTGCACGCCACTGGTCTCCGGGTTGAATACGGTGGCGAGCAGGGCGATAGCCATACCCGCGATACCGAACAGGTTGCCATGCTTGGCCGTTTCTTGCTTCGACAGTCCCGCGAGACTGAGGATGAAGAGCACGGCGGCAACGATATAGGATGCTGTTACCAGTCCTTGAGACACGTTAAACCCCCTTAATCCTTACGGAACATCTTCAGCATGCGCTGAGTGACGGTGAAACCGCCGAAGATGTTGATACTGGCAATCAGCACGGCGACGAACGCCAGCACGGTGACCAAGGTCGACCCTTGCCCGATCTGCAGCAGGGCACCGACCACGATAATGCCGGAGATGGCATTGGTGACCGACATCAGCGGCGTATGCAGGGCGTGAGAGACGTTCCACACCACGTAGTAACCGACCACACAGGCCAGGATAAATACGGTGAAGTGAGAGAGGAAGGCTGCCGGGGCAACGGAAGCGATCCAGCCGAAGGCGGCGATGCCAAGGGCACCGAACACGAACTTCTTGTTGGAAGGCTTGGCCTCTTCTTTCTTGGCGGCCGGTTTGGCGGCGGCCGGTTTCTGCGGAGCGGCAGAGACGGAGATGGCGGGCGGCGGGAAGGTCACTTCACCGGCCTGGATCACCGTCATGTTGCGCTGAACCACATCTTCGAAGTTGATGGCAACGTTGCCGTCCTTCTCCTTGCACATCAGCTTCATCAGGTTGACCAGGTTGGTACCGTAGAGCTGAGAGGATTGGGCAGGCAGGCGACCCGGCAGATCGGTGTAACCAATCACCTTGACGCCGTTGTCGGTGACATGCAGTTCACCCGGCACTGTGTATTCGCAGTTACCGCCAGCCTGAGCGGCCATGTCCACGATGACGGAGCCCGGCTTCATGCTGTCGACCATCTCTTTGGTGATCAGCTTGGGAGCCGGCTTGCCCGGGATCAGGGCCGTGGTGATGATGATGTCCACCTCTTTGGCCTGCTGGGCAAACAGCTCCATCTCGGCCTTGATGAACTCTTCGCTCATCACCTTGGCGTAACCGTCGGAGGAGGCGCCATCTTCGCCGCCGAAGTCCAGTTTGAGGAATTCCCCACCCATGGATTCGATCTGCTCGGCCACTTCCAGACGGGTATCGAACGCACGCACGATGGCACCGAGGGAACCGGCAGTACCAATGGCGGCCAGACCGGCTACACCGGCGCCGATCACCAGCACCTTGGCAGGCAGCACTTTACCGGCTGCGGTGATTTGACCGGTGAAGAAGCGACCAAACTGGTGCGCAGCTTCAACCACGGCACGATAGCCACCGATATTGGCCATGGAGGAGAGGGCATCGAGGGACTGGGCACGGGAGATCCGCGGCACCATATCCATCGCCATCACATTGATGTTGCGCTCGGACAGCTTCTTGACCAGCTCAGGGTTCTGGGCAGGCCAGATGAAGCTCACCAGAGTGGCACCATCTTTAATTTGTGCGATCTCGGCATCGGTCGGCGCATTGACCTTGAAGATAAGGTCGGCTTGCCAGACATTCGGCACCACGCTGGCACCGGCAGCCTCGAAGGCGGCATCATCGAAGCTGGCCAATTGGCCTGCGCCGGACTCGATGGCAACCTCAAAGCCGAGCTTTTTCAGCTGCTCGACGGTAGCCGGGGTCGCTGCGACCCGGGTCTCACCGGCGAGACTCTCTCTCGGTATTCCAATCTGCATGACTATTCCCTGATGGTTAATAAACAATCGCTGCCCAGTGTCTCACTTCTGACGAAACAAGACATGACCAAAGTGCAGGTCCAGGGCTCTTTGTTATGAAAATCAGTAGGCTTTACCTCAACCTCCTGTCATGGTCAGGCCCCCGCTTTTCAGGCGCGAAGGTGATTAGTATCAAATTTTGGAGTTTTATTACAACCGCAGTCCCGACGGCACTCGTACAGAATTCAGCCCATCCCTGGCTACGATTAAAAAAAACAAACCAAATTAGAGGCTTATACCAGTAAAAACGGCTGAAAAAAGTGATCCAACCAGTCAAAAAAAATGTTTTACCGGCCCTCTATCTTAGCGTTTTTTGTTCTTACGAAATCCGCTTTCGTCGCACTTCTCGCATCGAAACGCCGAAAAGTAACATTTTCCCAACAAAAACGGGGCCGTCCAGCCGCCCGATGGCGGGAGACGGCCCCGACAATTCAATCGTTTTGCCCGTGTGGCGCCGATTGGCGGCCCTTACCAGGCCGCTTCATAAATATGCTGGCTCTGCACCAGATCGATATCGCTGTGCTCGCCCAGACGGGTCATGCCGTGCTCCCCCAGCTTGCCAATCAGGGTATCGATACCCAGGTCTTTCAGACCATAGTCGCGCAAGCGGGTCTTGACCCCCATCCGCTCGAAGAAGTCGCGGGTCGCGGCGATGGCATCGTCGATGCGCTCCGCTTCGCTGCCGCTGCGCAGACCCCACACCCGCTCTGCGTATTGCAGCAGCTTGGCATGCTTCTGTTTGCGCTTGGCCTGCAACAGGGCAGGCAGCACCACCGCCAGAGTCTGGGCATGGTCGAGGCCATGCAGGGCGGTCAGTTCGTGACCCAACATGTGAGTGGCCCAATCCTGCGGCACACCGGCGCCGATCAGGCCGTTCAACGCCATGGTGGCGCTCCACATGATGTTGGCGCGCACCTCGTAGTTGTGCGGCTCGGCCAGCGCCTTGGGGCCCTCTTCGATCAGGGTCAGCAGCAAGCCTTCGGCGAAGCGATCCTGCACCTTGGCATTGACCGGATAGGTGAGGTACTGCTCCACGATGTGAACAAAGGCATCCACCACCCCGTTCGCCACCTGACGCTCGGGCAGGGTGTAGGTGAGCACCGGATCCAGCACGGCGAAGCGCGGCATCACGAACGGCGAGAAGAAGTGCACCTTGTCGCCACTGCTGCGACGGGTGATGACGGCGCCCATGTTCATTTCGGAACCGGTCGCCGGCAGGGTCAGCACGGAACCGAGCGGAATGGCGGAACGCACTTCACTGCCGACGGTTTCGAGAATGTGCCAGGGATCCTTGGCCAGATCGTAGTGCGCAGCAGCGGCAATAAACTTGGTGCCATCGAGCACGGAGCCACCGCCAACGGCGAGCAGGAAGTCGACCCGCTCGGCACGGGCCAGCTCCACGGCGCCCATCAGGGTCTCGTAGGCCGGGTTCGGCTCGATGCCGCCAAATTCAAACAGGGTCATGCCAGCCAGCTCGTTACGGATCTGCTCCAACAAGCCGCTGCGTACCACGCTGCCACCGCCGTAGGTGATCATGACGCGGGCGTCGCTCGGAAGCTGCTCGCGCAGCTGGGCGATCTGCCCTTGGCCGAACAGGATTTTGGTCGGGGTATGGAGAGTAAAGTTGTTCATCGACATTGCCTTCTTCTGATAGTCAGGGCGGCCTGGCCGCGAAATCGTGATTGCATTTTTCTCCAGAACCACCCTACCATCAAGACAACATCCTGCTTGATTCTTGCCTATTTCTACAAAGCAGCGAAAACCGGAACTGTCGAATCAAAGAGCGCCCATGCAAAACCGTTACAGCGACCTCGCAACCAGATTGACCCGCCACGTCACCGCCCCCGGCATCACCCCATCACCGGTGAAACAGGTCAACCTCATCTATACCACCGAGCACCATGGCCGCACCCCGGTGCTCTACCAACCGCGGATGATCGTTATCCTGCAGGGACACAAGGTGGGTTATCTGGCGGATCAGGTGTTTCGCTACGACCCCAACCACTACCTGCTGATGACCCTGCCGCTCCCCTGCGAGTGCGAGTGCTTCGCCTCCCCCGAGCAGCCGCTTATCGGTTTTACCATCGAGATCGATCTGGTAACCCTGCAAGAGTTGCTGCTGGAGCTGGGCGATGCCCTGCCCGCCCCCGCGTCGCAAAAGAGCGGCGTCCACTCGGTCCCCCTGTCGGAAACCATGTTTTGCGCTGCCGAGCGACTGATCGAGCTGATGGACAACCCGCTGCACGCCAGGGTGCTGGGACCGCAGACGGTGCGCGAGATGCTGTTCCACGCCCTCACCGAGGGGGGCGGCCCGGCGCTGCAGGCGCTCGCCAATCGCCACAACCATGTGGGCCAGATCGCCCGGGTGCTGCGTATGATAGAGTCCCGTTATGCCGACAACCTCACCATGGAGGAGCTGGCGCGGGAGGTGAACATGAGCGTCTCCGCCTTTCACCACCACTTCAAGGCGGTCACCGCTACCTCGCCGTTGCAGTACATCAAGTCGTTTCGCCTGCACAAGGCGCGGATGATGATGCTGCACGATGGCATCAAGGCGGGCACCGCGGCGGCCAGAGTCGGTTACGAGAGCAACTCCCAGTTCAGTCGGGAGTACAAGCGCTTCTTCGGCAGCACGCCGACGGATCAGGCCTCCCGCTTCCGGGATGGCCAGCTGCGCATCATCGAGGGATAACAAGAGAGGGATTACTTATGCGTTCACTGCTTTGCCTGTTCACCGCTTTGCTGCTGACAGCCTGTACCGGGATTGCCGATGGCATCCGCCCCGTTACCGGCTTCCAGCTCGATCGTTATCTTGGCACCTGGTACGAAATCGCCCGCCTCGACCACAGCTTCGAACGGGGGCTGGAGCAGGTGAGCGCCACCTACAGCCTGCGGGACGATGGCGGCGTCAAGGTGCTCAACCGCGGCAAGCAGAGCGATGGCAGCTGGCGCGAAGCCGAGGGCAAGGCCTACTTCGTCGATAGTCCTGACGAGGCGCGGCTCAAGGTGAGCTTCTTCGGCCCCTTCTACGGCGGCTACAACGTCATCGACCTCGACCCCGATTACCAGCTCTCGCTGGTGACCAGCTACAACCACGACTACCTCTGGATCCTCTCCCGCTCCCCCAACCCGCCCAAGGCGAAGGTGGATGCGCTGGTCGCCAAGGCGAAGTCGCTGGGCTTTGCCACCGACCAGCTGATTTGGGTCAAGCAGACCCCTTAAGCCCGTCGTGAAATGACAAAGGGCAGCCTGCGGGCTGCCCTTTCTGTTGCTGGCGTGGCGGGATGATCAGAGCCGGAAGCGGCCAATCTCCTGCTCCAGCCGCTCGGTCAGCGACTTGAGTTCGACCGCCTGCGCCGCCTCGTTGCCCGCCTGCTCGGCCAGCTCTTGCGAGACGTGGCGGATATTTTCGGTATTGCGGCTGATCTCGCCGGTCACCGAAGTCTGCTCCTCGGCCGCCGCTGCGATCTGGGTCGCCATGTCGCTGATGGAGCCGATCGCCTCGTTGATCCGGGCAAGGCTCTGGTTGGCCGCTTCCGCATCCTCGACGCTGGTACCCGCCAGCTGACGGCTGGTCTCCATGCCACCCACGGCTCGACGGGTGGTCTGCTGCAGGGTCTCGATCATCTGCTGGATCTCGTCGGTAGAGTCGTGGGTACGGCGCGACAGCACCCGCACCTCGTCCGCGACTACCGCGAAACCGCGTCCCTGCTCACCGGCCCGGGCCGCCTCGATGGCGGCGTTGAGCGCCAGCAGGTTGGTCTGCTCGGCGATGCCGCTGATGGTCGCCAGAATGCCGCTGATCTTCTGGGCATGGCTGTCGAGCTCATTGATGATCTGGCTGGCATCGGCCACTTCGTCCGCCAGACCGGTAATGCTGCGCTGACTCTGGCCAACCTGGGATTGACCGGCGACCGCCAGTGCAACCGCATCGGTGGCGGTGGTGGCAGCAAACTCGGCGTTGCCGGCGATCTCCTGGGTAGCGGAAGCCATCTCGGTCACCGCGGTCGCCACCATCACGATCTCGTCCTGCTGCTGGCGCACCCGCTGACTGCGAGCCTGCGCCCCGGCCGCCTGAGCGCGAGACTGTGCCGCCAGCTCGACGGTCACATCCCGCAACCGGCTGACGATGCCGTGCAGCCGCGCCACGAACTGGTTGAAGTTCTGGGCCAGCTGACCCACCTCATCCTTGCTGTGGGTGTTGATGTGAACGGTGAGATCCCCCTCACCGTGGGCGATGTCGTGCAGGGCGTGCGCGACCCGGCCGAGATCGGCGAACAGGTATTTGAAGGTAGCGGTGAGCAGGGCACTGAACACCAGCATCAGCACCAGGGTCAGCCCCACCAGCTCCCACAACAGGCTGCTGAGCGGCGCCTCCAGCACATCGCGATACATCACCATGGCCAGCAGCCAGTCGGTGCCCGGCACCGGTTGTACCGCCAGCAGCACATCCCGCCCGTCGAGAGTGGCGGCGTGCAGCTCGCTGTTTTCGCGGCCCCACTGCTGGAAGGTGGCGGCCGAGAGTCCCGGCGCCAGCTCGGCGATGGGCTTGAGCGCCAGATCCTTCTGCGGATGGCCGACGATGAGGCCGCTGCTGTCGAGCAGCATGGCGTAGCCCTCACCCTGCACCTTCATCGCCAGCACTTCGTCGATCAGCTTGTCGAGCGCCAGGTTGGCCCCCACGGCACCGACCAGCTCGCCCTGATGGCGCACCGGCTCGGAGAGGGTGACCACCAGCTTCTGCATGGTGACGCTGACATAGGGGGCGGTGACGATGAGCTGCCCCGCCTTCACCGCATCCTGATACCAGGGGCGCTCGCGCGGGTCATAGTTGCCGGTGTTGAGGGAGGGGTCCTGCCGGGTCATCACCCCCTGCGCGGAGCCAAAATAGGTGAGCCCGAACCCACCGGAGGTGTAGGCCTGCTTCAGGTGCGGCACCAGCTCGGCTTGGGGGTTATCGCTGATCAGGTTGACCAGCGCATGGACGGTGTTCTTGCGATCCGTCATCCAGTCGCCGATGGCGACCGAGTAGGCGTGGCCATAGTTGACCGCCTCGCTCTGGATGGCGCTCATGGTGCGGGATTTTAGGGTGTGAAAGGCAACGATGCCGAGCAGTGATGCCATCAGCAGCACTACGCCAAGACTGGTGGCCAGCAGCTTGCCGCGCAGAGAGAGGGTCATGACGACGAATCCTTGTTGTTGTGTCAGGCAGGGAAAACCCTGATGTATCAAAGGCTATCGGCCGCAATATGAACAGACTTTAGTGAATCTGTATATTTTCCCATCTATCAACAACAGAACGCGCTATTCGTGTGAACCAGATCGCTATTCCATGCTACTAACTCTTGTAACAACAAAGCAGCAGGCCGCCCGAAGGCGGCCTGTCACTTACCCCTGATATGCACCGGCGGAGTAGGTCAGCTCATAGCTGTGGCTGTAGATCTCGACGATATTGCCGAAGGGATCTTCCATGTAGACCATGCGGTAGGGCTTCTCACCCGGGTAGTACTCGCGCACCGGCATCCGCTGCTTGCCGCCCGCCGCGACGATGCGCGCCGCCAGCCCCTCGACATCCGGATCCTGCACGCTGAAGTGGAACACCCCGGTCTTCCAGAATTCGAAGTTGTTCTCACGGCGCTCGCTGTTGGGAAACTCGAACAGCTCGATGCCGATCTTGTCACCGGTGGAGAGGTGAGCGATACGGAAAGAGCCCCAGCCCGGGCCGAACACGTCGTTGCACATCACGCCGATGGCGGAGTCATCCTCGGTGATGGTGGTGGCCGGCATGATGAGATACCAACCCATCACCTTGGTGTAGAACTCGACCGCTTTGTCGAGGTCAGTCACCGTGATGCCGATGTGGGAGAAGCTTCGCGGGTAAGTCATAAGTCACCTTGAAATTGTGTGTGGGAAACAGGTGACATGATAGGAAGGGGCGACATAATGAAAAATAAGGACAAAGTAATCGAAGGTATAAATTAAATTTATGGTTAATCCACTCTGGCTCCACACCCTGGTGGTGGTGCATGAAACCGGCAGTTTTACCCGCGCCGCCGAGCGGCTGGATCTCACCCAGGCCGCCGTCAGTCAGCATATCTCGCGCCTCGAGGCCGAATTTGGCCCCCTGCTGCTGCGCAAGCCCCGTCAGCTGGAGCTCACTCCGCGCGGGCTGGTGCTGCTCGACTTCGCCCGCCAGCAGGAGCAGGCCGCCGAACAGCTGCGGGCACGCCTCTCTGACGATGACCCTCACCGCGGCGCCATCACCCTGTCCACCCCGGGCAGCATTGGTCTGCTGATCTATCCCCTGCTGCTCGACCAGCAACAGGAGCACCCCGGACTCACCATCCAGCACCGCTTTGCCCCCACCCCCGACATAGTGCAGGCGGTACTGGCAGGGCGTAGCGATCTGGGGCTGGTGGATCAGCCGCCGGAACACCCCAGCATCGCCGCCGAGCCCTTCGCCCGCGAACCCCTCTGTCTGGTGATGCCCAACGATGGCGAGAAGCAGAGCTGGCAGCACCTCTGTCAGCTCGGCTTTATCGACCACCCGGATGGCCGCAGCATGGCACAACGCCTGTTGGGACGACGCTACCCCGGCCAGCGCGTTGACGAGATCCCGCTGCGCGGCTTTACCAACCAGATCGGCCTGATCCTGGAGCCGGTCGCCCGCGGCCTCGGCTTTACCGTGCTGCCCCGCTTCGCCGTCACCGCCTTTGCCCAGCAGGAGAAGATCCGGGTGATCCAGAGCAGCATTGAAGTGATCGACACCCTCTGGCTGATCTACCGCGCCGAGTGGCCGCTCCCCGCCCGCCACCAGCGGCTGGTCACCGTCCTGAAACAGCGGGTTGCTGCACATTGAACGCTCTTGCGGCAGACATCGAGATCAATGTGACCACAGTTACCGAGGGCTAGCGGCAAGAAGGAGAAGAGAAAGGAGAGAGGGATAAATTGGCGAACGCCGGAAATGCGAAAGGCCAGCTCAATGAGCTGGCCTTTCTGAAAATGGCAGGGGCGGCAGGACTCGAACCCGCAACCATCGGTTTTGGAGACCGCTGTTCTACCAATTGGAACTACGCCCCTGCAACAAACGAGGCGTAGTATACAAAGTGGAGATCAAAGGTAAAGGCTTTTTTTACGCTTTCGATGCGATTGCACAAATCCCGAACAAGTCGCGGTTGTTTGTGCAGCAAAGCGGGATAACTTGCTGTATTTGCAGCCCTGCCGGGGTAGGAATGGGACATAAATGGGGGTAGGGTGAAATCAGGTACCGGGAGGCCACTTATGCTCAATTACCGACTGCTCCAACAACTGGCGCCCCTCAATTTCAGGGATGAACGCAAGACAGAGTCCCTGCCCGCCTATCTTGAACGGGTCGCGCCGCTCGTGCCTTTTATTCCTGAAAATGTGCTCTCCCAGTGGATTTACCGCCATTGGCGCGGTTTTGAGTCCAACTGGAGCTTTATCGATCTCGCCAGCCATCAGTTCACCTGTGAAAGCTGGCCCACCGCGCAGCTGGTGGATCAGGTGGACTCCCGCCATATGGAGGTGATCGAGCGCTGGGGGGAGATGCTGCGCAGCAACCGTTATGTCCGCCGCTCCTGGCTCGGCGAGAAGATGCTGAGCGAAGGCACCTGGCCCGAACCTGTCATCGTGCTGGTGCCGGAGGAGGGAGCCAGCTACCCGAACGGTCATCCCCTGCCCCGCCCCTATTGCCTGCTGGAAGGACACCACAGACTCGGTTATTTGCGCGCCATGGCCCGCGATGGGGAATCGCTGCAAGAGACGCACAAGGTGTGGATTTGTCGTCATTTTTCCGCCACTTAAACGTTTTTCATGCTGAAATTGGCATCGGAAATAAAATTTTGACAATTAAAAAACCGGCCCTATAATCTGTCCGGTTTTGAAAAAGGTCGGGACGAAACGATGCAGTTTTTGATTCAGAAAACAGCCTTGCAGACGGGTGGTGCGCACCAGAGCGGCCCCGTTGTTTCCGGTTCCCACCCCAACGATCCCCAGTTATTTTTAAAAAAAGCCCCTGTTTCAGGGGCTTTTTTTTGTGCCCGAAAAACCTCCAATGATGTCAAAGGGAATGCAGACGATGACCAATCCACTCTATAAGAAACATGTCATCTCCATTTCGGACCTGACCCGGTCAGAAATGGAACTGGTAGTCTCAACCGCACAACGGTTGAAGGCTGAACCTGACACCAGCCTGTTGAAAGACAAGCTGGTTGCCAGCTGCTTCTTCGAAGCCTCCACCCGCACCCGCCTCTCGTTCGAGACCGCGGTACAGCGCCTTGGCGGCAACATCATCGGCTTCGCCGACGGTGGCAACACCAGCGCCAAGAAGGGCGAGACGCTGGCTGACTCCATCAAGATCATCGGCTCCTACTCGGATGCGGTGGTGATGCGCCACCCGAAAGAGGGCGCGGCCCGTCTGGCCTCCGAGTTCTCCCGCGTGCCGGTCATCAACGGCGGCGACGGCTCCAACCAGCATCCGAGCCAGACCCTGCTCGACCTGTTCACCATCCATGAGACCCAGGGCCGTCTGGACAACCTCAACGTCGCCTTCGTCGGTGACCTGAAATATGGCCGCACCGTGCACTCGCTGGCCCAGGCCCTCAGCCTGTTCAACTGCCGCTTCTTCTTCATCTCCCCGGAAGCGCTGGCGATGCCGGACTACATCTGCGAAGAGCTGGAAGAGAAGGGCATCCAGTTCAGCGTCCACCAGACCATGGAAGAGGTGATGCCGGAGCTGGACATCCTCTACATGACCCGCGTCCAGAAAGAGCGCTTCGACGAGACCGAATACAAGCACATGGCCGCCAAGTTCATTCTGGAGCTGGCGACTCTGGAAGGGGCCAAGCCCACCATGAAGATCCTGCATCCCCTGCCCCGCGTCGACGAGATCGATGTGGCGGTCGACAAGACCCCCCACGCTTGCTACTTCCAGCAGGCGGAGAACGGGGTCTATGCACGCCAGGCGCTGCTGGCACTGGTACTGAACGAAACTGTCTGAGCTTAGGGGAATATCATGTCTGACAAGAACCAACTGCAAGTCGAAGCCATCCGTCACGGCTCCGTCATCGATCACATCCCCGCTGGCCAGGGCATCAAGATCCTCAAGCTGTTCCAGCTGGTCGAAACCCAGGAGCGGATCACCGTCGGCTTCAACCTGAAATCCGGTGCGCTGGGCAAGAAGGATCTCATCAAGATTGAGAACACCCGTCTGACCGAACAGCAGGCTAACCAGCTGGCGCTGTTCGCCCCCAAGGCGACCGTCAACATCATCGAAGACTTCAATGTGGTGAAGAAGCACCAGCTGGAGCTGCCTGAGTTCATCGCCGGGGTGTTCCACTGCCCCAACTCCAACTGCATCTCCCACAACGAGCCGGTAGACAGCTACTTCCGGGTGCGCGAAGTGAAAGGCGTGGTGCGAATGAAGTGCAAATATTGCGAGAAGTCCTTCACTCAGGACATCGTCAGCGAGCGTTACTGATATCTGATTGGGCCCCGCGGGGCCCATTTTTGAACCCTGTCACATCACCGAATTTCCAGTCAGCTATAATTTGCCATCGCAAGATGGTAATGCCCGCTCATTCCCTGCATATAGGTTGATTATCAGTGTTTTTACCTGATAACTGACTGCTATGGCAGATATCGCGCGTTTACCTCCGGTCATCATCAAAGGAATTCGCCGTGGTCAAAACCCTCAGTCGTCCCGTTGCCCAAGAGCCCGATCTGGCCCAGCTGGATGCCTGTCGCCAGATCATCGGTCAGCACTGCTACAGCACCCAGGAAGAGATCCGCCGCGAGCTGTCGGAGCGCGGCTTTGCCGACATCAGCCAGTCAACCATCTCCCGTCTATTGCGCCGCCTCGGCGTCGCCAAGGCGCAAAATGCCAACGGCAAGAAGGTCTACACCCTGGTCGATGAGCAGCTGGAACCCGCTGGCAGCACCCGCTCGATCCACGATATGGTGCGCGAAGTGGTACACAACCAGCAGATGGTGCTGATCCACACCACTCCGGGGGCCGCCACCGTGGTGGCTCGCCTGCTGGATCGCAACGCCAATCCCGAGATCATGGGCGCCGTCGCAGGCAATGACGTGGTGCTGGTCGCGCCGCGCCATATCAGCCGTACCCGTCAGGCCCATGCCGCCGTGGTACGCACGCTGGCGCAGGCCCGCTAAGCTCTTTCCCCCAAATACACTGAGGCGACCTGCGGGTCGCCTTTTTGTTGCCTGCTATTTTCTGTCCATCACTTCTTGCGCCCATAAAAAACGGGAGCCCGCAGGCTCCCGTTTTATCTTGCTTGTCATCCTCAGGAGAGCACGGCGCCCAGACTCAGGCAGACCACGATCAGCACGGTCAGGATACCGAGCAGCGGAGCCACCCACTTCAGCCAGCGCACATAAGGCACCTTGGCGATGGCCAGACCGCCCATGACCACGGCGGAAGTCGGGGTCACCAGGTTCACCAGACCGGAGGCTGACTGGTAAGCAGTCACCACCAGATCGCGGCCTACGTTGGCGAAGTCGGCCAGCGGCGCCATGATCGGCATGGTCAGTACAGCCAGACCGGAGGAGGACGGCACCAGGAAGGAGAGCACCACTTCCAGCACGAACATCACGTTGATAAAGACGATGGTGGAGAGGCCGGTCACGATCCCTTCTGCACTGTGCAAAATGGTGTGAGTGATCATGCCGTTATCCATCACTACCACGATACCGCGGGCGATACCGATGATCAGCGCCACACCCAGCAGGTCGCGAGCACCGTCGATAAAGTTGGAGGTCAGCTCCTCTTCGCTCATGCGGGAGATGACACCGACTATGATGGCGGCAGCCAGGAACACGCCGGAGATCTGCGCCATCCACCAGCCCAGCACGGCCACACCGTAGATCATCACGGCGAAGGCGGCGACGAAGATACCCAGCACGATTTTACGGGTCAGGGTGAACTCCAGCATCTGGTCGCTCTTGTTGCCAAGGAAATGGGCACGGTTCTCTTCCCACTTGTCAGCCACCAGGGATTTGCTCGGATCGCTGCGCACCATCTTGGCGTAACGCATGACGTAGGCAACACAGAGCAGCCAACCGGCGACCAGCATGGCAACGCGCAGCCAGATACCATCGGTGAAGGAGATACCGGCGGCGTTGGCGGCAATCACTGTCGCAAACGGGTTGATGGTGGAACCGAGAGTACCGATACCGGCGCCCAGCAATACGGTTGCCGCTGCCACCACAGGGTCGAAGCGGGCGGCCATCATCACCGGCACCAGCAGGGTGTAGAAAGGCAGCGACTCTTCGGCCATGCCGTAGATGGTGCCGCCTGCGGCGAACAGCGCCATCAGGATCGGGATCATCCACTCTTCCCGGCCGCGCAGACGGTCGGTCACACGTTCGATACCGGCATCGATGGCACCTGTCTTGGTCACAATGCCAAGAAAACCACCGATGATCAGGATAAAGAGGGAGACGTCGATGGCGCCTGCCTCATAGGTGTCGTGGTTGTAGAGGCCATCGATAGGTGCCAGCAGCACGTCGACGATCCCCTGGGGATTCCCCTCCACCAGTTTGTAGGTACCCGCCACCGGCACTTCTTTGCCGAGGGCTTCGTTCATGGTCATCTCGTATTTGCCGGCCGGCACTATCCAGCTCAGGGCGGCCACCAGGGCGATCAGCACAAACAGTATCGTGTAGGCTGACGGGAACTTGAATTTGGTCATGGTCCAGCTTCCTTCTGTGGGTGTGGTATCCATGCAGGCTGCGGGTTGTAGGGTTAGAGGTATTATGCCGCTGTCACATGGTCGAAAAGCCGGGGGTCACCCCCCGGCACCACTACTGCGACCTTAGTCGCCCAGCGTAGCAACCATCACTGCCTTGATGGTGTGCATCCGGTTTTCGGCCTCGTCGAACACGATGCTGTGCTCGGATTCGAACACGTCCTCGGTCACTTCCAGGCCTTTCATGCCATATTTGTCAGCCACTTCCTTGCCCATGGTGGTCTCGTCGTTGTGGAACGCCGGCAGGCAGTGCATGAACTTCACATCCGGGTTCTTGGTGGCATTGATGACATCCATGTTGACCTGATACGGAGTCATCAGTTTGACGCGCTGATCCCAGGCTTCTTTCGCTTCACCCATGGATACCCAGACATCGGTGTAGAGGAAGTCAGCACCCAGCACACCCTCTTTCACATCTTCGGTCAGGGTGATGCGTGCGCCGGTCTCTTCGGCGATCAGGCGGCACTTGGCAACCAGCTCCTCTTCCGGCCAGAAGGCTTTCGGTGCGACCAGACGGATGTCCATGCCCATTTTGGCGGCGCCGACCATCAGGGAGTTACCCATGTTGTTGCGGGCATCACCCAGGTAGGCGAACTTGATTTGATCCAGACGCTTGCCCTTGCCGTGCTCCAGCATGGTCATGAAGTCGGCCAGGATCTGGGTCGGGTGGAATTCGTTGGTCAGGCCGTTCCAGACCGGAACACCTGCATAGGCGCCCAGTTCTTCGACGATCTCCTGACCGTAGCCGCGGTATTCGATACCGTCATACATGCGACCCAGTACACGGGCGGTGTCCTTCATGGACTCCTTGTGACCGATTTGGGAACCGCTTGGGCCAAGGTAGGAGACCTGAGCGCCCTGGTCGAAGGCCGCTACTTCAAACGCACAACGGGTACGGGTGGAGGTCTTCTCGAAAATCAGGGCGATGTTCTTGCCGACCAGATGCTTGCGCTCGTAGCCACCGTATTTGGCTTTCTTCAGGTCGATGGCCAGGTCGATCATGTATTGGATTTCGCGCGGGGTGAAGTCCAGCAGTTTCAGGAAGTTACGGTTACGCAGATTAAAAGCCATGATGAGTTCTCTCTATATATGTTTCAGACCAGTTCGGGCAGTAGTGTTGACTACGCATTCTCAGTACAGATATCGGTAATTACGCATGTACGGTGCGGGTGGCGACGATATTGGTGCCGGCTTCACCCTTGAGGATGGCGAGGCCATCTTCCAGCGAGCCGATGCCGACCATGCCGCCGGTCGCTTTGACAAATTCACAAGAGGCTTCGACTTTCGGTCCCATGGAACCTGCGTCGAACTTGACCCCGGCCAGCTCGTCCGGGCTGGTGACTCGCAGCGGACGCTGGGTCGGTTTGCCCCAATCCAGATAGACGGCATCGGCGTCGGTCAGGATCAGCAGGGCGTCGGCCTTGATCTGCTTGGCCAGATAGGCGGCAGACATGTCCTTGTCGATGACGGCTTCGATACCGGTCAGGCTCTGGCCATCCCAAGTCACAGGGATGCCGCCACCACCGGTACAGATGATGAGGTGGCCCTGGGCAATCAGGGTTTCGATGGCATCGCCTTCAACGATGCGCTGAGGCAGCGGGGACGGCACTACACGGCGGAAGAACTTGCCGTCAGCCTTGACCACCCAGTGCTTCTCTTCTGCCAGGGTGCGGGCTTCAGCCTCTTCGTAGACGGGGCCGATAAATTTGGTCGGGTTGGCAAATGCCGGATCCTTGGGATCAACCTGCACCTGAGTCAGCAGCGCGGTGACGTTGCGGCTCGGCATCAGGTTTTTCAGTTCCTGGATCAACATGTAGCCGATCATGCCCTGGGACTCGGCACCTAGCACATCCAGCGGATAGGGGGATACCTTGGTGTAGGCGCTGTTTTGCAGGGCCAGCAGGCCGACTTGCGGGCCGTTGCCATGCACCAGCACCACGTTGTACTCCTGAGCGATCAGGGCGATGGTCTTGGCGGCAGTTGCAATATTCTTGCGCTGGATATCCGCTTCCAGTGGCTCACCACGACGGAGCAGTGCATTGCCACCCAGAGCGACGACGACAGTTGGTTTTTTCATAGTGGTTAATCTCGAGTTTGGTTCTGTGTGGCGCCAGCTTCTGCCGGCGCCACGCCGTCTCATCAGATGCTGTCGCGTTCCATCGGGCAGCTCATGCAGCGGGCGCCGCCGCGGCCACGGCCCAGTTCATCACCCGGAATGGAGAGAACTGTGATACCGGCCTTGTCATATTTCTCGTTGGTGTAGGTATTGCGCTCGTAACCCACCACCACGCCGGGACGCACGGTCAGCACGTTGTTGGCGTCGTTCCACTGCTCGCGTTCTGCTTCGAAGCTGTCACCGCCAGTGGTGATGATCTTCAGCTGATCCACGCCCAGTGCTTTCTCGATAGCGGTGACGAAGTAGCCCTCTTCCTTGATGTTCATGCCGGTGGCGCCGCCCGGAGTCAGGCTCCAGCACTGCACATCCTTGCGGATCACTTCCGGATAGACGGAGAAGGTGTCGATATCCATGTGGGTCATCACGGTATCCAGGTGCATGCAGCTGCGGTGTTTCGGCAGCTCCATGGCGATGACCTGCTTGGCCTGACCATGTTTGAACAGGCTGCGAGCCAGGTGCTCGACACCTTGCGGGGTGGTGCGCTCGGACATGCCGATCAGCACAGCGCCGCGGCCGATAACCAGTACGTCGCCACCCTCGATGGTGGAGTTGTCGTAGTCACGTTCCTCGTCACCGAAGTACTTGATGAAGTCCTGACCGGCAAACATCGGGTGCCAGCGGTAGATGGCCTTCACATGGTTGGTCTCGCGGCGACGAGCCGGCTTGGCCATCGGGTTGATGGAGACGCCGCCATAAACCCAGCAGGAGGTGTCACGGGTAAAGAGGTGGTTGGGCAGCGGCTCGATGATGAAATCGGTCGGAGCGTGCATGCCCACTACCATGTTGATGCCGCTGTAGGGCATCTCGGAGTAAGTCAGGCCACCGGAGAGAATGCGGGCCAGTTCGCGGTGCGGCATGTCAGCCAGGAAGCAGCGCACGTCGTTGGCAAAAGAAGAGCCGAGGCGGTAGTCGGAGACCTGATGTTGCAGCAGCCAGGTTTTGGCTTCCGGCACATCCAGGGTTTCCGCCAGCAGATTGGTCAGCAGGAAAACTTCGACATTCTGATCGCGCAGTACCTGAGCGAATTTGTCGTGCTCCTGACCGGCACGTTCAACAGACAGGACGTCATCGAACAGCAGATCCTGGCAGTTGGAAGGAGTCAGACGCTTCAGACTGAGGTTGGGGCGGTGCAACATGACACGGCGCAATTGGCCAACTTCAGAACCTACATAAAATTTGCTCATGATTATATTCCGTCTAGCAGTGGTCCCTGCGAGTGATTGAATAGATTCCTTCTATTCATGCTCGTGGCTAAGGCGGGATATTCTTTATGTAGGGTAATCGGCTTATGTTCTATCCTGCCCTTGCCTTTCGAGACCGAGGTTAGCCCTGCGAATCACGACAAACTTAGACATTGATCACATTCACTCAGAACTGAATATATTCACCATCCAATCTATGACCCCGGTAGCAAATTGCGCATTTTCCAAACAAATCGCACCGAATAACCATGCAAAACCACCCTGCTATATTTCAGATTGATTCATTTTTTATTCATGCCAGTTCACTGGAGTGATTAAATGCAAATAACAAAAACCGTTAAAAATCATTACCATAAATAACTTTACAAATAGAATTTGAATATTACTCCCTAGGTATTGAATACATCGCCGTGACGGGAAGAACGCGGGAGAAATAAATACTCACATCGACCACATTCACTGCATAAATCTTTTCTTGTTCCAGATCATGGCATTGATGCCAACCCCATCAGGCCAGGCCTCATCAGTCACCACCTCTTTGTGCGGTTCAACTTAATATGCACAAAGTCCGCATCAAGGTGGGCAGCCATCCTCGTCAGTCATCACAACGCCTTTTGATACTTTTTTCATTAATTGAATTTATTCGTCTCACCTTGCGCTGGCGCCAACCTCGACTTAACTCAGAAAGTGATCCAGATCACACAGGAATGGCACTACCAAGGAGTTGTTATGAAAATGAAACCCATGCTGTTGCTCGCGACTTTGCTGCTCTCTGCGCTCCCCACCCTCAGTCAGGCTGAAGGAGCCCCTGCCATGCCCATGGTGGTATGCCATGTCGACAAGGCCCCCCAGATGCTGGTGCCTGACTATGTCTGCCGCTGGCAGGGAGGCAGCGTTCATTACTAGTCGAAACAACGAGAGGAGCATCACTCCTCTCGCCTTGTGATGAGACAGGCCCCTCCTATACTGAAATCAGCGGTTTTCTCATGGATAGGGGAACGTCATGATCTTGTTGGTCGGTGGAGAGAAGGGGGGGAGTGGCAAGAGCTGCCTGGCACAAAATCTGGCGGTCTACCTCAGATCCCAATTTCAGGGAGAGGTGTTACTGGTCGACTGCGACCCGCAGCGCACCACCTCTGACTGGATTCAGGAGCGCAATGACAACCCGGAGCTACCACAAATCAACTGCGTGCAGCTCTATGGCAATATTCGCAACGACCTGCTCAGCCTGAAAAACCGCTACGACTACGTCATCGTCGATTGTGGCGGGCAAGACAACCGGGCTCTGCGCTCCACCATGGCTGTCGCCACCCACGCCCTTATCCCCTTGCGTCCGAAACGCCGCGACCTCAAGACCCTGCCCCACATGGAAGATCTCATCACCACCTGCAAGATGGTTAACCCGACCCTCAATGCAGCCGTAGTGCTGACCCAGTGCCCCGCCCTGCCCAATCAGGTAAAACGCATTCTCGAAGCGAAAGAGGTTTGCTCCTCGTTCGGTGTCGACGTCCTGAACGCCATCACCTATGGCCGCAACGTCTATGACGACAGCGAAGAGAAGGGACTGTCGGTGATGGAGATCGAGCCGGATGGCAAATCCGCCGAAGAGATCCGGGCCATCGCCAAAGAGTTCCTGCAAGTGGGGGTGTGAGATGGGTCTGGCCGATCTGAAGAAAAAGCACCAGCTGCATCACCAGAAGAAGTTCACCGTCGACGAATTTATCGAAGATGCGGAATTCTACGCCAAGGGCAAGCCCAAGGTGGTCAGCCTTGAACTGGGCCTGCATCGTGACGAGGCGTTGTCGGCGCTGGCCTTTATCGAGAGTGGCGAGCACCTGAAGCCCAGCTACAAAAAGGCTACCTTCTCCATGAGCACAGTGGCCATCGACGAGCTGGGTAATCTGACCCAGCAAGATGGCATGAACAAGTCCCTGTTGCTGCGCCTCTTTACCCACTACTTCTCTTCGCTCACCCCAGAAGAGCGCCAGACCATCTATGAGCGACTCAACCAGCGCTCATAATTTCTCCATTCAGCCGCTCTTTGTGTGCCTCGCCAACTCACCCCGAATGACCATCATCAGACTGCAAAATCTGTTTCTGAAGCAACCAAAACGCCGCGTAAGAGATTTGCCATTCCATATGTAAGCCAACGGCCGAAAAGATCCCCGAGATAATCGGAAGATAAGATCTTAAAACATGAAGAGTAGGAGCTTAACCAGTTGTTTATAAATGAATAAATCGAAACTCACCACTTTCGAAATAGCTAATGACAAAAACGTTTTCCAATCTGGAGTTGTAGCCGGTTAGAAAATCCTTATAGTTACTCATGCACGGACGCAATGAAGTCGGTCAGGAAGACTGGCTGCCAGGGTTGGGCAAATGGACTCACCACAGGATGTGGTAAAGGACACCTCCCAGGACGGAGAAAGTGCGACGGGACAGGATGACTCGTCAGGCCAAGATGGCTAAAGGACACCCCAAAGGATTGGGAAGGGGAAACCTAAAGGAAGAGGTAAACAGTCAGGGATTGCAGGGAGCAACTTCGTTCAAGGATCTGAGCGATACGACTACCGGGGGCGACGCAAGTCGCCCCCATCTTTTTAGCTGCGTTTCACCGCGACCATTGCTTGATTCCGAATTGCTTGCCTCAGCGCAGAGACTTCTTGCCAGAACCTTCGCGACCCGCAGCCTAAGCAAAAATACAGATGAGAAGGGCGCCACGATGGCGCCCCTTTCTGTTTTCTGATCGGCAAGCACAAATTAAATCACGCGAGAGAACTGCTGCTGACGCGCCTTGTTGCGCAAGTACACGTCGAAGCACATGCAGATATTGCGGATCAGCAGTTGCCCGGTGGAGGAGACCTCCAGACCATCCTCCGTCATACGCACCAATCCATCGTTGATGAAGGTCTGCAGCAGCTTGAGATCGTCGGCAAAATACTCTCTGAAATTGAGCCCATGCGCCTGTTCGACAGCGGCAAAGTTCAGACGGAAATCACAGATAAGCCGCTTGATCACCTCACGGCGGATCAGATCATCCTGATTGAGCGAGCAGCCTTTCCACTGGGCATGACCCAACTCTGCAACCTGTGCGTTGTAGGCCTTGAGCTCTTTCTGGTTCTGGGAGTAGGCATCACCGATCATGCTGATGGAGGAGACCCCCAGCCCCAGCAGATCACAATCTCCCTGGGTGGTATAACCCTGGAAGTTGCGGTGCAACTTGCCCTCGCGCTGCGCCACTGCCAACTCGTCATCGGGTTTGGCAAAATGGTCCATGCCGATGAACTGGTAACCCTGACCGGTTAGGAAGGCGATGGTGTCCTGCAGCATGGCCAGCTTCTCCTGTGGCGCAGGCATATCCATCTCTTTCAACTTGCGCTGGGCAGCAAAGCGGCTCGGCAGATGGGCATAGTTGAAGATGGAAAGGCGCGCCGGATCCGTCTTGAGCACCTCTTCCAACGTATGGTGGAAGCTGGCACGATCCTGATGCGGCAGGCCATAGATAAGGTCGAGGTTGGTCGAGCGGAAGCCAAGTTCACGGGCTCGTTCCAACATGGCTTTAATAAAGTCGTTGTCCTGCTCGCGGTTCACCGCAACCTGCACATCCTTGTTGAAGTCCTGCACCCCGAGGCTGATGCGGTTGAAGCCGACATCTCGCAGCACATCCAGCATGGTAATGGCAATCTCGCGCGGATCGACCTCGATGCTGAACTCCCCCTCTTCGGCGAAATGGAAGTGCTCACGCAGCATGGCCATCAGACGGCGCGTTTGTGCTTCATCCAGATAGGTGGGTGTTCCACCACCCCAGTGCAGCTGGGTGACCAGACGGTGCTTGAAGAGCGGGGCTTGCGCCTTGATCTCCTGCTCCAGGTGGTCGAGATACTCGTCAGCCTTTTGCTGATGACGGGTAATGACCTTGTTGCAGCCGCAGTAGTAGCAGAGCTTGTGACAGAAAGGGATATGCACGTAGAGCGACAGATTGCGCTCGGGATACTGGCCGGCAGCGCGGACAAAATCCGGATAGCCGAAGCTCTCGTTGAACTCCAGCGCAGTGGGATAAGAGGTGTATCGCGGGCCACTGTAGTTATATTTTTCGATCAGGGCCTGATCCCACACAATCTGTTCTGCTTGCACGCTCGCTTCCTCTCTTGTTGTTATTGTTGGCTCACCGACCTAACTGAAAATCCTTCAGCTGGGCCACATCCTTGAGGATCTGGGCCTCCAGCTCGGCCTCGTAGCCGCTGCGTTCGAGATCCATCTTCATCACTTCATTGCGCTTGAGGGCACGTCTGGCCTCATGAGTCGGCATATCTTTCACCTTCTCATACAGCCCGTACAGACCCGGGAACTCGGCAACGAATGCTCGCCCCCCCTTGATCTGTAACGCATCCAGCAGATTGATCAGCCGAATGGCGCCTTCGGAGTAATCGCACTGCCTCTCCTGCACCGCATGGGCAATGACCCGCACGCTCTCCAGAATTCGTTCATTGCGAGCTGTAATAGCCTGCAACTGCATCGCTTGCTGTCGTCTCAGTCTGGCCAGCAGCATGCCTGCATAGATGGCCAACCCTGACAAAATCAGGCCGCCCAACAGGGCGGCCAGCATCCATCCACTCATCACTTTTTCTTCGGCTCAGGCTTGGGTTCCGGCTTGAAATCGACCTGGTTGAAACGGTCCCACAACTCCTCTTCGGAGGCCGGTTTCTGCTCGTCGAACTCTGCGTCATCGCCATCATCAAACGGCAGCTCATCATCCTCATCATCGTCGTTATCGATGATGCCCAGCTCATCCATCAGCTCCTGATAACGGTCGACACGCTGATCAACCCAGGCCTGCTCGGCCGCTTCCAGAGTTTCACCGGCATCAAGACGATCCAGCAGATCATTCAAGCGGTCATCGTTTTCGATGGAAGCCAGCTCCTGCTCGGGGGTCATCACCAGCTTCTTCTCTTTCACCGCCTTGGGTGCTGCCGGCCTCTTCTGTTTGTCATCCACCACCAGAACTACCGGCTTGCGGGAACCGATACGCGGATCTTTGGACTGGCTGTTGCCAGACTTGTTCTTCGGCTGTTCAACTTGCTGACGAGAACCAGCCTTCAGGCCCTTTCGCTTGGCAGCCCGTTTACGCTCACGGCCTTCCTGAGCACTGACATCAGATTCTTTGCGCTTGCCAGTAGGCTTGCGAGTGGGTTGTTTGGCAGACATGAATGGCTAACTCCGAAAAAAAACTGGTTTGACCCGTACCCGGGATGATCTCACCCGGTGGGATACGATGCGAGGAACAGTAAGGCTGGAACAAGAGCAGGATCCCGCACCAATCAGGCCCAATCAGGCCACTGAACACCGCAGGATCGGTATCCTCTGGGCATGTTGCTGGTATTTTGACACAGAATGGCTAATCGGGTTAATGACCCAAAAGAAAAAAGGCAGCCGAAGCTGCCTTGATATGTTCATGCGTGCGCCATCCTGAATGGCAAAACAATCTGTTTCGTCCTCTCCGTGACAACTTGTCGCCGCATCATATCGTTGTGTGGTCATCCTGACCTTATATTGGTCGTTCCTGAATGTGCGTGTGCCTGTTTGACCCGTCTCGACCGCATCCTGCCATCGTGCCGGGGAGTCTGCATCCCGCAACCCCATCCCGCTCCGGAGATGGTCACCATCCTGATCCTTCAATCCTTTGCCAGCTCATGCGAGCCCATGGCATCCCGCCACGCCAGCCATCCTCTGCTCACAACACCCTGTCGTGAAACCGCCACCCAATCCGTGGGTGAATCCATTAAGCCTACTGTACCAACTCTATAAAGCGGCTCAATCCACTCAAAACATTCTCAACATGTCGAAAAATATCAATATTTATATAATCTGTTGATAAATAATGATTATTTAATATTTTATGCAATTTTATGAGCCTTGGCCTGCCTTGAGAATGGGAAATCTCTTACAGAACGGGGGGATTAAACCGAGAATTATCTGAAAGCCATAAAAACAACGGGGAGCCCAGGCTCCCCGTTTCAACTCAAATCGACCGTATCGACTATATCAGTGCAGACCCGCCACATATTTGGAGAGGGCTTCGATATCCTGATCAGTCAGTTTCTTGGCAACGTCCCGCATCATGCCATTCGGATCGTTGTCACGCGTCCCGGCACGGAATGCGGTGAGCTGAGCCTTGATATAGGCAGGATGCTGGCCGGACAGGTTTGGATACTTCGCCTGTTCGACACCCGAGCCACGGGGACCATGGCAAGCCGTACAAGCTGCCAGACCGCGACTCATGTCACCACCCATATAGAGTGCCTTGCCCGCTTCGACCACGTCGTCAGGGACAGCGATAGGGGTAACCTTCAGGCTGGAGAAATAAGCCGCCAGGTCATCCATGTCCTGTTCCGACAAAGGTAACGCCATCGGCCCCATCACTGGCGCAACCCGGCCAATTTGACCAGAAGCGGCAGCCTTCAGTTCAACTAACTGCTTTTTGATATATGATGCGTGCTGACCAGCAATTTTGGGGTACATATCAACCAGGCTGTTTCCGTCCGGTCCATGACAAGCCGCACAAACGGCAGCCTTGGTCTGTCCCGCAGCGGCATCGCCCTTGGCTTGTGCCATCCCCGTTACGCCAACCATCAGAGCAAGAGTAATGACTAGGTTCTTCATGGCGTTCCAACTTTTCGTTATTAGGCTTCCAGATCCCATGCCGCTGAAGGCATGTTAAAATAAACGCGTTTAAGCGACGCTATTTTACACCATTTTACAAAAAAGTAACTCTATAACCCTCTATCTCCATGGGGAATTTACGTTGGATACACAAACTCTGAATTTCAATAAGGTGCATTTTGTGACCAGCGCACCCGACATCCGTCACCTGCCAAATGATGGGGGTGTCGAGATCGCGTTTGCCGGCCGTTCCAACGCCGGTAAGTCATCTGCATTGAACACCTTAACCAAACACAAGAACCTGGCGCGCACCAGTAAGACACCCGGTCGTACCCAACTGATCAACCTGTTTGAGCTGGAACCGGGCAAGCGTCTGGTCGACTTGCCGGGTTATGGTTATGCGCAAGTTCCGCTGGAAATGAAGCTCAAGTGGCAAAAGTCACTGGCAGAGTATCTGCAGCGCCGTGAGTCATTGAAAGGTCTGGTGATCCTGATGGACATCCGCCACCCGCTCAAAGATACCGACATGAACATGCTGGAGTGGAGCTCGCACCGTCAGTTGCCGGTTATGCTGCTGCTGACCAAGGCTGACAAACTGAGCCCAGGCCCGCGCAACAACCAGGTGATCAAGGTGCGCCAGGCCGTTGCCAACCTTGGTTCCCAGATCCAGGTCGAAGCATTCTCCTCCCTCACCAATATCGGTGTGGAGAAGCTGGCGCAAACCCTGACCGAATGGTACGTCAGTGGTGACGATACCGACCTGCTGGACGCTGATGAACAGCAACCTGCCGAGGAGTAATCTACTCCTCGCTCTCCTTGCAATTGGCGGAGCACTCCTCCGCTGATTGAAAGGGTTTCAGATTGCCGCTTTCACCTGCCTCACGACGAACACCCCGCATTCGGCTCCCTTGCTATATCTATTACCGCTTACAGTTCATATAGATAGGCAGTTAATTCACACAAAGAATTAACTTAAGTAGGCGTTGATAGCGTTTTCAAGTTCGTTCTTTCAAAACGAACAATAATTACCAAAAGAGACAAAAATGAAATTTAATTACAAGTTCTAACCGAAAGGGATAAAAATGAGGCCGGACGACAGTGATGCCATCCAGCCTGAAATAATAAATTCAAAAAATTGGGAAGAAGCTGAATCTTGAGTACCAGACGACAGGCATTCCTCAAGAAGCAGCCTCATTCTATCAAATGCATCGCCAATTTAAAGCATTTACTCTAAATGACGCGCATAAAAAAACACCCCGACGAGAACCTCATCGGGGCAGCTATTCAGCCACATTCAATTACGTGAAATAAAAGGTCTGAAAGATAGAACATCTTACCTCTGTACCCTACGCAGACAACTGTACAGCAAAGCAGCAGAAAGTGAAAGTAATTTATGTAATTTAGTTTCACAACTTACAGATTAAGAAAAAATCTTTTATTTTCATACAGATAAAAAAATCCCCAGTACGAATACCGGGGAGTTATAAAGGTGACTAGCTAGCACTTCCTCAACTATCTAGTTAGTCAGCGCCATTTCAAAGTAGTTCCGCTACAAAACAAAAAAACTTTGAAAAATCAGAGATAGATAGCACCATCTTCAGCAAACTCTTGTTCTTCAATGAGTTTTTCAGCAATATCTTCAATATCAAAACGCACACTTTCGAAGGCTCTGACGATGTCATCCTCTCTGGTCAGCGCCAGACCTGTCATTCTCTCCAGTCGCCGATGGCTGATGTAACAATCTATCAGCGTCCCCATCTGCTGGGCAGGAAAACGCACCCGCTGTTCGTCAGCCTGCCACTCCATCAGGTCGGGAAACAGAATACCCTGGTTCATATCACCCCCAAGTTACGCTTCAACTCTCTCAATACCTGTTTAGTCCCGGGACGAATTCCGCGCCACACGGTAAACGCTTCGGCGGCCTGTTCCACCAGCATGCCGAGTCCATCCATGGTTTGACGGGCCCCATGCTGCTTGGCCCAACTGATAAACGCCGTATCCGAGGCGCCATACATCATGTCGTAGATGGCAATATCAGTGTGGATCAGGGCAGGGGCCAACGGCGGTAGCTCTCCTTGCAGGCTGGCAGAAGTCGAATTGATGACGAGATCGAATGGCCCTGCCAACTGCTCATAGGTCTGGGCAGTCACAGGCCCCAGATCGCAGAATTCGGCAGCCAACTGTTGCGCTTTTGCGTGGGTGCGGTTGGCGATCACCAGCTCGCTCGGCAGCTCTGCCAGCAGCGGCGCCAATGCACCGCGAGCCGCGCCACCGGCACCCAGCAGCAGGATCCGGCTATCCCCCAGCGTCACACCATGGGACTTGAGATCGGCGACCAGACCGGCACCATCGGTATTATCCCCCAGCAACACGCCATCATCGGTCAGCTTGATGGTATTGACCGCACCCGCCCGCTTGGCCCTCGGGCTCAAGCGATCGACCAGAGTGAATGCCTGCTCCTTGAAGGGAACGGTGACATTGCATCCCTTGCCCCCTTGGGCAAAGAAGGTGCGCAGGGCTTGGGCAAACTCGTCGACGGCGGGTTCAGCCAGCCCATACTCCAGCTCTTGCTGGGTTTGTCTGGCAAACAGGGTATGAATGAAGGGGGACTTGCTATGGCGCACCGGGTGGCCAAAAACCAGATAACGATCCATCAAAGAGTTCCATCAGAGGGCAATATTCCGATTTAACGGGTTTTCGCACTCGGGAACAAGCCGAATAACGGCCAGTAAAAAGGGACCATCATGGTCCCTCTGGTCACAGCCACTCTCGCGGCGTTAGGTAATCGGTGTAGAGCAAGGCTTCAGGAGTGCCCGCCTCCGGCTGCCAGTCATACTCCCAACGTGCCAGCGGTGGCATCGACATCAGGATCGACTCGGTACGTCCGCCGGTCTGCAGCCCGAACAGGGTGCCACGGTCATACACCAGATTGAACTCCACATAACGGCCGCGACGATAGAGCTGGAACTCCCGCTCCCGCTCGCCATAGGGCAGCGCCTTGCGTCGTTCGATGATCGGCAGGTAAGCATCAAGATATCCCCGACCTACCGCCTGCATAAAGGCAAAGCAGTCGGCAAAAGGCCAGCGATTCAGATCGTCGAAGAAGAGGCCGCCCACCCCTCGCGTCTCGTTGCGATGCTTGAGGAAGAAGTAGCGATCGCACCAGGATTTGAACTCGGGGTAGATCTCATCACCAAAGGGCTGGCAGAGATCATGGGAGACCTGATGCCAGTGCTGCACATCCTCGGCAAACGGGTAGAAGGGCGTCAAATCGAAGCCACCGCCAAACCACCAAATGGGCTCTTCACCCTCTTTCTCGGCGATGAAGAAACGGACGTTGGCGTGGCTGGTCGGCACATAGGGGTTGTGCGGATGGATCACCAGCGACACGCCCATCGCCTCGAACTTGCGACCGGCCAACTCGGGCCGATGGGCTGTAGCAGAGGCAGGCATGGCATCGCCATAGACATGGGAGAAGTTGACGCCCCCCTGCTCGATCACCGCGCCGTGGCGCAGCACACGGGTGCGACCACCGCCACCGCCTTCACGGCTCCAGGCATCTTCCACAAAGTGTCCACTGCCGTCGGCCTGCTCCAGACCACGGCAGATCTCGTCCTGCAACTGCAACAGGAAGGCCTTGACCTGGGCCACATCCGGTTTGCTCATCTTGTCTCCAGTCAGGCAGGATCGTGAACGCCCTGTCCATTTTTATAGTTAAATCAATCCGATGAGCTCACCGCTCAGCGGATTGATAGCAAATCATGACGTGTCCGCCTGCTCAGGAGGGGCGAATAATGGCTCCGGTTCGGGCGTCCTTGATCTCGGACGGGTTAGCTTGACCACCCACTTCACCGGGCAGGATATAGGCTAACTTGCTTGCCAGCCGCTCACCGATATCGGCCACCCGACGGGCAGGCTCCTCACCGGTCAGGTTGGCGCTGGTAGAGACCAGCGGCTTGCCAAAGGCACGGCACAACGCCTGTACCTGAGGATGAGCCGTCACGCGCACCGCCAGTGTCTCGAACTGCCCGGTCAGCCAGGCCGGCGTCGTTGCACGAGCAGGCATGATCCAGGTAAAGGGGCCGGGCCAGCTGGCTTCAACCCGAGCCAGTTGCTCACCGCTAAGTTGGCTCAGATCGATGTAATCCTGCAATTGCGCCACGTCGGCAGCAATCAGGATCAACCCCTTCTCTACCGGACGCTGCTTGATGGCCAGCAGTCGCTGCACCGCAACTTCGGAGTCGGGATCACATCCCAGACCAAACACGGCCTCGGTCGCATAGGCAATCACCCCTTCCTGTTGGAGGGCGGCAACTGCCTGTTCAAATTCATTTGGCATAGGAAAAATGCGGCAGCCACGCTGCCGCCTCGTCACTTAGTAGCAAGTTGAATCCGTATGGCGGCGACCATGGCAAAATGACGTTTTGCTGTAGCACAGGAAAAATACGACACATCCGGAGCGCCACCCGTTCACTTACTTGAGTTGAGCCTGCAGGGCGGCATCCTTGGCCATCACCTCTTCGGCATTCTTCTGGCGTTCGGCCCGAACCTTGGCCGCCAGTTCATCATCGGCTACTGCCAGCATCTGGGCTGCCAGATAACCTGCGTTCTTGGCACCGGCTTTGCCGATCGCCACGGTCGCTACCGGTACACCACCCGGCATCTGCACGGTGGAGAGCAGCGCATCCAGCCCCTTGAGCGGGCCACCATCGATGGGCACCCCGATCACGGGACGAGTCGTGATGCCGGCTACGGCACCCGCCAGATGCGCCGCCAGACCGGCAGCACAGATAAAGACCTTGCAGCCACGGGCCTCGGCATCGGTCACATACTGATGGGTCGCAGCCGGCGTGCGGTGCGCGGAGGTGACTTTGACTTCCACTGCGATATCAAATGACTTGAGCACCTCGAGGGTAGTCTGCATCACGGGGAAATCAGAATCAGAGCCCATCAATACGGCAACAAAGGGTTTATTCATGGTGGGAATTTCCTTACTCCAAGTGGGGGGTTGAAGTTCACCGAAAACGTTTCAATCCGGTTGCGGCGGCGGGATTATACCTGCTCACTTTGGTGGCCGCATTTCTTTTGCGGACAGACCCAACGCAGAGTTCCCCTCACTTTTTTCTCTACCATGATGCCCCAACCACACGCGGGACAAGGCATGGGGATCGGCTTGTCGTTCACCACATATTTGCAGTGTGGATAGCCATCACAGGAGTAAAACTGCTTGCCGTAGCGGGAGGTACGGCTCACCAGATGAGCCTTGCCGCACTCGGGGCAGAGGATCTGGGTATCGTCGCTCTCCTGCAGGGATTCGATATGCTGGCAGGCCGGATACTGGGTACAACCGACAAACAGACCATAACGCCCCTTCTTGATCGCCAGCGGCTCTCCGCAATCGGGACAGGCAGAACCTTCGAGCACCTTTTCGATGTCGCGGCCGGATGGCGTCAGGGAGCGTATGTAATCACAGGCAGGATAAGCAGAACAGCCAAGAAAGGGGCCATGTTTGCCCTGGCGGATCACCAGCTCGGCCCCGCACTGCGGGCACGGCTCGCGCTCGAAGGCATGTTCGTGGGCTGAAAAGAGGTGATGATCGATTTTTGACATGGGCCGCGCCTTGAAATCCAGATGGCCTGAATTCTACCAGCGCGGCACCGGACTGTCAGTGAATGACGCCGTCTGACTCATCAAACACCAGCTCTTCCATCTGCTGGTAGGCATTTTCACTGCCCGGTACGTTGAACAGCACCATCATGACGACCCACTTCAGGTCATCCAGCTCGATATCCGGCTTGTCCAGCTCGAGCAGGCGCTCGATACAGATCTCGCGGGTTTCGGCATTCAGCACCTGGGCCTGTTCCAGAAAGAGCAGAAAGCCGCGGCACTCGGTGCTCAGACGTGCCAGCTCTTGCGGAGCATAGATACGCATCGAGCCTTGCGCGCTGGCGGTAACATAGACCTCCCGCTCGCTATCGTGCAGATTGGCCAGCCGCTCCAGCCAGTCGAGCGCCTTGTCGATCTCTTCTTTATCGAAACCGGCCCGGCTCAACTCGTCGGTGAGCTCATCCTGCTCGACCATCACATCTGCATCGCTGTGGATGTAGGTCTCGAAAAGGTACATCAATACATCAAACATGATTCGCCCTCCTCGCTCTGACGTATCCACCGGCTACCGCCATCACTGCACCGGCCAGCTCCAGCTCTACCAACCTGCCCAATACCACTTCAACAGGAAGCTGGGCCCGCTCGGCAACGGTATCCACGCTCGTGGTCTCATAATCTACGTTATCCAACAAATCGGCATAAGGCAATTCGCTATTATGCGGTTGCTCAGATGGTATGACTGACGGATGTGGCCGTGCGACCCACTCTGGCAGCTCTTCCACTATATCGGCCGCACTCAGCACAAGTTTGGCCCCCTGCTGAATTAATCTGTTGCACCCTATCGCCTGGGCGTTTTGCGGGGCGCCGGGTACCGCAAACACTTCGCGCCCCTGCTCAAGCGCATAGCGAGCTGTGATCAGCGAACCGCTCTGCTCGGTCGCCTCCACCACCAGAGTTCCCAGCGACAGACCACTGATAATACGGTTGCGACGAGGAAAATGTTCAGCCAGCGGTCCTTTATCCGGCGCCAGCTCGGAGATAAGCAAACCACCACTCTCCAGAATCTGGCCTGCCAGCCCCTGGTGGCGTTTGGGGTAGAGACAGTCCAGCCCGGAACCCAACACGGCAAGGGTGATACCGCCACCAGCCAGCGCTTGCTGATGGCAGACACCATCGATACCGAGCGCAAGGCCCGAGGTGATGGCCAGCCCGCATCCAACCAGCTCGCTACAAAGGCGGGAGGCATTATCTTTGCCTGCATAGGTAGGATGGCGTGTCCCCACCATTGCCAGCTGGGGTAGCGACAGCGCAGCAAGATCGCCACGACAGTAGAGCAACAGGGGGGCCGCGGGAATCTCCCGCAACAAGGGTGGATAAATCGGGTGATCTTGCGGAATAAGGAGATTGTCAGGCAAAGCGGCCCAAGCCAGGCTCTGCTCAACTACTGGCGAGGGCCAGCGCAGTTGTTTGATCTGCTCTGACGACAACCCCATACCATGCAGTTGCGCTTCATCGCTCTGAAACAGGGCCTCAATACTTCCCCCGGCCCGTTCCAACAGACGTGCAGCGGTCACCGGACCGATACCGGTGACCGCATCGAGAGTTAGCCAGAGCGCCAGACGCGCGTCGGGGTAGTTCACGTCAGAAGTGAGTGACCTGATAGCCCGCACTCACCATGTCGTTACTCTGCATGATGAGACCGTAACTCAGCTTGTCATACACCTTGAACAACATGACACGGGCAATCGCTTCAGAGGGCAGTGGTGCCTTCTTGTTGCTGCTGTAAAACACCCGGTTAAAAACCGACGAGAGCTCCTTGTACTGTACATCGCCATTCTTGGTGACCAGAGCAGCACCGGGCCGTCTGACATCCAACACATCCCCGGCGACCAGTTGATCGCGGCCACCCCGGTTGATCAGCACCACATCAAACTTGCCACCGCCCCGGGTCTTGTTCGGCAAATCGATGATATAGCCCGGCGTGATGGCTGGTGCCGCTTTCGGTGTGAAGACGGCGGGCATGTTTTCCTGAGCCGGCAGCGGCATCACCTTGTCGCCCTGCAGCACTTCGCGCTGGTTATGAGTCAGAGTCACCTCAGTCCGATCGCCATCAAGACGCGCCACGGCCCGCACCACACCGGCAAAGATCGCCTCCTGGCCCAGCAGTTCACCGGTTTCGCGATCCTTGTAGACCACTCCGGGGTGATAAATGCCATAGACCTGCCCCGGTGTCAGGGAGCCCTGCACATAGAGGGTGTCCCCCTCCAGCATGCCGATATGTTTCTGATCCGACCCCAGCAGATAGGGCAAGGTTTTCTGCTGCTGGCTGTCAGCCAGAATATGGTCGGTTTGCAGGAAGGGGCCGATCTCGCTGATAGGCAGGGTCGGAATGGGGTTGGCTTTGTTTTCGTAACGGGTTTTCGGGCCGAGACGGATGACTTGCTTGCCACCCTGCATCGCCTTGCCGAGTCGGGGTTCACCATTGACCCAGCTCAGATGCAGTACATCACCGGGGTAGATCCAGTGAGGATTGGCAATCTGCGGATTGATGTTCCAGAGACGGGGCCAGAGCCAGGGTTCGGAAAGATACTTGCCGGAGATATCCCACAGGGTGTCGCCTTTTTGCACTACATAGCTTTCGGGGTAACCCGCTTTCAGCCTCAGCTGATCGGCCAGTGCTGCCTGACTCACGGTCACCAGCAGGCAGGCGAGGATGGTTTGCTTCAGATACATAACACTCCCTGTTACTTCTGTACGCAAAGTGTTGCTGTTTTTTGTCGGCGTAAATGACTAGAATTACGCCAATATTGACTGCATTTATACGAAACTAAAGAAAAAACTATGGCCATTCTAGATGTATTGCGTTTTCCCGATGAGCGCCTGCGCACCGTTGCAGCCCCTGTCGAGACCTTTACACCCGAGTTACAACAGATTGTAGATGATATGTTCGAAACCATGTACGCGGAGGAAGGCATTGGCCTGGCCGCGACTCAGGTCGACATTCACCAGCGCATCATAGTGATCGATGTCTCTGAAAACCGTGAAGATCCTCTGGTATTGATCAATCCGGAGGTCATCGAACAGTGCGGCAGCACCGGCATTGAAGAGGGTTGCCTCTCCGTGCCCGGCAGCCGTGCTCTGGTGCCTCGCGCCGAACAGATCAAAATCCGCGCCCTGGATCGCAACGGCAAGCCGTTCGAGCTGGAAGCCGATGATCTGCTCGCCATCTGCATCCAGCATGAGATGGATCATCTGGTCGGCAAGCTGTTTGTTGATTACTTGTCCCCGCTCAAGCGCCAGCGCATTCGCCAGAAGCTGGAAAAGATGGCCCGTGAAGATCGCAAAGTCCTCTGAGGATCTGCCCCATTGAATAAGCTGAAACTGATTTTTGCCGGTACTCCCGACTTCGCCGCCCGTCACCTGGCGGCGTTGTTGTCTTCCGACCACGAGGTCGTTGCCGTTTATACCCAGCCTGACAAGCCTGCTGGCCGTGGCCAGAAGCTCACCGCCAGCCCGGTCAAAGAGCTGGCACTGGCCCATAACCTGCCGGTTTACCAACCTGCCTCTCTGCGCAAGGAAGAGGCGCAAGCCGAACTGGCCGCCCTTGGCGCCGACCTGATGGTGGTGGTTGCCTATGGCCTGATCCTGCCCAAGGTGGTGCTCGATACCCCGCGTCTGGGCTGCATCAACGTCCATGGCTCCCTGCTGCCCCGCTGGCGCGGCGCGGCACCGATCCAGCGCTCAATCTGGGCGGGCGATAGCGAAACCGGCGTCACCATCATGCAGATGGATGTGGGGCTGGATACCGGCGCCATGATCCGCAAGGTAAACTGCCCCATCGCCGCCGACGAGACCTCTGCCAGCCTCTATGACAAGCTGGCCGAGCTGGGCCCGCAGGCGCTGGTCGACACCATCAATGCCATGGCCGCCGGTGAAACCGCTGCCGAGGCGCAAGATGATGCGCTGGCCAACTACGCCGAAAAGCTCTCCAAGGAAGAGGCCCGCATCGACTGGTCGATGGAGGCTGTTGCCATCGAACGCTGCATCCGCTCGTTCAACCCCTGGCCCATCAGCTGGTTTGAAGTGGCTGACCAGACCGTCAAGGTATGGCAAGCCGCCGTCATTGACAGCGACCACGGCCAACCCGCCGGCACCCTGCTCAAGGCCGACAAGCAGGGAATCGATATCGCTACCGGCAAAGGGGTACTGCGCCTGCTGACCCTGCAACCGCCCGGCAAGAAAGCGATGTCCGTTTCGGATCTGCTCAACTCTCGCCGCGACTGGTTTGAACCCGGCACGCAATTGAATTGAACTGGATTGAATTGACACAAGCGGGGCCCAGGCCCCGACTTGCGCATCTAAGGTAACTCTATGAAAACACGTGCACAGGCCGCTCTCGTTATTCAACAGGTGCTGGATCAGGGTCAATCCCTCTCCGCTGTTCTGCCTGCTGCCCAGGAGAAGGTTGCACCTCGCGATCGCGCTCTCCTGCAAGAACTCTGCTACGGCACCCTGCGCTGGCTACCCCGCCTCGATGCGGCAGTCAACGAGATGATGGACAAGCCGCTCAAGAACAAGAGCCGCATTTTCCACTACCTCATCCTGGTCGGTCTCTATCAGCTCATCTACACCCGCATTCCGGCTCACGCCGCGGTGGCCGAGACCGTCAACGCCGTCAAACTGCTCAAGGGCACCTCCCTGCGTGGCCTCATCAACGGCGTGCTGCGCAACTTCCAGCGCAGCGCCGAAGTCATTCTGCTGCGTATCGACCGCGTTCCCAGCATTCGCCTCGGTCATCCGGAGTGGCTCACCAAGCGTCTGCGTCAGGCTTATCACGATGAGTGGGAATTCATTATGGAGGCGAACAACCAGCGTCCCCCCATGTGGATCCGCAACAACAGCCAGCGCCAGAGCCGCGATGCCATGCTGGCTCGCATGGCCGAAGCCGGCATCAATGCGGTGGCCGGTGAAGAGGGCGAGGATTGCATCCTGCTGGAGCGTCCTTGTGATGTGACCAAGCTGCCCGGCTTCGAGGTCGGTGACTGCTCGGTACAGGATGGTGCAGCACAACAGGCTGCCGCCCTGCTCGACCCGCAACCGGGTGAATGGGTGCTGGATGCCTGCGCCGCCCCCGGCGGCAAGACCGCCCACCTGCTGGAGCGTCAGCCCAAGCTGGCTGGCGTGGTTGCCGTTGATGCCGACGAGAACCGCCTCAAGCGGGTGCAGGAGAACCTGGATCGCATCGGCCTGACCGCCAAAGTGATCCACGGCGATGCCGCGGCACCGGAACAGTGGTGGCCGGAGGGCCAGTTCGACCGCATCCTGCTGGATGCCCCCTGCTCCGCCACAGGTGTTATCCGTCGCCACCCCGACATCAAGTGGTTGCGCCGTGATCAGGACATCCGCGAGCTGGCCGAGCTGCAGCGCCGTATTCTGAACGCCCTCTGGGGCAAGCTGAAGAGCGGCGGCACCCTGCTCTACGCCACCTGCTCCGTCCTGCCGGAAGAGAACCGCGAACAGATCCGCGCCTTCCTTGCCGCGACCAAAGATGCCAAATTGGTACCGTTGCACGAACAGGACACCCCGGACTGCCCGGGTCGCCAGTTCCTGCCGGGTGAAGCCGAGATGGATGGCTTCTACTACTCCAAGCTGGTCAAGCTGTGACGCTGACATGCTTCTTCCGGGGCAATCGCCATGCAGGCGAAATGCCCCTTTACTGCCTCAACGTGAGTAGACGTTCCCTATGAAAATCATCATTTTGGGAGCCGGCCAGGTCGGCGGCACTCTGGCCGAGAACCTGGCCGGAGAGAACAACGACATCACCATCGTCGACACCGACAGCGAACGCCTGCGCGAACTGCAGGACAAGTTTGACCTGCGGGTGGTCAACGGCCATGGCGCTCACCCCAAGGTGCTGCGCGAAGCGGGGGCTCAGGATGCCGACATGCTGGTCGCCGTCACCAACAGTGACGAGACCAACATGATCGCCTGTCAGGTGGCCTACTCCCTGTTCAACACCCCGAACAAGGTGGCACGGATCCGCTCGCCGGCCTATCTGACCGAGCGGGATCGCCTGTTCCTGCCGGAATCGGTGCCGGTGGATCACCTGATCGCGCCGGAGCAACTGGTGACCGACTATGTGCGTCGCCTGATCGAGTATCCGGGAGCCCTGCAAGTGGTTGATTTTGCAGGTGGCCGCGTCGGTCTGGTAGCGGTCAAGGCCTACTACGGGGGCCCGCTGGTGGGTAACGCTCTCTCCACCTTGCGCGAGCACATGCCCAACATCGAAACTCGGGTAGCGGCCATCTTCCGTCAGGGCCGCCCGATCCGTCCGCAAGGCACCACCATCATCGAAGCGGATGACGAGGTCTTCTTCGTCGCCGCCGCGGGCCATATCCGGGCCGTGATGTCGGAGCTGCAGCGCCTCGAGAGCCCCTACCGTCGCATCATGATCGTCGGTGGTGGCAACATCGGCGCGGGTCTCGCCCGCCAGCTGGAGAAGCGCTACAGCGTCAAGCTCATCGAGCGCAACCAGAAGCGGGCGGAGCAGCTCTCCGAACTGCTGGAGAACACCATCGTCTTCTGCGGCGATGCGGCGGATCAGGAGCTGCTGGCCGAGGAGCACATCGACCAGATCGACGTCTTCATCGCCGTGACCAACGAGGATGAGGCCAACATCATGTCGGCGCTGCTCGCCAAGAAGATGGGCGCCAAGAAGACCATGGTGCTGATCCAGCGCGGCGCCTACGTCGATCTGGTGCAGGGTGGCTCCATCGATATCGCTATCTCGCCCCAGCAGGCCACCATCTCGGCCCTGCTGACCCACGTGCGCCGGGCCGATATCGCCAACGTCTACAGCCTGCGCCGCGGCGCCGCCGAGGCGATCGAGGCGATTGCCCACGGTGATGAGAACACCTCCAAGGTGGTCGGCAAGACGGTAGGCGAGCTCAAGCTGCCGCCGGGTACCACCATCGGTGCCGTAGTGCGCGGGGATGAGGTGTTGATCGCTCACGATCGCACCAAGATCCAGCAGGATGACCACGTAGTCATGTTTCTGGTGGACAAGAAGTACATCCCGGAAGTGGAGCGGCTGTTCCAGCCAAGCCCCTTCTTCCTGTAACGTCTTCATGCGCACAGGCTGTCAAACCAGACCCGGCTCAGCTCCCCCAAGGGGATGGTCCGGGTCTTTTGTTAATCAACGACCAGGTTATCGAACATGATCAAGCTGCGTCCCATTATCTTCACCCTCGGGCTGGTGCTCTCCAAGCTGGCGCTCTTCATGTGGCTGCCCACCTTGCTGGCACTGCTTACCGGGTCAGAGGGATTTGTCGAGTTTCTCAAGTCCGTGCTGATCACCCACGGCGCCGCCCTGCTCTGCCTCCACTACGGCCGCAAAGCGGAGTTTCATCTGGGGGTGCGGGAGATGTTCCTGCTCACCACCTCGGTCTGGGTGGTGGCCTGCGCCTTCGGCGCCCTGCCCTTTGTTTTCATCACCCACATCAACTTTACCGACGCCTACTTCGAGACCATGTCGGGGGTAACGACCACGGGCTCCACCGTGCTCTCCGGCCTCGACAACATGGCCCACAGCATCCTGTTGTGGCGTTCCATCCTGCAGTGGCTGGGGGGGGTCGGCTTTATCGTGATGGCAGTTGCCGTGCTGCCCTACCTCAACGTCGGAGGCATGAAGCTGTTCCAGACCGAGAGCTCGGACTGGTCAGACAAAAGCGCCCCGCGTGCCAAGACAGTCGCCAACAACATCGTCGTGGTCTATCTGGTGCTCTCCATGCTCTGCTTCATGGCCTACTGGGCCAGTGGCATGAACATGTTCGAGGCGATCAACCACGCCATGACCACCCTCAGTACCGGCGGCTACTCCACCTCCGATCAATCCATGTCCCACTTCTCCAACTCGGCACACTGGATTGGCACCCTGTTCATGTTCCTCGGCGGCCTGCCCTTCCTGCTCTATGTGCAAAGCCTCAACCACAGGGACTACAGCCTGTTCAAGGATGCCCAGGTGCGCGGCTTCTTCTGGCTAGTGGTCTGGGTCACCGTCATCATGACCTTCTATCTGTGGGAGAGAAACCTGTTCGGCTTCTGGGATGCCCTGCGCATCAGCTGCTTCAACATCGTCTCGGTGCTCACCACCACCGGCTACGGCCTTGGTGACTTCGGCACCTGGGGGCCGCTCGCCAGCATCGTCTTCATCGTGCTGCTGGCGCTGGGGGCCTGCTCAGGCTCCACTGCGGGCGGCCTCAAGATCTTCCGGGTACAGGTGGCATTCGCCCTGTTCAGAAAGCAGATGCGCCAACTGATGCACCCCTCTGCCGTGTTTCCGCAGAAGTACAACGGCCGGACGGTTAATGACGCCATCATCCGCTCGATGATCTCATTCGTGCTGGCCTACTTCGCCATCATTCTGGTGATAGCCGCACTGTTGGGCGCCATCGGGCTTGACCCTCTGACGGCCATATCCAGCTCCATCACCGCCGTTGCCAACGTCGGCCCGGGCATGGGCCCGGTGGTCGGCCCCAGCACCAACTTTGCCAGCCTGCCGGAATCGGCCAAATGGCTGCTGTCATTCGGCATGCTGCTGGGACGACTGGAGATCCTGACGGTCGCCGTGCTCTTCTTCCCCTCCTTCTGGCGCCAGTAATCCCTCACTGCAAGCCAGCAAAAAGCCGCAGCGGCCACCCGCTGTGGCTTTTTTATCTCACCCATCCCCACGACCTTCGCTCAACGCTCATCAGCCCCATTACCGGATAGCCTGAACGAGCTCATCAGGATGGCCAGAGCGGATCACAAGCATAAAAAAACGGACCCAAACCAGAAGTTTGGGTCCGTTTATCAGTGAACCGTCAGCGGCCGCAAGGGCTGCCGAGACTCAGCACATGGCATTAACCACGGCCAGAGCGCTTGCGATCCAGCTCGGTCAGCAATTTCTTGCGGATACGGATGTTCTTCGGAGTCACTTCTACCAGTTCGTCGTTATCGATGAACTCGAGAGCCTGTTCCAGAGTCATGCGGATCGGCGGAGTCAGCACTTGAGCTTCGTCGGTACCGGAGGCACGCATGTTGGTCAGCTGTTTGCCTTTCAGGCAGTTAACAGTCAGGTCGTTGGAACGGGAGTGGATACCGATCACCTGGCCTTCGTACACTTCGGTCGCGTGACCGATGAACAGACGACCGCGGTCTTGCAGACCGAACAGGGCGTAAGTCAGTGCTTTACCGGTAGCGTTGGAGATCAGCACGCCATTCTGACGCTCGCCGATGCTGCCACCCTTGTGCGGACCGTAGTGGTCGAAGGTGTGGTACAGCAGACCGGTACCTGAGGTCATGGTCATGAACTCGGTCTGGAAACCGATCAGGCCACGGCTCGGGATCATGAAGTCCAGACGGACACGACCCTTGCCATCCGGGGTCATGTTGGTCATTTCGCCTTTACGCAGACCCAGTTGCTCCATCACGGAACCCTGGTGCGCTTCTTCAACGTCCACAGTTACGGTTTCGAACGGTTCTTGCAGAACGCCATCAACGGTACGCAGGATTACTTCCGGACGGGACACAGCCAGTTCGTAACCTTCGCGACGCATGTTTTCGATCAGGATGGAGAGGTGCAGCTCACCACGACCGGATACACGGAACTTGTCCGGATCATCGGTCTCTTCCACGCGCAGGGCCACGTTGTGGACCAGCTCCTGGTTCAGACGCTCCAGAATGTTACGGGAGGTCACGAACTTGCCCTCTTTACCGGCGAACGGTGAGGTGTTGACCTGGAAGGTCATGTTCACGGTCGGCTCGTCAACGGAGAGCGGCGGCAGGGCTTCAACGGCACCGTTATCACAGATGGTGTCGGAGATTTTCAGCTCGCCCAGACCGGTAATAGCGATGATGTCACCCGCTTGCGCGTCGGTAACTTCAGTACGGGACAGACCCAGGTAACCCAGCACCTGACCGACTTTACCGTTACGGGTCTTGCCGTCAGCACCAACGATGGTGACTTGCTGGTTGGTCTTGACGCGACCACGGGTGATACGGCCGATACCGATAACGCCCACGTAGGAGTTGTAGTCCAGCTGGGAGATCTGCATCTGGAAACCACCTTCGGCATCAGCCTTCGGCGCTTCAACGTTGTCAACGATGGCCTGGAACAGCGGCTCCATGTTCTCGGACTCGACGTCCTGATCCATGGTGGCCCAACCGTTCAGTGCAGAGGCGTAAACAACTTTGAAATCCAGCTGTTCGTCAGTCGCGCCCAGGTTGTCGAACAGGTCGAATACCTGATCCATTACCCAGTCAGGACGAGCACCCGGACGGTCAACCTTGTTGATGACCACGATCGGCTTCAGACCCTGAGCGAAAGCTTTCTGGGTCACGAAACGGGTTTGCGGCATCGGGCCGTCAACGGCGTCAACCAGCAGCAGCACGGAGTCAACCATGGACAGTACGCGCTCTACTTCACCACCGAAGTCGGCGTGACCCGGGGTATCAACGATGTTGATGCGGTAGTCATTCCAGCGGATCGCAGTGTTCTTGGCGAGAATGGTGATGCCACGTTCCCGTTCCAGATCATTGGAGTCCATGATCCGTTCCTGGCCTTCCGTGGAGCGGTCCAGGGTGCCGGACTGCTGCAGCAGCTTATCAACCAGAGTCGTTTTGCCGTGGTCAACGTGCGCAATAATCGCAATATTGCGTAAATTCTCTAACATTCTCGCCTCAATCACCGGGTAAAATTGGGCGCTAATTGTACTCTTGCCTTTGTGATCTGCCTAGCAGAATTGCAGTACATTCGCGCATAACAACAGATCTGGATCATAGACCTCTCTGACAAACCCTGCTTAGATGGGCGGTGACCGTATTTCGCGCACCATTACAGTGCACCAAAACGATCCACCATCGCACTAAATTGATGCAACGCGAGTCGAGATCGCCTGATTTTGGGGAGCCTCTTCAGCGAGATTGCCCTGAAATCAAGCTGTCACAAACTTGGCACGATACTGGCTTATGTGAATACGACGACGCATTCACCCAGAGAGTTTTAACACCGGAGGTTACTTAGCATGTCAGCCCAGAACGTTTTGGCCCTGATCCAGGAACACGAAGTCAAGTTTGTTGATCTGCGCTTTACCGACACCAAGGGTAAAGAGCAGCATGTATCCATCCCTGCTCACCAGGTTGATGAAGATTTCTTCGAAGACGGCAAGATGTTCGATGGTTCCTCCATCGGCGGCTGGAAGGGCATCAACGAATCCGACATGGTACTGATGCCGGACGCAGCCTCCGCCAAGCTGGACCCGTTCACCGAAGAGACCACCCTGAACATCGTTTGTGACGTGCTGGAGCCTGCCACCATGCAGGGCTACGATCGCGATCCGCGCTCCATCGCCAAACGTGCAGAAGATTTCCTGAAGTCCAGCGGCATCGCTGACACCGTGCTGTTCGGGCCGGAGCCGGAATTCTTCATGTTCGACAACATTACTTTCTCCAACACCATGGGCCACAGCTTCGTGAAAATCGAATCTGAAGAAGCCGCATGGAACTCCGGCACTGCCTATGAGCATGGCAACAAGGGTCACCGTCCGTTCGTGAAAGGCGGTTACTTCCCGGTTGCACCGGTCGACTCTTCCCAGGATATCCGCGCCGCCATGTGTCTGGTGCTGGAAGAGATGGGCCAGGTCGTTGAAGCTCACCACCACGAAGTGGCCACTGCCGGTCAGAACGAGATCGCTACCCGCTTCAACACTCTTACGCTGAAAGCTGACGAAGTACAGGTACTGAAGTACGTGATCCACAACGTGGCTCACGCCTACAACAAGACCGTCACCTTCATGCCGAAACCCATGTTCGGTGACAACGGCTCCGGCATGCACTGCCACCAGTCCCTGGCCAAGAACGGCGTCAACCTGTTCGCTGGCGACCTGTATGGCGGTCTGTCCGAGATGGCTCTGCACTACATCGGCGGTATCATCAAGCACGCCAAGGCCATCAACGCCTTCGCCAACCCGACCACCAACTCCTACAAGCGTCTGGTTCCGGGTTATGAAGCACCGGTCATGCTGGCCTACTCTGCCCGCAACCGCTCTGCCTCCATCCGTATCCCGGTGGTACCGAGCCCGAAAGCCCGTCGTATCGAAGTGCGCTTCCCGGATCCGGCTGCCAACCCGTACCTGGCCTTCGCTGCCCAGCTGATGGCCGGTCTGGACGGTATCATCAACAAGATCCATCCGGGCGATGCCATGGACAAGAACTTGTATGACCTGCCGCCGGAAGAAGCCGCAGAAGTGCCGACCGTTGCCGGCTCTCTGGACGAAGCCCTGGCTGCTCTGGATGCTGACCGCGAGTTCCTGACCCGTGGCGGCGTGTTCAGCGATGACTTCATCAACTCCTATCTGGAACTGAAACAGCAGGATGTTGACCGTGTGCGCATGACCCCGCACCCGCTGGAGTTCGAACTGTACTACTCCGTCTAAGTCTCAGCAGACTGTCCGTTTAAATCTGGTCAGCTTGCTTAATCGTGACAAAACCCGCCATCTGGCGGGTTTTTTCTCTGATAGGATTAAGCAAAATACCGTCAAGGAGAGATGGATGAACAACAAGCATGGCATAGGGGTGCTCAGCCTCCTGTTGCTGACCTCGTTCGCTGCGGACGCGGCCAAGGTCTACTCCTGGGTCGATGGCAATGGCATCACCCACTACTCGGATGCGCCACCACCCGGCAAAAACGCCAAAGAGGTCGATCTGCGGGTCGCCCCGCTGCTGGGCAGCAGCGCGCCCAGATCGGTGCAGGTGGATAACTTCAACAGCCTGACCGGCGCCGATGCCAAGAAAGAGAAAGAGGCAGCCAAGCTGACCATCGAACTGCTCTCCCCGGAACAGGGCAGCACCCTGCGCGACAACACAGGCAACATCGTCTTTCAGGGCACCATCAGCCCCAAACCTCCGACCCAGTATGATGTGCGCCTGACCCTTGATGGCAAAGCTGCCCCCATCGTCAGCAACAGTCTCTCTGTCCGCGTCGAAAACGTCGATCGCGGCGCCCACGAGGCTCAACTCGAGCTGCTCGCCAAAGACGGTACGATCCTTGCTAAATCCAGTGCAGTCACCTTTTACCTGCATAGAGCGAGCGTGACGCCGGCTCCCAAACCCACCCCCAAAGCCGACTAGGGGTGATATAGCGCACCGATGCGGGTAAACTCTATGCACTATATCGGTGCATAACAGGTGTGTAGCACCGTTTTAGGGAGAAACCTGTGCCAACCCGCTCGGACAACGCCAAAACACTCTTGGATAATTTGCTGACCGCCGTGATCCTGATGGATGAGCGGCTCTGCATCCAGTTCGTCAACCCGGCGGCTGAACAGCTGCTCTCCCTCAGTGAACGCAGGCTGATCGGCATCGAACTGCCCCATCTGCTGGAACATATTTCCCTCGATTTGCAGCGGCTCAAGCAGTGCCTCGTTTCAGGGCAGGGCTTTACCGACAGCGAAGTGACTCTGGTGGTAGAGGGAGAACCGCGACTGGTGGAGCTGAGCGCGACCCCGATGGCCGACCACGAACAGCGTCTGCTGGTGGTGGAGCTGCGCAAGATCGACCAGCAGAAGAAGATCAGTCAGGAGCAGCAGCAACATGCCCAGCAGCTGGCAGCCAAGGAGCTGGTGCGCGGGCTGGCCCACGAAATCAAGAATCCCCTCGGCGGCCTGCGCGGCGCGGCCCAGCTGCTGCAAAAAGAGCTGCCGGATCCGGCGCTGCGCGAATATACCGGCATCATCATCGAACAGGCTGACAGGCTGCGGGTACTGGTCGATCGGCTGCTCGGCCCCCAGCGCCCCGGCCGTCACCAGATGCACAATGTCCATTCGGTGCTGGAGCAGGTACGCCGACTGGTGGAGCTCGAACTCCCTCCCTCTGTTCGCATCGAGCGGGATTACGACCCCAGCATCCCCGAATTCGAGATGGAGCCGGATCAGCTGCAGCAGGCGTTTCTCAACATAGTGCGCAACGCGGCCGAAGCACTGGGGGATCAGACCGGGCTTATTCGTATCAAAACCCGCACTGCATTCCAGATCACCATCCACGGCCAGCGCTACCGGCTGGCGGCGGAGATCAAGATCATCGACAACGGCCCCGGCATTCCCGATGCCATTCGCGACACCCTGTTCTATCCCATGATCACCGGTAAGGAGGGGGGAACCGGGCTCGGCCTCTCTATCGCCCAGAACCTGATCGACCAGCACAAGGGGCGGATTGACTGCATCAGCTGGCCGGGTCACACCGAATTCACCATTTTTCTACCGCTTCGCAAGTAAGGGAACCCCATGACCGCCAAAGTGTGGATCGTCGATGACGACAGTTCTATCCGCTGGGTGCTGGAGCGCACTCTCGGCAGCGAAGGCTTCAACTGCGAGAGCTTTGCCGATGGCGAAGCCCTGCTGCACGCCCTTGAGCTGCGCTCGCCCGATGTGATCCTCTCCGATATCCGGATGCCCGGCATCGACGGCCTGAGCCTGCTTGAGCAGATCCACCGCCGTCAGGCCGATCTGCCCATCATCATCATGACCGCCCACTCGGATCTCGACAGCGCGGTCAACGCCTACCAGCGAGGCGCCTTCGAGTACCTGCCCAAGCCGTTCGATATCGACGAAGCAGTGACCCTGGTGCGGCGCGCCGAGAATCACCTCAAGGAGCAGCGCACCAAGCGCAAGTCTCGCCAGCAAGAGGCCACCGCCACTCCCGAGATCATCGGTGAGGCGCCGGCGATGCAGGAGGTGTTCCGTGCCATCGGCCGCCTGTCACGCTCCAGCATCTCGGTGCTGATCAACGGTCAGAGCGGTACCGGCAAGGAGCTGGTCGCCCATGCGCTGCACAAGCACAGCCCGCGCGCCCACAAGAACTTTATCGCCCTCAACATGGCGGCCATCCCCAAAGATCTCATCGAATCCGAGCTGTTCGGTCACGAGAAGGGGGCTTTCACCGGCGCCAACAACATCCGCCACGGCCGCTTCGAGCAGGCCGACGGCGGCACCCTGTTTCTCGACGAGATCGGCGACATGCCGCTGGATGTGCAGACCCGGCTGCTGCGTGTCTTGGCCGATGGTCAGTTCTATCGAGTCGGCGGCCACCAGCCGGTGCAGGTAGACGTGCGGATCATCGCCGCCACCCACCAGAATCTGGAAAAGCGGGTGGCCGATGGCGAGTTTCGCGAGGATCTGTTTCACCGCCTCAACGTCATTCGCATCCACATCCCCGCTCTCAAGGAGCGCCGTGAGGATATCCCCCAGCTGGCCCGTCACTTCCTGCTGCGCGCCGCCAAGGAGCTGAACGTCGAGGCCAAGAGCCTGCACCCCGATACCCAGGCCTATATCAGCCGCCTGCCCTGGCCGGGCAACGTGCGCCAGCTGGAGAACGTCTGTCGCTGGCTCACCGTGATGGCATCCGGTCAGGAAGTGCTGGTCGGCGACCTGCCTGCCGAGCTGCTCACCCCCATCACCCACAACGCCGAACCGGGCCAACCGGCGTTGCCCGGTTGCTGGCAGCAACAGTTGCAAGAGTGGGTGGCCAGCAAGTTGGCGCTGGGAGAGACAGACATCCTGGCAGATGCCATGCCCCAGTTCGAGCGGATCATGCTGGAGACGGCGCTGGAACACACCCACGGCCACAAACAGGAAGCAGCGCGCCTGCTTGGCTGGGGTCGCAACACCCTGACCCGCAAGCTGAAGGAACTCGATCTCTCCTGAGTCCCCGGGAAAAACGATTCCCATCACGCCCTGACAAATCACCGCCCGCCAGAACCCCGTTTAACCATAAACGGGGTATCTTTTTTGAAAGCCCCGCCTAGAATGGCAGGCTTTCAAACCTGACTCGACGAGGGCGCCCCCATGATTGACAGATCTCTCCCCCTGACCGACCTGCACCGCCATCTGGACGGCAACATCCGCCCGCAAACCATCCTCGAGCTGGGTCGCCAACACAATATCCCGCTGCCCGCCTTCGAGCTGGAAGCGCTGCGCCCCCACGTACAGATCGTCGAAAACGAGCCGAGCCTGGTCGCCTTCCTCAAGAAGCTGGACTGGGGCGTGGCCGTGCTTGCTGACTATGACGCCTGCCGCCGGGTTGCCTACGAAAACGTGGAAGATCTGCTGCGCGCCGGTATCGACTATGCCGAGCTGCGCTTCAGCCCGGCCTATATGGCAATGGCCCACAAGCTGCACCCGCAGGGCGTGGTGGAAGCCATCATCGACGGCGTGGCCGCTGGCAGCCATGACTTCGGCATCAAGACCAACCTGATCGGCATCATGAGCCGCACCTTCGGCACCGAGCAGTGCAATCAGGAGCTGGCCGCCTGCTTGGCTCACCGCGACAAGCTGGTCGCCATCGATCTGGCCGGTGACGAGCTGGGCTTCCCGGGCGAACTCTTTGTCGACCACTTCCGCAAGGTGCGCGATGCAGGTATGCGCGTCACCGTACACGCTGGTGAAGCCGCTGGCCCCGAGAGCATGTGGCAAGCCATTCGCGAGCTGGGCGCCGAGCGCATCGGCCACGGCGTCAAAGCGATTCAGGATCCGGCCCTGATGGCCTATCTGGCCGAACACCGCATCGGCATCGAATCCTGTCTCACCTCCAACGTCCAGACCACTACGGTAGCGAGCCTGACCGAGCACCCGATCCGCCAGTTCCTGGCCGCCGGCGTGCTGGCCTGCCTCAACACCGATGACCCGGCGGTGGAAGGGATCGACCTGCCGCACGAATATAAGGTGGCAGCTCCGGCCGCTGGCATGACCGCGAGCGAAATCCGCACCGCCCAGCAGAATGGCCTGACCCTGGCCTTCCTGAGCGATAGCGATAAAGCCGAGCTGAGCGCCCGCGCTGCCAGCCGCTGATCCACACCGGCACTGCAAATAGAAACGGCCCACTTCGGTGGGCCGTTTGCTTTGCGGATTTCTGATGATGGGTAAGCACTGGGCCAGCAGGCAGATAGCAAAAGACCCAAACAGTGTTTGGGTCTTTTGTTGATGTCGGTGCAGGTAAAAACTACTCCTGCTCCTTGTCACGCTCCAGTGCCCGCTCCACCAGCGGCTCTGGCAGGCTCTTGGTCACCTCCACCCCCAGCTCGCGGAAACGCTCGACCTGCGCAATCAGGTTGCCACGGCCGTTGACCAGCCGTCCCATTGCCTTGTCGTAGCTCTCCTGCGCCTTGTGCAGGCTGCCGCCCATCTGCTGCATCTCCTCCACAAACAGCCGCAGCTTTTCGTAGAGACGACTGGCCCGCTCGGCAATCTGGCGGGCATTCTGGTTCTGCCGCTCGTAGCGCCACAGGTTTTCGATGGTGCGCAGCGCCACCATCAGGTTGGTGGGGCTCACCAGCAGGATGTTGTTGTCGAGGCCGTAACGCACCAGCGAGGGATCGGCTTCCATGGCAGTGAGGAAGGCGGGCTCCACCGCCACGAACATCAGCACATAGTCGAGGGTACGCACCCCGGGCAGCTGCTGGTAATCCTTGCGGCCCAGCTCGCGGATATGGTTGCGCACCGAGGCGACGTGCTCCTTGAGCGCCACCGCCTTCTCCAGCTCGTCATCGGCGTTGTACCAGCGTTCGTAGGCGGTCAGCGACACCTTGGCGTCGATGATGATGTCTTTTTCCTGCGGCAGGTGGACAATAACGTCGGGCTGGTAGCGCTTGCCCTTCTCCACCTCGATATTGACCTGGGTGTGGTACTCGTGGCCCTCGCGCAGACCGCACTCGCTGAGGATCCGCGCCAGCACCACTTCACCCCAGTTGCCCTGCTGCTTGCTGTCGCCCTTGAGGGCGCGAGTCAGCGCCGCCGCCTCTTCGGTCATGCGGGCATTGAGCTCGGCAAGGCGCTCCAGCTCGAACTTGAGGCTGTGGCGCTGAGCCGTCTCTTGGGCGTGGGTCTCCCCCACCTGACGACGAAAGCCCTCGAGCTGCTCTTTGAGCGGGGTGAGCAGCAGATCGAGGCTATTCTGGTTCAATTCGCGGAAGTTGCCAGAGTTTTGCTCGAAGATCCGGTTGGCGAGATTCTCGAACTGCTGGCTGAGGCGCTGCTCCGCCTCCTGTTGCAGTTGCAGCTTCTCGGCGGCGGCCAGCCGTTCGCTGCGCAGGGTCGCTTCCGCATCCTTGAGGCGGGCGGTGAGCTTGATCAGCAGTGTCTGCTGCTGATCAAGCTTCTGCTGGCCCTGCATCCGCTCATCCTGCAACTCGTCGAAGCGATCCTGCAGCGCTTGATAACGCTCCTGCGCCAGCATCAGCTCCTGAGCCTGCGCCGTGGCTGCTCGCCGCCCGATCAGCCAGCCAAGCCCGAGGGCCAGCACGGCGGCGGGCAGCAAGATCCCCCAGAGCCCGGGGTCGATCATTTGCGGCTCCGCTGACGCAGGAAGAGTTCGAGATAGCGGTTAACCAAAATCCAGATCACCACGTAGATGAGGTAGGCGGCCAGCACCACCCACTTGTGGGTGTTGACGCCGGTATCGAGCTCGGCGAACTCGATATCCTTGATGCGGCAGTAGGCCCACATCAGAAGGGGAAAGACATAGAGCAGGGACGCACGCCAGAGAAATAGCCACATATGATTTCATTCAACCACGTAAAAAGACCCGCCTAGCTTACACAAGGGCAACTGCGCTTGCGATCCTGACGGCCGCTATTCTCTGGCCTGCTTCCCGAAACTTCGATAAAATTAACCCCTAATAGGTATCAGGGGCGAGCATGACTCACTATTTCCTCCGTTGGCTGACACAAGGTTGGCAAGCTTCCCGCAAGCCCGCCGTGGTTTGCCATGAAGCGCGCCCGCCATGGGCCATCGAGGAGTCCCAGTACCTCTCCCTCTGCACCCGCTGTGGCGAGTGTTTCAAGGCCTGCCCGCGCGGTCTGCTCAAACCGGCCACCCAGGAGGAGTACGAGGGGAGCCCCATCGCCGGTACGCCGGTACTCGATCTCGCCTGTGGCCAGTGCAGCTACTGCGGCAGCTGCGCCAGAGCCTGTCCCACCGGCGCCCTCGACCTGCAACTGGGCCGTCAGGTGCAGACCCGGGTGCAGATTGAAGAGAGTTGTCAGGCACGGCAGGGCTTCTACTGCCTGCTCTGTGAAGATGCCTGCCCGCAACAGGCGATCAAGGCCACGGCCGATGGCATCAACGTCAATATGGATGCCTGCAATGGCTGCGGTGCCTGTGGCCTCGCCTGCCTGCACGGCGCCATTACCCTGATCCGCCAGCCAGGCAGTCGTTAAAAACCACCTGCGTACAAAAGCAAAAGGGGCCATCAGGCCCCTTTCACATCTTGTTCGTTATCCCGCGCCCCGTCAGGCCATGGTCACAATAGTCTCTTGCTCGATACCCAGCAGGTGGCAGAGACGATTGGGATCGCGCACCGCATCGGCCAGAGTGTACTCACCCAGCACTTCGAGGAAGGCGTTCATGGCGCGGCGCAGAATGCCCTGAATGCGGCAACCACCGGAGAGACGGCAGTTCTCGCGCTTGCAATCGACCGGACAGAGCACATGCTCCATGTCCATCACCACATCCCGCAAATTGATGGAGACCGCCGAGCGACCGAGGCGGATGCCACCATGCTTGCCGCGTACCGTCTCAATGTACCCCTTGATGCCAAGCTGGTGCACAATTTTGACCACGTGGTTGCGAGAGATGCCGAAGGTATCGGCCACTTCGGTAATGGTCGACAGACGATCCCCCGGCTGAACCGCCAGGAAGGTCAGGGTACGCAGGGCGTAGTCGGTAAATCGTGTCAGTTGCATGGTCGCACTTGCCTCTTACTACAAGCCAGGAATCAGGACGACAACATTGAGCTAAGAGGCAGGAGACAACCGGTTTGCCTCTGTTTGCCCATTGGTTCGCCAGAGGGGGGCCTGTCTCTTAATCTGAGTTGCGGAGTGACAGGTTAAGAGCAGCACAACCGGGTGTCGATGAAGATGCACATAAATCGACACTTTCTTTGATTGATCGCAAACTTGCCGGGTTAGCCCGGCGTTTGCCCACTTTATGGCTGGTAAATCTCCCGAATAGTTCCCCTTACCAAGCCCCTTCGACCAGCAGCCATATGGCCTGCGAACAGCCCCTCAATCGACAGTCAAGGAGGTGGTTCAGTGGGGTTGTTTCAGCCAGTTTTTCAGGGCAACCGAGGGGATGGAGCTCTCGGAGGCGACAGCAAATGCGCCCCAGTCCACCGCGCACTGCAACGCATCCTTGATCGCCATGCCCCGCGCCAGACCGTGGATCAATCCACCAGCGAAAGCATCCCCTGCCCCCGTGGTATCGACCACCGAAACAGGACGGGCGGCAACCCTAATCTGCTCATCGCCGTGGATGGCCACTGCGCCCGCCTTTCCTTCGGTCAGCACCAGCCATTCGAGCTGCTCCCCCGCCAGCTGGCGGGCATGTTGCCAGGGGTCGCTCACCTCGCCGAGATCGGAGCGGGAAGCCACCAGCACATGGCAGGGACGGCGCGCTTGGCCGCCCTTGGGATACTGGGCCACCACGAAGCTCTTGCCGAGCATCTGGCGCATGTAGCTGATGATGGCGGTGCCGGGATAGTTCACATAGAGGCAATCCACCCCATCAAGAGACAGATCGCCAGGCAGATCGGGACGCCGCGGGCGGCGCAGTATGGTACGCTCGCCGGTGGAGTCCACCAGGATCAGCAGCTCGCCGGTCTCGCCGCCAAAGCGCTCCACATGGCTGCAATCCAACCCGTAACCGGCCGCCTGCTCCAGCAGCCAGTCGCCGGTCTCGTCCAGCCCGATACGGGAAGCAATGGTCACCTCGTGGCCCGCCCACACCAGCCCGATGCCGGTGTTGGCGGCGCCACCGCCGAGCCTGCGCCCCTGATCCACATATTGCAGCCGGGCCCCCGCCACCAGAGGTTCGGAGAGGGAGAGCACATGATCACAGTTGAGATTGGCAAGCAGCAGAATGCGGGACATAGAGACCTCGGACGATGGAGATAGCCCAAAAGAGACAGGCTGAACCCCGAGTAGAGCCCAGCCTGACAGAAGAGACAACCGGCAGCGATCGGGAATCCGATCGGGATCAATAGATGGGCAGCTCCACCCCGGCCAGCAGCTCGTCGATGCGCGCCTGGGTCGGCTGCTGCATCACGCTCTGGATCACCTCCTTGGTGAGGTGGGGCGAGAAGGAGCTGATGAAGTCATACATGTAGTTCTGCAGCAGGATGCTCTTGCTGAAACAGATCTGCGCCGGACAGGGTTTGAACAGGTGCTCCAGATTGATGGAGACCAGCCCGGGGCTGTCGGTGTCGTTGGCCACCAGCGAGGAGATGATGCCGATGCCAAAGCCCAGCTCCACGTAGCGCTTGATCACCCCGGCGTCCATCACCGTCATGTAGTAGCTCGGGGTGAGACCGGCGGCATGGAACACCTCGTCCTGCACCTGACGGCCAGTGGCGCCACTCTCGTAGCTGAGGATCGGGTAGTGGCAGAGCTGCTCCAGGGTCGGCTTCTTCACCTTGGCCAACGGGTGATCCTGCGGCACCACCAGCGAGAGAGTCCAGAGGTAGGCGGGCAGCGCAATCAGCTCCTTGTCGAAGCCAATCTCGTGGGCAACGATGGAGAAATCGGAGTAACCCTTGCTGATCTGCTCCTTGCTCGCCGACATTACCGGATGGAGGTGGAACGAGATCTTGGGATACTTCTTGGTGAAGTAGGTGACCGACTTGGGCAGCAGGTAGCGGGCGATGGTGTGGGTGGTGTGAATATTGAGGGTGCCCACGGTCGGGTCCAGATACTCGCGGGAGATCGCCTTGATCTTGCTCTCGATATTGAGCATCGCCTCGGCACACTTGATGATCTCCTCCCCCACCGGCGTAATGCGGTGCAAATGCTTGCCACGGCGCTCGAAGATCCGCACTCCCAGCTCGCTCTCCAGCAGGCCAATCTGTTTGCTGACCCCCGGCTGACTGGTGAAGAGCGCATCAGAAGCCACGGACACATTGAGGTTGTGGTCCCGGATCGCGATCAAATACTTCAATTGCTGTAGTTTCAAGGCGTCACACTCTCACACTGGTTTGGCTCAGACAGGTTTGGCTCAGGCCGGGACGGCAATCAAGCCAGACAAACAGGCCGCCACATGGGCGGCCAGTGTACCATCCGATCCCGACATCTCAGCGCTTGATCCTTCATTTTGCTACAAAATCTAGCATCCGAAGGGGTGGCTGACAAACCGGGCTCAGGCCGCGCCAGCCCGCAGCGGCAGGATCCCCAGAAACTGCAGCAGCCACTGCATCATGGTCGCCGAATCCACCTCACCCTCCAGCGAGGAGAGGCTGCTCTGGTAGCGCTCGTCGGGCAACAGGCCACGGCGCCGCTCGATCAGCGCCCGGTTGTACTCCACCGAGAACTCAGGATGCCCCTGAATGGCGACGATGTGATCACCCTGCAAAAACATGAAGTTGGGACAAAAGTCGTTGCCCGCCAGTCGGGTTGCCCCCGGCGGCAGCAGGGCCACCTGATCCTGATGGCTGGCCAGAATGCGGATCTGATCTCGCGCCGGCGCCATCCAGGGCTCATCTGCCAGCATGGGGTGCACCGACACTCCCAGCCCCCACCCCTTGGTAGACTTCACCACCTCGCCGCCCAGCGCCTGGGCGATCACCTGATGACCGAAGCAGACACCGGCCAGCTTGACGTCGGCATCGTGCGCCTGGCGGATCCACGCCCGCAGTGCCTGAATCCAGGGAATATCGCTGTAAGCATCGTGGCGCGAGCCGGTGATGAGCCAGGCATCGCACTCGTGCAGATCCTCCGGCAGCTCCCCATCGAGAGCCGACCAGACCCGAAATTCCAGTTCGGGGGCCAGGGCCGCAAAGCCCCTGATAAACATCTCGGAGTAAACGGGGCCAAAACGATCCGCCAGATCGGGATCGAGCCGGTCACAATCGAGAATTCCCAATCGCATCTGTTGTTCCTTTACAGAGTTCGCCCCCGCCAATCATCGACCGGCGGGGGCAAGAGGTTAGGCCATGAGCACGCGCCAGCGCGTCACTTCATGGTCGGCATGGAGAACTCGGCACCACTGCGCAGGCTCTGGGGCCAGCGCGCCGTCACCGTCTTCATCCGGGTATAAAAGCGAACCCCGTCCGGCCCGTGCATGTTGAGCGGCCCGAAGATGGAGCGCTTCCAGCCGCCAAAGCTGTGAAACGCCATCGGCACCGGAATGGGAACGTTCACCCCTACCATACCGACCTGCACCCGCGCCGTGAAGTCCCGCGCGGTATCGCCGTCACAGGTAAAGATGGCGGTGCCGTTGCCGTACTCGTGCTCGTTGATGAGGCGCAACGCCGTCTCGTAGTCCGGCACCCGTACGATGGAGAGCACAGGGCCGAAGATCTCCTCGCGGTAGATACGCATCTCTGGCGTCACCTCGTCAAACAGGCAGCCCCCGATAAAGTAACCCTCGTCGTGGCTCAGCGTACGGCCATCGACCCGCAGCGCGGCCCCTTCGGCCACACCCTGATCCACGTAGCCGCGCACCTTGGCCAGATGCTCCTTGCTGATGAGCGGCCCCATCTCGTTCTCCGGGCTCTGGCCCAACCCCGGGCCCACCCGCAGTTTTTCCACCAGTGGCGTCAGCTTGGCCACCAGGGCATCGGCGGTCTCGTCACCCACCACCACGGCTACCGAGATCGCCATGCAGCGCTCGCCCGCTGCCCCATAAGCAGCCCCCATCAGGGCGGAGACCGCCTGATCGAGGTCCGCATCCGGCATCACCACCATGTGGTTCTTGGCACCGCCCAGCGCCTGCACTCGCTTGCCATGGGCCGAGGCGGTGGCATAGATGTACTGGGCAATAGGGGTGGAGCCGACAAACGAGACGGCACCGACCCGCGGATCGGTCAGCAGCACGTCCACCACCTCCTTGTCACCGTTCACCACGTTGAGCACGCCGTCCGGCAGACCGGCCTCCTTGAGCAGCTCGGCCATCCGCAGCGAGAGGGAGGGATCCTTCTCGGAGGGCTTGAGAATGAAGGTGTTGCCGCAGGCGATGGCGACCGGGAACATCCAGAGCGGCACCATGGCCGGGAAGTTGAACGGGGTGATGCCGGCGCAGACCCCCACCGGCTGCATCATGGAGTAGCTGTCTACCCCGCGGCCGACGTTGAGGGAGTGCTCCCCCTTGAGCAGATGGGGAATGCCGCAGGCAAACTCCACCACCTCCAGCCCGCGGGTCAACTCCCCCTGCGCATCGGAGAAGACCTTGCCGTGCTCGCGACTGATGAGCTGGGCCAGCTCGTCCCTGTGCTGCTCCATCAACTCCTTGAAGCGGAAAAAGACCCGGGCCCGCACCAGCGGCGGGGTTTGTGACCAGTCGACAAAGGCGCGCTCGGCGATGGCGATCGCCTCCTGACACTCGGCGGCGCTGGAAAGCCCCACGTTCCCCTGCTGCTTGCCGCAGGCGGGATTGAAGATGGCCCCTTGCCGCTCGCTGCGACTCTCCTGCGGCTGGCCGTTGATGAAGTTGCTGACCCTGTATGTCATGTATCCTCCGTGATAACTGATGCAGTAAATGCGTTGAGCAAATCAACGCAAGGCCCCGCCAGTGCGGGGTCATCAAATGGGTTAAGGTTGGGCCTGCAGGGCATCCTGCAGCAGGGTGAAGAGATCGTCGATCTGGCTGCGCTCGATAATGAGAGGTGGCGACAGAGCGATGATGTCGCCGGTCACCCGGATCAGAGCCCCCTTCTCGAAGCAGCGCACGAACACCTCGTAGGCGCGTTTGCCCGGTGCATCCGGCATCGATTCCAGCTCGATCCCCGCCACCAGCCCGTAGTTGCGTACATCCTTCACATGCTTGCAGCCCTTCAGCGAATGGGCCGCCTCCTCCCAGTAGCCAGCCAGATCGGCGGCGCGGCTGAGCAGGTTCTCGTTGCGATAGATCTCGAGGGTCGCGAGCCCTGCAGCCGCAGCCACCGGATGGCCGGAGTAGGTGTAGCCGTGGAACAGCTCGATGGCCCCCTTTCCTGCCGCCATCATGTCGTCATAAATGTGCTTCTGCACCAGCACCGCGCCCATGGGGATGGCACCGTTGGTCAGCCCCTTGGCGCAAGTGATCATGTCGGGAATGACATCGAACTCCTGCGCGGCGAAGGGGGAGCCAAGGCGACCGAAACCGGTGATCACCTCGTCAAAAATCAGCAGGATGCCGTGCTTGGTACAGATCTCGCGCAGCCGCTTGAGGTAGCCTTTGGGCGGCATCAGCACACCGGTGCTGCCGGCGATGGGCTCGACGATCACCGCCGCGATATTGCTGGCATCGTGCAGAAAGACGATCTTCTCCAGCTCGTCGGCCAGCGCCACATCCTCCTCGGGCAGCCCTTTGGTAAACGCATTTTTGGCGATGTTGAGGGTATGCGGCAGATGATCCACCCCGGTCAGCAGGGAGCCGAACCACTTGCGGTTGCCGGGAATGCCCCCCACCGAGATGCCGCCAAAGCCGACCCCGTGATAGCCACGCTCGCGGCCAATCAGCCGGGTGCGGGTGCCCTGACCGCGCGCCCGCTGCCAGGCCAGCGCGATTTTGAGCGCGGTATCGACCGACTCTGAGCCGGAGTTGGTGTAGAAGACATGGCCAAAGCCCTTGGGAGCGATCTCCACCAGCTTGTTGGCCAGCTCGAACGGCAGCGGGTGGCCCATCTGGAAAGTGGGGGCAAAATCGAGGTGGGAAATCTGCTGGGAGACCGCCTCGGCAATCTCGCGCCGACCATGGCCCGCGTTGCAACACCAGAGTCCGGCTGTGCCATCCAGTATCTTGCGGCCATCCTCTGAGTGATAATACATCCCCTCTGCCGACTTCAGGATACGCGGCGCCGCCTTGAACTGCTGGTTGGCGGTGAACGGCATCCAGAACGCGGACATGTCGGAGGGCGTATTGATGTCGCTGATCGGTTTCATGGTCACCTCATCCTTAAGGTGTTTAGCAACTATCGGCCAATGCCTATTAAATTAAACACCTGAATCCATAAAAAAGGGCCCGTTATCGCCCTGTCTGGTGCCACCCCTAGCTAGACGCATCAGCAGGGTGGTATAAGATATTTAACACAATTTTAATAATAGTAAACAGTCAAGGAGTGTCTATAGATGGATATCGGTCACCGCCTCAAGGCGGTTCGCACCAAGGCAGCCCTCTCCCAGCGCGAGCTGGCCAAGCGCTCCGGTGTGACCAACGGATTTATCTCCCAGATCGAGAAAAATCAGGTGAGCCCCTCTGTCGCCTCCCTGCGCAAGGTGCTGGAAGGGATCCCCATGTCGCTGGCCAGCTTCTTCACCGAAGAGACCGAAATGGGCACCGAAGTGATCTTCCGCGCCGCCGATATGCCGGATCTCGGCACGCATCCCATCAGCTACCGGCTGGTCGGGCACAGCCGTGCCAACCGCGCCATCGGCATGTTGCAGGAGGTGCTGCCACCGGGCGCCGACACCGGCGACGACATGCTGAGCCACGAGGGTGAAGAGTGCGGCATCGTCATCAAGGGCGAGGTTGAAGTGACCGTGGGCGAGCAGATCTACCTGCTGGGCGCCGGGGATGGCTACTACTTCGACAGCCGCACCCCCCACCGTTTTCGCAATAGCGGCGAGCAGGAGTGCGTGCTGATCTCGGCCAACACCCCCGCCAGTTTCTGACATTCAGACGCGCATCGGCAGGGGAGCAATGTTTAATGAATTGTTACAAGATGGATTTACAAGCGGCAGGATGTTTAGCATATTGATACGCGGAAACTGACTTTTGCCGGTTCAAGGAGTGAACATGAGTGACCTGACCCTGGCCCAGTGGCAACACAAGGCCGCCCATCTGACCCGGCCCTCGCAAGCCTTTATCAACGGCAGCTATCGGGATGCCGTCAATGGCGCCACCTTCGATTGCATCAACCCGGCCAACGGCAAGCTGCTGACCAAGGTGGCGGCCTGCGATGCCGCCGATGCCGAACTGGCGGTGCAGGCCGCTCGTGCCGCTTTCGAGGACAAACGCTGGTGCGGGCTGGCCCCGAAACAGCGCAAGCAGATCATGCAGCGTTTCGCCGAACTGATGCGCCTCAACAAGGTGGAGCTGGCGCTACTGGAATCGCTCGACATGGGCAAACCCATCGGCGATGCCATGGGCTATGACGCCCCCGCCGCCGCCAACTGCATCGCCTGGAATGCCGAAGCGATCGACAAGATCTACGATCAGGTCGCCCCGGTCGAGGAGTCCGCCCTGGCGCTGGTGACCCGCGAAGCCCTCGGGGTCGTCGCCGCCATCGTTCCCTGGAACTTCCCGCTGGTGATGGCCTGCTGGAAGCTGGGCCCGGCGCTCGCTACCGGCAACTCGGTCATTCTCAAGCCTTCCGAAAAATCCCCCCTGACCGCCCTGCGTATCGCGGGTCTGGCCAAGGAGGCAGGCATTCCGGACGGTGTGTTCAACGTGCTGCCGGGCTTTGGCCATACCGTGGGCGAGGCGCTGGCCATGCACATGGACGTGGATTGCATCACTTTCACCGGCTCCACCAAGATCGGTAAACATCTGGTGGAGTGCTCCGGCAAGTCCAACCTCAAGCGCGCCTTTATGGAGTGCGGCGGCAAGAGCCCCAACATCATACTGGCGGATGCGCCGGATCTGGACGCCGCGGCCAAGAGCGCCGCTGGCGCCATCTTCTACAACCAGGGCGAGGTGTGTACCGCCGCCTCTCGCCTGCTGGTGCAAAACAGCATCAAACCGCAATTTATGGAGCGACTGCTGGCCCATGCCCGCGAGTGGATCTCGAGCAACCCGCTCGACCCTGCGACCCGCATCGGCGCCATGGTGGATCACATCCAGATGGAGCAGGTGCTGCGCTATATCGAGATTGGCAAGCAGGAGGGGGCCAAACTGCTGCTGGGGGGCAACCGCACCAATATGGATAGTGGCGGCTTCTATATCGAACCCACGATTTTCGATGAAGTCACTCCGCAGATGCGTATCTTCCGCGAGGAGATCTTCGGCCCTGTGCTGGCGGTGACCGGCTTCGATACACTGGAAGAGGCCATTGCGCTGGGCAATGACACCGACTACGGCCTGGCGGCGGCGATCTGGACGGCTGATCTCAACAAGGCGGTGAAAGGTTCCCGCGCCCTGCGCGCCGGTACCGTGTTCGTCAACAACTGGGACGGCGGTGACATGACCATGCCATTTGGCGGCTTCAAACAGTCCGGTAACGGTCGCGACAAGTCACTTCATGCGCTGGAGAAGTACACCGAGCTGAAAAGCACCTGGATTCAGCTGGAATAACACGACAAAGCAGCACTATCGGATCAAAAAGGGGGAGAAATCCCCCTTTTGCATTTTTGGCCTTCCATCACCGGGCTCAATCCTTATAATGATAAAAAAGCCAACATGTTAAATATAAAGACAAAAATGCTATTTTTTCTGGGAAGCGTACTTTTTCTGGTGATCGGTTTGCCCCTGCTGTTCTTCGTGCTGGGGCACGGCGAGGCCTACGTGACCTGGGGCCCCTGGATCTCCGCCATCGCCCTGATGTTGTGGCTGTTGATGGACGTCGACAAGATCCGCCGTGGTAAAGGCTGACCTGCCAGCCACACTCCTCCTATCCCTCAAACTTCGTTTATTCGCTTCTTTCCCCGCAAAAGGATCGCTACACTGATTTTTTGCGATGTTTTCCCGCATCCAACGCTTCAGTAAAGGTCATCCGCATGCCGCAACAGATCCAGCGTCAGGGCGTCATCTACGCCCTGTGCGCCTATACCCTTTGGGGCATAGCCCCCATCTATTTCAAGACCATCTCTGCCGTCCCGGCCGCCGAGATCCTGACCCACCGGATGATCTGGTCCTGCGTGCTGCTGATGGTACTCACCCTGGCAGGGCGCCAGTGGCACAAGGTGCAGGCGGTGCTGCGCCAGCCAAAAGTGTTGCTCACCCTGGCGTTTACCTCGGTCACCGTCGGCGGCAACTGGTTGCTGTTCATCTGGGCCATCAACAACGGCCATATGCTGGATGCCAGCCTCGGCTACTACATCAACCCGCTGTTCAACGTGCTGCTGGGAATGGTGTTTCTGAGCGAGAAGCTGCGCCGCCTGCAGTGGTGGGCGGTGGCGCTGGCCTTTGCCGGGGTGGCGATCCAGCTTATCGCCTTTGGCTCCTTGCCCTGGATTGCGCTGGTGCTGGCGTCGAGTTTCGCCATCTATGGGCTGGTGCGCAAAAAACTGGCCCTCGATGCTCTCACCGGTCTGCTGATCGAAACCATGATCATGCTGCCGCCAGCGGCCATCTATCTGTGGGGCTTTGCCGACAGCCCCACCAGCCATCTCACCCAGAACGACTGGCACCTCAACCTGCTGCTGATCGCCGCAGGCGCCGTCACCACGGCCCCCCTGCTCTGCTTCACCGCAGCCGCGACCCGGCTCAAGCTCTCCACTCTGGGCTTCTTCCAGTACATAGGCCCCAGCCTGATGTTTATCCTCGCAGTCACCCTCTATGGGGAAGCGCTGGCGATGGACAAACTGCTCACCTTCGCCTGCATCTGGAGCGCGCTGGTACTGTTCAGTCTGGATGGGCTGCGCAACGGCAACACCAAGTCTGCACCAACCAAAGAGTAAACCCTGTCATCCTGCCCCGGCCGTCGTGCCGGGGCAAACCTCGGCAGCAGAACTTTTCTCGTCATCTCACGCCAGTCACGATTGAATCACCTTCCTGATAATGAAGCTATGCTATCCATGGACAACACCGCATGGAGGCATCATGTTCAGGCAAATTCACGACCGTTCACTGCTATTTAGCCAGCTGCTTGGGGTGCTGGTCATTATCGTGCTGATATCAATCAGCTTTTTTGGTCTCTATTCGCTCAGGAGTGCAGCCGACCAGATGGGACAAGGCAAGGATGTGGTCGCCGATATCCTGCCACCTCCGCTCTACCTCATCGAATCCCAACTGCAGGTCTATACCCTGCTCCATGCCAAACCGGAGGAGCGGGAGGGGTTGCTACAGACTCTCGCTCGCCTGCAAAAGGAGTTCGAAGAGCGCAACCGCTTCTGGCAGGAGAGCAACCTGAACGAGCAACTCAAACGGCTGCTATTGGGGGAACAGAAACAGCAGGGGGAGCTGTTCTGGCAGTTACTCAACGACAAGTTTGTCCCCGCCATCAAGGTGGGGGATCTGGCGCAGGCGGGTGCGATTGCTGCACGCCTGCGAACCCTCTATAACGCCCACCGGATCGGAGTGGATGCTACCGTCATCAGCGGCAACCAGTATGCCGCCGAGCAGATGGCCCATCTCGCCAGTACAACCCGGCTCTGCTATGGCCTCTTGCTGTGCGCAGCTCTACTGGGCGGCGGACTCATCTTCTGGCTGGGGCGACCCACCCAGCAGCGCCTGATGGCCGCCGGCAAGGCCACCGCCGCCATTGCCGAAGGGGAATTGAACCGTCCCATGCCGGAACCTGGCCTCGATGCCATCGGCGAGCTAATCCGCCAGATCGGAACCATGCGCGATCAGCTTGCCACCCTGGTCGAGTCGCTGCAGCGCAGCGCCAGCACTCTCGATGATCGTGCCACCAACCTGACGTCGATGGCACAACGGTACACCGATGACAGCCAGGCGCAGGTCGGAGCAGCTCAACATATCGAACAGGCTATCGAACAGCTCACTCACTCCATCGAGCAGGCGGGTAAACAACTCCATCAAGTGGGGGACCGAACCCTCCAGTCAGCCGAGCGGGCACAAGAAGCATCGCGCGCCATGCGCACCGTGGAGCAGGTGATCGAGGAGCAAGCCACTGGAGTAAAGCGGGTATCCAGCACCATTTCAGATCTGGCTGGCCTTTCGCAGCAGATTGCCGGGCTGGCTGGCGCCATTCACGATATTGCGGAGCAGACCAATCTGCTGGCGCTCAACGCCGCGATTGAAGCAGCCCGGGCAGGCGAACAGGGGCGCGGTTTTGCCGTCGTGGCCGATGAAGTCCGCTCGCTGGCGACCCGCACCGGCAGCGCCACCACCGAGATCAACACCATCATCGGCAAGATCCAGGATGTCAGCCTGCGCGCCGCCAGCGAGATGGATACCGAGCTGGCCCGGGTCGAACAGGCGGTCACTCACACGATGACAGCGCGCCAGAGCGTCGCCCGGATCGCGCAGAGCTGCGAGGAGATCAACCAGCGCATCGCTCAGGTCGATCAGTTGATGAGCGATGAGACCCGGCTGATACAAGGGATCCACCATCAGGTCGGCGAGATGTCGCGGTTGGCGGCCGAAGTAAATCAGAGCGCCAGCCACGCCGCCGAAGAGGCGACCATGGTCGCCCAGCACGCCCGCATCCTGACCAGGCAGACTCACCACTTCCATCTCGACACCACCCGCCATTGATCCCCGGCGCTGACGGGAGTCAGCGCCCCCTTTTTCTCTGCATTGACTAAATGGGTAGCATTGGACTCCACGAGGGAATAGGATCCGCCCCTCTGAAAACCAACTGCAAGGATCAACAGACATGAATCGAAAATGGTCGCTCCCCATCGTGGCAATCGCGGGGGGAGCGTTACTCTGGCTTGGCAACACCTTTGGTATGAAATGGGCTCTGATGGCCCTGATCGGATTCGGCTTCGGCTTCACTCTCTCCTTCAGCCGTTTCGGCATCGTATTCGGTTGGCGCGAAATGCTGACCAAGCGCAACAGCTACTATGTGCGGGTTCACCTGCTCACCATTGCCATCGAAATTCTGCTGTTCACCACCTTCCTCTCCTTTAGTCACGCCCTGTTTGGCGATGCCATGGTGGGTAACGTGATGGCTATCGGCATTCCTTTCATCGTCGGTGCCTTCCTGTTCGGCATCGGCATGCAGCTGGCAGGCGTCTGTGCCACCGGCACTCTTTATTGCTGCGGCGAGGGACAACCCCGCTTCTGGCTGGTGCTGATCTGCTACGGCATCGGCACCCTTATCAGCAACCAGTTCCGCCCCGAACTGGAGGCCACCTTCTCCAGCCATGTGGTGCTGGCCAAGGATTTGACCGGCAATATCTGGAGCGGCATGCTGCTCAACCTGGCGCTCGTCGCCGCGCTGTTCCTGCTGTTTCGCAACAGTGAACTCAAGCGTACCGGCGAACTCAAGCCCCTCTTCAGCGGCGGCAATCTGTTCTGGCGCGATGGCCGCTTCACCGTGCTGACCGGCGGCATCATCATCGCCCTGCTCAACTCGTCCGTGGTCGCTCTGCACGGCTCGGCCTGGACCATCACCGGCGCCGTCTATGACATGGCGCTGCGCGGTGCCTCCCTGTTTGGCCTGTTCGAGGGCAACCCCAAGCTGGCCCAGCCACTCTTTATCAACCCCATGGTCGGCATGTTCTGGCTCGGCATTCTGGGGGCCATGCTGGCGCGCTGCATCAGCGGGGGTGGTAACTTCGCCCCGATGCGGATCGGCAACAGTCTGGCCTCCATCATCGGCGGTCTGCTGATGGGGATGGGCGCCATGTACGCCGCCTGCAACCTCGGCGGCTTCTTCGATGGCACTGCGTCCGGCAGCCTACACGGCTGGGTCTGGATGTTGATGGCCCTGGCTGGCAGCCTGATCGGCATTCGCCTGCGCCCGCTGTTCGGGCTCTGAGGCTCGATATCGTAAACACCCCATAAGAAACGGGAGGCCAAGCCTCCCGTTTTTACATTTATTGCTCCCGTCGCTCTGCTTATTGGACAGGCTGGGAAACCCCTTCCAAATGAATTTCCACCCGGCGATCCGGTGCCAGACAGGCGATCAGCTCTTGCTTGGAGCGGCTGGCACAGCTGTTGCCAGTGACCGGATTGGACTTGCCACGCCCCTCGACCCGTACCTTGTCGGCATACAAGCCTTTGGATACCAGATAGCTGGCCACGCTCTGAGCCCGCTTCTCGGAGAGGGCCAGGTTGTAGTTGTCGGAACCGATGCGGTCGGTATAACCGATGACAGTTGCGACACCATCTTTCGGATTGGCCGCCACAATCTGGCTGAACAGGGCATCGAGCGCCTGATTGGCAGCCGGTTTCAGGGTCGCCTTGTTGAACTCGAACAGCACATCGGAACTCAGACTGAAGGTCTTGGGCTCAACCACGGCTACAGGTGCCGGTTCGGCTGCCGGAGCGGGCGCCGGTGCAGCGACCTCGCCACCTTGCTGACCGAAGCGATAGAGCATCCCGAACGAGATCAGGCCGTTATCCATCTCGATACCGGAACGATCGAGAGAGGCATCTCCCAGCGGCGTGGTGTACTGGTACTCCAGACGGGCAGCCCAGTCACGATCGATGGCGTATTCGGCACCCAGCGCACCAACGAAGGCGGCGCCATGCTTCTTGCCGGTCTCGCTGGTATTGGCGAAGCTGATCTCGCTATCCGTCCAGGCATAAGCACCGCCCAGTCGGCCATAAAGATCGAGCACGTTCGTTGCCGGGAAGCTGATCTTCATGGTGGCCTGAATCATCTGGCTCTTGGCTTCGGTCTTGAGGGTATTGGCGCCAGTGCCCGAAGTGGTGTCGTATTTGCCAAGCCAGTCATAACCCAGCTCGAAACCCAGGTTGGGGTTGAGCTGGTAACCGGCGAACAGGCCCAGACCCAGATCATCCGTGTTCTCGCTGGTATTACCCAACGTCTGGGCAATCGACTCGGCATACTGGTTGTGGTCAACGCCATAGTAATTGGACCAACCGGCCTTGCCACCGACATACCAGGTATTGTCCTGAGCGGCGGCCTGTACGGCTCCGGCCGCCAGCAAACCACTGACCAATACGGCAAGCATGGATTTATTCATATTTTCGCCTCTGCAATAAGTCGTTATGGGCGCCTGAGTGCGCACTTTCCCTGTGTGAAGCCGTCAGGCGGCCTCTCCGCTATTCAGGGTATCCCATCCGAACGCAGCCTCAAATGACCAAGCCATCAGGAGTGTGAGCTTGCCAGCAATATCCGGCGTAAAAATCACCTGTGTACCTATTCACACTGTTTTGCCAGTTAAACCATGACTTTGCGTCGTACGGAGTGGACCTATCCACACGCAGCAATAAAAAAGGGAGGCATAACGCCTCCCTCCCGGTGAGTTGTTGCAGCCCCCTTGCTCAACTAGCCAGGAATAAACGGTAGGCGGGGTCGTCGCTCACCTCTTTCCAGCCGTAACCAATCTCGCGCAGGTAGTCGTGGAAGGCGGCCACGTCTTCGTCCGGCAGCTCGAAAGCGCAGAGCACGCGGCCGTAGTCGGCACCGTGGTTGCGGTAGTGGAACAGGCTGATGTTCCAGCGACAGCCCAGGGTCTCGAGGAAGCGCATCAGGGCACCCGGCTGCTCCGGGAACTTGAAGCTGTAGAGCCGTTCACCGAGGGGCCGGGCCGGGCGGCCGCCAATCATGTAACGCACGTGGTTCTTGGCCAGCTCGCTCTCGGTCATGTTGACCACCGGATAGCCGTTGCCGCCGAGCTGATCGATGATCTGGCCCAGCTCTTCATCACCACCGGTGAGACGCACCGAGACGAACAGCGACGCCTGCTCGGCATCGGCGTAGCGATAGTTGAACTCGGTCACCATGCGCGGGCCAAGCTGACGACAAAAGTCGAGGAAGGCCCCCTTGCGCTCGGGGATGGTCACCGCCAGCATGCCCTCGCGCTTCTCGCCGATCTCGCAGCGCTCCGACACGTAGCGCAGGCTGTGGAAGTTGACGTTGGCGCCGGAGAGAATGGCCGCCATCCGCCCCCCTTTGACCTGCTCCCGCTCGCTGTAGGCCTTGAGGCCCGCCAACGACAGGGCGCCTGACGGCTCGGCAATGGCGCGGCAGTCGTCGAAGATATCTTTCAGCGCGGCGCAGATCTGGTCGTTGGAGACGGTCACCACCTCGTCCAGATACTGGTTGCACAGGCGGAAAGTCTCCTCGCCGATGCGCTTGACCGCCACCCCGTCGGCAAACAGCGAGACCCGCTCCAGATTGACCGGCTCGCCTGCCGCCAGCGCGGCCTTGAGGCAGGCGGAGCCCTCCGCCTCCACCCCGATCACCTTCACATCCGGCAACAGCTGTTTGATATAGACCGCCACCCCGGCGGCCAACCCGCCGCCCCCCACCGGCACGAACACGTGGGTGAGGTGGGTATCCTGCTCCAGCAGCTCCTTGCCGATAGTGCCCTGCCCGGCGATCACCTCGACGTCGTCAAACGGCGGGATCAGGGTGTAGCCCTCCAGCTCGGAGAGGCGGCGACTCTCGCCATAGGCCTCGTCGAAGCTGTTGCCGAACAGCATGACGTTGCCGCCCTGCCGGCGCACCGCGTCGATCTTGATGTCCGGCGTGGTCTTGGGCATCACGATGATCGCCTTGATGCCGAGTTTGGCGGCCGACAGAGCGACCCCCTGTGCGTGGTTGCCGGCAGAGGCGGCGATGACGCCGCGCGCCTTCTGCTCCTCGGTCAGGGTAGCGATCTTGTGGTAGGCGCCGCGCAGCTTGAAGGAGTGGACCGGTTGCAGATCCTCCCGCTTCAGGCTGACATGATTGCCGAGCCGCTCGGAGAGTTTCTTCAGGGTTTGCAAGGGGGTGACCCGCGCCGCCTCATAGACGGGAGAGAGCAACACCTTGCGTAGATAATCCGCCGCAGAGACCATGATTTATTCCCCCAGCATCGAGCGATCGCGCACCGCGCCCTTGTCGGCGCTGGTGGCGAACATGGCGTAGGCGCGCAGGGCAAAGGAGACCTGACGCTGGCGGTCGAGCGGCTTCCAGCCACGGGCCTCGACGGCGACGCGGCGGGCGGCCAGCACGCTGTCAGCCACCTCCAGCACCATGCTGCGAGCCGGGATGTCGATGTTGATGATGTCGCCATCCTCCACCAGACCGATAGTGCCGCCAGAGGCCGCCTCCGGCGAAACGTGACCGATGGAGAGACCCGAGGTGCCGCCGGAGAAGCGGCCGTCGGTGATCAGGGCGCACGCCTTGCCCAATCCCATGGATTTCAGATAGGTGGTGGGGTAGAGCATCTCCTGCATGCCGGGGCCCCCTTTCGGCCCTTCATAGCGGATCACCACTACTTCACCTGCTTTCACTGTGCCGTCGAGGATGCCGTTCACCGCACTCTCCTGACTCTCGAATACCCGGGCCGGGCCACGGAAGGTGAGGTTCTCCTCATCCACCCCGGCAGTCTTGACGATGGCGCCGTTGACCGCGAGGTTGCCGGAGAGCACTGCGAGACCGCCCTCCTGGCTGTAGGCGTTATCCAGCGAGCGGATACACCCTTCGGCTCTGTCCAGATCCAGCTCCGGCCAGCGACAATCCTGACTGAACGCCTTGGTGGTGCGGATGCCGGCCGGGCCGGCACGGTAGAAGTCCACCACCTCCTGACTCGGCTGACGGCTGACATCATATTCATTGAGCTGTTCGACGAGGGAACAACCCAGCACGGTACGGGTATCCCCATGCACCAGGCCCGCTTTTTCCAGCTGGCCCAGAATGGCGACCACGCCACCGGCGCGGTGCACATCTTCCATATGGTACTTCTGGGTGGAGGGCGCCACCTTGCAGAGCTGGGGCACCTTGCGCGACATGCGGTCGATATCGGCCATGGTGAAGTCGACACCGGCCTCCTGCGCCGCCGCCAACAGGTGCAGCACGGTATTGGTGGAGCCGCCCATGGCGATATCGAGCGCCATGGCGTTCTCGAACGCCGCCTTGGTGGCGATATTGCGTGGGAGGGCACTCGCATCATCCTGCTCATACCAGCGCTTGGCCAGAGTCACGATGCGCTGACCCGCCAGCTTGAACAGCTGCTCGCGGTCGCTGTGGGTCGCCAGCATGGAGCCGTTGCCCGGCTGGGAGAGGCCAAGCGCCTCGGTCAGACAGTTCATGGAGTTGGCGGTAAACATGCCGGAGCAGGAGCCGCAGGTGGGGCAGGCACTGCGCTCCACCTGCTCGCTCTGGGAGTCCGACACCTTGGGGTCGGCGCCCTGGATCATGGCGTCCACCAGATCCAGCTTAATGATCTGGTCGGAGAGCTTGGTCTTGCCCGCTTCCATGGGGCCGCCGGAGACGAAGATCACCGGAATGTTGATGCGCAGGGCCGCCATCAGCATCCCCGGGGTGATCTTGTCGCAGTTGGAGATGCAGACCATGGCATCGGCGCAGTGGGCGTTGACCATATACTCCACCGAGTCGGCAATCAGCTCGCGCGACGGTAGGGAATAGAGCATGCCGCCGTGGCCCATGGCGATGCCGTCATCTACGGCGATGGTGTTGAACTCTTTGGCAACGCCACCCGCAGCTTCGATTTCGCGCGCCACCAGCTGGCCCAGATCCTTGAGGTGGACGTGACCCGGCACAAACTGGGTAAAGGAGTTGACCACGGCGATGATGGGTTTGCCGAAATCCTGATCGGTCATTCCGGTGGCACGCCACAGGGCGCGGGCCCCGGCCATGTTACGTCCGTGGGTGGTGGTGGCGGATCTCAACTTCGGCATGTCTCTACTCCCTGAATGCCCATATGGGCTCGATGCGTTATGCGGTGATGATACGAGTGGATCGGAATCGATCCTGGTGAAGGCTCCTCTGGGAAGCTCTCACCGGAAGCGACTCGGGGAGGCACAGTGCCTCCCCTCTCTTATCAGTCTTTGACGGGCGTCAGCCAACCCCACTTGTCCTCGGTCTTGCCATTGAACAGGCCGAAAAAGGCGTTCTGCAACTGCTCGGTCACCGGGCCACGGCTGCCAGCACCCACCTTCATCCGATCGACGGAGCGCACCGGGGTCACCTCGGCGGCGGTGCCGGTCATAAAGATCTCGTCCGCCACATAGAGCGCCTCTCGGGGCAACGCCTGCTCGCGCACCTCGTAACCCAGATCACGGGCCAGCGTCATGATGGTGTCACGGGTGATGCCGGGCAGGATGGCAGCGGTAGCGGGCGGGGTAAACAACACGCCGTTCTTCACCAGGAACAGGTTCTCCCCCGCCCCTTCGCTCAGATAGCCGTTCACATCCAGCGCCAGCCCCTCGGCGAAGCCGTTGCGCTTGGCCTCGCGGCTGATCAGCTGGGATGACAAATAGTTGCCGCCCGCCTTGGCACCGGTGGGAATGGTGTTGGGGGCGAGCCGGTTCCAGGAGGTGACGCAGACATCCACCCCGTTTTTCAGTCCCTCTTCCCCCAGATAGGCGCCCCACGGCAGAGCGGCGACCATCAGGTCAGCCTTGGCATCCAGCGGTGGATGCAGCCCCAGCCCCACATTGCCGACAAAGGCCAGCGGGCGCAGATAGCCGCTCTTCAGGCCGTTCTCGCGCACCACGGTGCGGCAGGCTTCATTCACGTCGGACTCGCTGTAGGGGACGTCCATCCAGTAGATTTTGGCGGAGTCGAACAGGCGGCGGGTGTGCTCCTGCAGACGGAAGATGCAGGTGCCTTTGGGGGTATCGTAGGCGCGCACCCCCTCGAACACCGAGGAGCCGTAGTGCAGAGCGTGACTCATGACGTGCACCTGGGCATCTTGCCAGGGTACCAGTGTGCCGTTGAACCAGATGTACTTGGGTTGAGAGGCAGATTGGGAAGGCTGTGACATTGGCTTGGCTCCTTAAGCTCTGATCCGGGGTTGCTGTTCCAGTGCATCGACCCGGGAAACGTCCACCAGCTTCACCAGCTGGCTCCACAACTGCTGGATGGGACGCACCGACTCGACAGTAACCGTGATCCGCAGCTGTTGGCAATCCTGCTCCATGTTGAGGGCGCAGAGATTGAAACCGCGGTGACGCACCACCCGCAGCACCCGCTCCATCACTTCGGGTCTGGGCTGGGCGTGGATATGCAGGGTGTGCTGTGCAAATGCAGGCTGTGCAAGGGGGTGCGGGTTCATGGGCGTTGCTCCATCATCTGGTGGTTGGCGACTCCCGGCGGAACCAGGGGCCAGACGTTTTCTTCCTCTGAAATAGCCACATGCAGCAGGTAGGCACTCTCGCTTGCCAGCAGGCGATCGAGGGCGCCGACTATCTGCTCCTTGCATGTGATGGTCTCACCCGGAATGCCGAAAGCGGCAGCCAGGGCGACGAAATCGGGGTTGTCGGAGAGGATGGTCTCGCTATAGCGGCCGTCGAAAAACAGCTCCTGCCACTGGCGCACCATGCCGAGACGCTGATTATCCAGCAGCACCATCTTCACCTTGAGCTGGGCGCGGCGGATGGTGCCAAGCTCCTGCACATTCATCATGAAAGAGCCATCACCGCTCACCAGTACCACTTCATCCTCCGGGCGCGACATCTTCGCGCCGATGGCGGCAGGCAGGCCGAAACCCATGGTGCCGAGACCTGCGCTGGAGAGGTGGTTACGCGGGCTGGTGAAGCGCATGTGCTGGGCCACCCACATCTGGTGCTGGCCCACGTCGCAGGCCACCACGCTGCTCTCCGGCAACTTGGCAGAAAGCTGCTTGAGCAGGGCCGGGGCGTAGATGGCCTGACCCGGGTGGTCGTAGCGGAACGCATACTCGCGGGCCATGGCGGCACAGTGCTCACGCCAGGGGACGATGTCGAGAGTCATGGCGAGGCGCGGCAGCACCTGTTTGAGATCCGCGGTGATCCCCACCTCGGCGGCACGGCGCTTGCCGAACTCGGCGGCATCCACATCGAGATGGATCACCTTCGCCTCGGGGGCGAACTCCTCAAGCTTGCCGGTCACCCTGTCGTCGAAACGGGCGCCCACCACCAGCAGCAGATCGCACTGCTGCACCGCATAGTTGGCCGCCTTGGTGCCGTGCATGCCGAGCATGCCGAGATAAACGGGGCTGTCGGGGTCGAGCGCGCCGATCCCCTTGAGGGTGGTGACCGCTGGCATGCCGGTTGCGGCAGCAAAATCGCGCAACTGCTGCTCGGCATTGGCCATGCCCACTCCACCACCGACGTAGAGCACCGGACGCTCGGCTGCGGCCAGCAGGGTGCGGGCTGCGGCCAGATCCGAGGGGTTGAGCACCTCCGGCTCTTCCACTGCAAACAGCGGGCTCTGGGCAGGCACCGCGGCCAGTTGCACATCCTTGGGGAGATCGATCAGCACAGGGCCGGGGCGACCTTCGGTGGCGATGGCGAAAGCTTCTGCCAGCACACGCCCCAGATCGGCGGCATCGGTCACCATGAAGGAGTGCTTGGTACAGGAGAGGGACATGCCGAGCACGTCGACCTCCTGAAACGCATCGGTGCCGATGGCGGAACAGGGCACCTGACCACTGATGGCCACCAGCGGCACCGAATCGAGCAGCGCCTCCGCCAGACCGGTCACCAGATTGGTGGCGCCGGGGCCGGAGGTCGCGATGCAGACTCCCACCTGACCGGAGGCGCGGGCATAACCGACCGCGGCCATGGCGGCGCCCTGCTCATGGCGGCAGAGCTGATGGGCCAGACCACCGTCATACAGGGCATCGTAGACCGGCATGATGGCCCCGCCCGGGTAACCAAACACCTGGGTCACACCCTGTTTCTTGAGAGCCTGTACCAAAAACTGCGCGCCGTTCATGTGGAAAATCCTGTCCTTTGGTCGAAAAAAAACCCCCGAGCTGTAAGGCTCGGGGGTCGCTTGTTTCGTTCTGTCCGGTGGTGGGTCTATCCCTTGTTCCGTGCAGCTAAACGAGCCCCGAGCGGTGAGATAATAATCACCACTAGGACCACAATAATGCTGACGAAACGGGAGGCCATGTTCATAGTTACAACCGGAAATCCTGTGAAATTGGGGCGGTTTCTACCGCGAATGGCTATTAGAACTAGCACGGTGATTTTTATTGGGCAAGCCTTTTTTCTGTGACAACCCACTGATTTTGGCTATTCCCCAGCCGGAACTCTGGAATAAAAAACCAACAACAAGCAGTTAGTCAGAACATATATCAACTCAAGGACGGGATTTATGTCATTAGCTGTGGTTTATAGCCGTGCCAGCCTCGGGATCGCGGCCCCGCAAGTTACAGTGGAAGTTCACCTCTCCAACGGCCTGCCCGCCTTCAACATGGTCGGCCTGCCGGAAACCTCGGTGAAGGAGTCGCGAGATCGGGTGCGCAGCGCCCTGCTCAACGGCAATTTCGAGTTCCCGAGCAAACACATCACCGTCAATCTGGCCCCCGCCGATCTGCCCAAGGAGGGAGGCCGCTTCGATCTGGCTATCGCTATCGGCATTCTCGCCGCTTCCAAGCAGATACCGGCAAAATATCTGCTCGATCACGAATTTTTAGGGGAATTGGCCCTGACCGGAGAGATCCGCCCCGTACTCGGGGTACTGCCTGCCGTACTCGCCTGCCGGGATGCGGGACGCACCCTGCTGGTGCCGCGGGAGAACGGCCCGGAAGCCTCCCTCATTCAGGATGCCGAGGTGCGCACCGCCCACCAGCTGCTGGCAGTCACCGCCTGGCTGGCAGGACAATACGAACTGCCACTGCCGAATCCCCAAAGCGCGGAGAGCCTGCCCGATGTGCCAGACCTGCAGGATGTGATTGGCCAGTCACAGGCCAAGCGGGCGCTGGAGATCGCCGCCGCCGGCAGCCACAACCTGCTGTTCATCGGCCCACCCGGCACCGGCAAGAGCATGCTGGCGAGCCGATTGCCCGGCATTCTGCCGCCGCTCAGCGAGCAGGAGGCGCAGCAGACCGCCGCCATCCACTCCATCGGCGGCCTCACTCCGCGCGCCGGTCACTGGCACCACAGACCCTATCGCACGCCCCACCACAGTGCCTCCGCAGTAGCGCTGGTGGGCGGCGGCAGCCACCCAAGGCCCGGCGAAATATCGTTGGCCCACAACGGGGTGCTGTTTCTGGATGAATTGCCCGAGTTCGAGCGCAAGGTGCTCGACTCCCTGCGCGAGCCGCTGGAGACGGGCCACATCACCATCAGCCGTGCCGCCCGTCAGGTAGACTTTCCCGCTCGCTTCCAGCTGGTCGGCGCCATGAATCCCAGCCCCTGCGGCCACTATGGCGATGGCCAGACCCGCTCCAGCCCGGATCAGATCTTGCGCTACCTCGGCAAGCTCTCCGGCCCCTTTCTCGACCGCTTCGATCTGACTGTGGAAGTGCCGCTGCTACCCAAGGGGAGCCTGACCGGCAAGGCGGAGCGGGGGGAGTCTAGTCAGCAGATCCGCGATCGGGTACTGGCGGCGCGAGAGCGCATGCTGAGCCGTAACGGCAAGCTCAACAACCTGCTGGATAGCCGTGAGATAGAGGATATTTGCCGCTTATCACCGCAAGATGCCGAATTTTTGGAGAACGCCATCCAGAAGCTGGGGCTCAGCATCCGGGCCTGGCATCGCATCCTGCGGGTGTCACGCACCATCGCCGATCTGGCCGGGCAACCCGCCATCGGCAAGGAGCATCTTATCGAGGCGCTCGGTTATCGCGCCATGGACAGGCTGCTGTCGCGACTGCGCAGCAGCTGACAGAAGGGAAAGGGTGAGTCCAACCCCGTAAAGGCTCTGAATGGTCTCGCAGGCAATCGGCTGATATTATGGCCACAGATCTGACCACTTGATGGCCCTTTATCGACAGCAAGACGGACCCGACTCATGCCCAACAAGCTGACAGAGCGACTGCGCGGCAGTCTCTCCACCCTGCTCTATTTTTTCAACACCCTCTTCTGGTTTGTCCCCATCTTCTCGCTGGGTCTGCTCAAGCTCCTGCTCCCCCTCAAGGGGTGGCGCACCCTCTGCAACTGGCTGCTCGATGGCTGTGCCAGCTGCTGGATCGGTTTCAACAATCTGATCCAGAAAACCATCATCAAAACGCCTTTCGAGGTGGTCGGAGTGGACAAAGGGCGCCGGAATGAGTGGTATATGGTGATTGCCAACCATCAATCCTGGGTCGACATACTGGTATTGCAGCGGGTTTTTAACCAAAAAATCCCCTTCCTGAAGTTTTTCCTCAAGAAAGAGCTTATTTGGGTACCTTTTCTCGGCCTGGCATGGTGGGCGCTCGACTTCCCCTTCATGCGGCGATATTCCAGGAAATTTCTGGAAAAGCATCCCCATCTGAAGGGAAAAGACATAGAAACAACTCGTAAAGCCTGTGCCAGGTTCCGCCACATTCCGGTGAGTGTGATGAACTTCGTCGAAGGCACCCGCTTCACCAAGGGCAAACATCAGAAGCAGGGTTCGCCCTATCGTCACCTGCTCCAACCGAAAGCAGGCGGCATCGCCTTTACCCTGGCAGCCATGGGTGACCAGTTGCATCAACTGGTGGATGTCACCATCGCCTATCCGGACGGCATCCCCAGCTACTGGGACTTCATGTGTGGCCGGGTCGGGCAAATCAAGGTTCAGGTCCGCTATTTGCCGATCGACCGCAAGCTGGTGGGGGATTACTTCAATGACCCCGAGTTCCAACAAGAGTTTCAACAGTGGTTGAACGGGATCTGGCACGAAAAGGACCAGACCCTAAGCCAACTGCTGGCAACCAAGGCGCAGTAAACATTCATGCTATCCCTGCTTCCCGGCCCGCTGGTGCTGATCATCAGCGCGGGCCTGACCATCCTTTTCACCGCCTTGTGCGCCAGTCTGATCCTGCTGGTGTCGCTGGCCAAACTGTTGCTGCCGATCCCGGCCTTTAGCCGCGCCTGCAGCCGGCTCAACAACCGCTTCATGCGCCTGTGGCTGGCCTGCAATGCGCTGGTGATCCGCCTCACCACCCGTATTGACTGGCAGGTGGAGGACAACACCCGACTGCGCAAGGATGGCTGGTATCTCATCATCAGCAACCATATGAGCTGGACCGATATCGTGGTGCTCGGCCACCTGTTCCGCGATAGGCTGCCGGTGCCCAAGTTCTTCATGAAGCACGAGCTGATCTACATCCCGCTGCTGGGGCTCGCCTGCTGGGGGCTCGATATGCCCTTTATGCGCCGTTATTCGAGAGAGTTTCTGTTAAGAAATCCCCATCTGCGCGGCAAGGATATCGAGACCACCCGCAACGCCTGCGAGAAGTTTCGCCACATCCCCACTACCGTCATCAACTTCGTGGAAGGGACCCGTTTCACCGAGCAGAAACGGGATGCCGCCCGCTCCCGCTATCGCCACCTGATGCCGCCCAAAGCGGCGGGACTGGCCTTTACGCTGGCCGCCATGGGCGAACAGTTCGACAGCCTGATCAACGTCACCATCCGCTATCCGGACAACGCCGAGACCCCGTTCAAGGACTTCCTGATGGGACGGGTAAAACGCATTCAGGTGCGGATTGAGGAGCTGCCGGTGAATGAACAACTGATAGGAGATTACTTCAACGACAAGCAGTTCAAACGCGGTTTTCAGGAGTGGCTAAACCAGCGCTGGCAGGAGAAGGACGAGGTGCTGGAGGGGTGGCAGAGCGGTCAGGCGCCGCTGCCGGTTGCCGCCACATCCGGGGAGGAATCCAAAGAGAGCGCAGAAGCCAACTCGGCCAACTGATCTTCGGAAAAGACCACAATCCCGTGGCGGCGCAGCAGGGCGGTGGTCTTGCCCTCGCCAGCCACAGAAACACCTTCGAAGCGGCCGTTATAGATACGGCCGCTGCCACATGAGGGGCTCCCCTCTTTCAGCAGGGCGAAGCGAATGCCCTGCGTCTGACAGATTTCCAGCGCCAGCTCGGCGCCGCGATCAAACTCGGCAGTCACATCCAGTCCGCTCGCCGTCACTACGCGCTCGCCCTGCCGCTCGGCAGGAAGGCGCGGGATCGGCAGACCGCCCGCCACTTCGGGGCAGAAGGCCAGCGCCCGTCCTTCGGCTCCCAGCGCACTCAGCCAGTCGCTGACGATTCCCTTGCTCTGACCGTCGTAACGCACCGGCTGACCCAGCAAGCAGGCACTCACCAGCACCTTGTGCACGCCGGTCTCACTCATGCTTCCGCTCCATGCATCACCTGATCGAACATCACGCAGCAGGGACTCTCCAACCGGTAGAGAATAGCGGGGCGCTGTTTGCCGGTGCGCTTGCGGCCGGTGTCTACAAGAATGTCGGCGCGATGGATCCGCTTGCGAAATGCCGCCGTATTCATGGGTGTTTGCAGGATGATTTCGAAGGCGCGCTGCACCTCTGAGAGGGTGAACTCGGGCCCCAGCAGTTGCAGCGGCAGGGTGCTGTAGCGGCTCTTGATCCGCAGCCGCTCCAGCCCCTTGGCGATAAGCTGAACATGGTCGAAGGCGAGGCTCAGCCCCGGCAGGTTGGCGAGTGGATGCCAGCAGCCGTGGATCGCTTCCACTTCCGGATCCACAAGGCAGAGATAGACCAGGGTCGTGGACCAGCCGCGGGGATCCCGCTCCAGATTGCCGAGGGTGCAGACCTGCTCGCTGTAGCAGTCACCCAGACCCCACTCCACCAGCAGGCGGCGCTGGGCGGCATCCAGATCCCGATCCCGGGTCTCGTCGATGCGCAGCGCAGGCAGTTGCCAGCAGTGGGCAAAGGGGGGGCGATCGCGGGTCTCGAGCAGCAGCTCGAGCCGCTCCTCATGCAACCGCAGCACCACCATATCCAGACTCATTCTCAGCATGCCGATCGCCCTGCTCGCCTTCCATTAATGTTTGGTAGATAATATCACACGAATAGTATGTGCAGGAGCCAATCATGGGAACCGTCGCCAGCCTGGATATTGATGCGCAGAAGGGCTTTACCCCCCTCTGCCCGAACGAACTGCCCGTTGCGGGCGGTAATGATATTGTGGCTGCGCTCAACGCTCAGGCCACCCTCGCCACGCTGCGGATCGGCAGCAAGGACTCTCACCCCGCCAATGCCGACTGGGCCGTTTCTGACCCCGCCGGCATGCTGCTGCCGCTGGATCTGCCCAACGCCGACCTCACCTGGCCGGTGCACTGCGTACCGGGCAGCAAGGGCTTTGAGCTGCTCGACGGCCTGCCCGCCCCCATCGACTATGACTTCTTCATCTGGAAGGGGGTCGAACCGGATCTCCATCCCTACGGCACCTGCTTCCACGACCTGGCAGAACGGCGCAGCACCGGACTCATCGAATTCCTGCAAGCCCGCAAGGTCGATACCGTACTGGTCGGCGGCCTCGCCACTGACTACTGTGTCAAAACCAGCGTGCTGCAACTGCGTCGCGCCGGTTTCCGGGTGATCGTCCATCTCGATGCCTGCCGTGGCATCGCCCCCGAGACGGTTGCCAGCGCCCACACCCAGATGATCGAGGCAGGGGCCGAACTGGCCCAGACCCTGATCGATGTACAACGCCTGCTGGACGCCTGATATGCCACCGATTCTTACCAGCCTGCTCGATACCGACGCCTGCACGTTACATATGCGGCAGGGGAGCTCCATCGTGCTCACCAGTCTGCGAGGAGCCTGATATGCCCCCAATCCTCACCAGCCTGCTCGACACCGATGCCTACAAACTGCATATGCAGCAGGCGGTGTTCCATCGCTATCCGGATGCCGAGGTGGTGGCCGAGTTTCACAGCCGCAATGAAGAGGATCTGCTGCCCATGATGGGGCAGATCGAGGAGCAACTGCGCCTCGCCGGTTCCCTGCGACTGACCAAGCCAGAGCTCGATTTTCTGGCCGAACGCCCCTTCTTCACCCCTGACTACCTCGACCACCTGCGCCGCAAGCCGCTCGATGCCTCCCTGCTCAAGGTGTTCGAGCAGGATGGCCGCATCAATGTGCGGGTCGAGGGCCCCTGGCAGGATGTGATCCTGTGGGAGATCCCGGTGCTCGCCATCATCAGCGAGATGCGCAACCGCTTCCGCTACCCCCAGTTCGGCGTCAGCCATGCGCTGGAGCGGCTCGATCAGAAGATCGACAAGCTGGAGAAGGAGCTGAGCAGCGATGAGATGAGCGAGTTCAACCTCATCGACTTCGGCACCCGCCGCCGCTTCTCCCACGCGGTACAGGATGCGGTAGTGGGTCGCCTCAAGGAGCGGCTGCCGGCGTTTCGCGGCACCAGCAACTACATGCTGGCCCAGAAGTACAAGCTGCCCGCGGTCGGCACCCAGGCCCATGAGTGGTTTCAGGCGCACCAGCAGCTCGGCTTCCCGCTGGAGCACAGCCAGCGCGCTGCCCTCACCAGCTGGCTGGACGAGTTCACCGACCATCTCGGCATCGCCCTGACCGACTGCATCACCATGGATGCCTTCCTGCGGGACTTCGACTTTGAGCTGGCCAGCAGCTACCAGGGCTTGCGTCACGACTCCGGCGATCCCGTGGTGTGGGGCGAGAAGGCGATCAGCCACTATCAGCGGCTCGGCATCGACCCCACCGACAAGACCCTGGTCTTCTCCGACGGGCTCAACCTCGACAAAGCGGTGCAGCTGTTCCGCCACTTCCGCGGCCGCATCAACACCAGCTTCGGCATCGGCACCAAGCTCACCTGCGATCTGCCCGGCGTCAGCCCGATGAACATCGTCTTCAAGCTGATCGAGTGCAATGGCGGCCCGGTTGCCAAGATCTCCGACAGCCCGGGCAAGACCCTCTGCCGGGATGCGGAGTTTATCCGCAACCTCAAACAGGCGTTCCACGTCGGGGTCTGATCTTCCCGAACACCAGAAAACAAAAAGCCCGCCGGTTCACACCGGCGGGCTTTTTTATCGACTCAAGGGGTATCAGTCTTTCTTGGCCAGCAGGAACTGCACCAGCTTGTTGAACTGCTCTTGAGAGGTGATGGATTCAATCTTCACCATGTACTTGCCGTTCACCAGGAAGGCCGGTACACCGCGAATGTTGTAGCTCTCGGTGTTGCGATCGAACTGGGAGACCATGCCGGAGACGGCGAAGCTGTCGACGGCACCGTCGAACTCTTCAGCCGGTACGCCGTTGTCCACGAAGATCTTCTTCACATCGTCACGGCTCATCGGCGGCTGACGCTGGGTGTGGATCTTGGTGAAGATGGCCGGAGTCAGCTTGGCTTCGGCGTTGAGCAGGCTGGCAACGGCATAGGCACGCTGCATCTCCGGGCCCATCTCGCGGCCGAGGAAGGCAACCGGGTTCTTCTTGAGGGGCACACCCTCTGGCAACCCGGCCTTCAACTGTTCAACGATCGGTTCGAAGGTAGCGCAGTGCGGGCAGTAGTAGGAGAAAAACTCCATCACTTCCGGCTGGGCACTGCCAGTCTGTTTGACCACATCGTAGTTGACGCCTTCCTTAAACTCGGGGGCGGCGTGAACCATGGGGATCATCAGCATGGCAGCAAGGAAAAATAGAACTTTTTTCATGATGTTTCCTGTTAAGGGATCACTGTGAGGCACGCCCGGCGAACCGAAGCAGTGCCAAGCCTATTGTTTCGCCATGCTGACGTCAATGGTCAGAGCCGGAGATCGAGTCCCCCTTGCCGCACAAGATCCCTTCTATTTCACCAGTTTGGCATCAGACTCAACGGCGGCGCCTTGAGTGCCTCCAGCTGATCGTGCAGGATCGCTATCTGTTGACGCCAGTAGTGATCGGTATTGAACCAGGGGAAGTGACGGGGGAAAGCGGGATCTTCCCAGCGCCGTGCCAGCCACGCCATGTAGTGAACGATGCGCATCGCCCGCAGCGGCTCGATCAGCGCCAGCTCCCGCGAGTCGAACTCCATAAACTCCTCGTAGCCCGCCAGCAGGGTATCGAGCTGGATCTGCTGCTCGTGGTGCTCGCCGCTCAGCATCATCCAGAGATCCTGAATTGCGGGGCCGGTGCGGCAATCATCGAGATCGACAAACATGGGGCCATCGCGCCAGAGGATGTTGCCCGGGTGGCAGTCGCCATGCAGGGAGATCTGCGCCACATCGAGGGTCATGGCGTCGCTGACATGCTTGATCAGCTCGTCCAGCACCCCGAAGAATTGCTTCGCCAGCCCGCTTGGCAGCCACTCGCCAGACGCCAGCAGCTGACGCGGTTCGTGCAGCATGCTCTCCACATCGAGCCGCACCCGATGATGAAACGGCTTGCTGGCGCCGATCTGATGAATGCGGCCGAGGAAACGCCCCACCCACTCCAGTTGATCGAGATTATCCACTTCGAACTGGCGGCCACCGACGCTTTGCCAGATGGCAAAGGGGTAGCCCTCGTGCTCCAGCAGGGTCTCGCCCGCGAAGGCGAGCGGCGCGGCGACCGGGATCTCAGCCTCTGCGAGACGGGTGGCAAACTCGTGCTCCTCGAGGATCTGGGCCCGGCTCCAGCGGCCGGGACGGTAGAACTTCACCACATAGCGGCGACGATCCTCATCCTGAAACTGATAGACCCGGTTTTCGTAGCTGTTGAGCTCGATAAGGCCGGAGTCGAGCCGCAGGCCACTGAGATCGAGCGCATCCATGATGAGGTCGGGATTGAGGTCGGAATAGTTGAAACGCATGTCATCCACCATAAGAAAGGGGCGCCGTTGCGCCCCATTCTATCACTACTGCCCGCCATTGCCGTGCTCGCTGGTGACCGGACTGGTGTCACGCCCGGCCCGCAGCCACACGCAGTTACAACCGGCTGATAAACTTGCTGCCCTGGCGCAGGTTGCCCTTGCTGTCATCGGGCGCCGCCCCCTCCCGTTTCAGCACGAACTGGATATCCAGCGCCGGCCGTTTCAGGTTGTAGGGATCGACCGCCAGACTGACCGGCAGGGTGTAGATCTCACCCGCCTTCAGGGTCACTTTACGGGGGCCGAACCACTGATACTCAGGCAAGCCCTCCACATCCAGCTGGTAGGTCTGGGACTGCAGGGTCTTGTTGAGGATCTTGAGGGTGTAGGTGTTCTCAATCAGCCCCTCGCTGTTTTCACGGAACAGCTGGTTGCGATCCCGCAGGATATCGAGCCCCATCGGCATGATGGACATGGCGTTGTAGACAAATACCCCCAGCATCACCGCCATCACCAGCCCGTAACCAATCAGCTTGGGCCGCGCCACATGGGTCGAGTCGTTGGCCAGCTTGTGCTCTGTGGTGTAGCTGATGAGCCCTTTCGGGTAGCCCATCCGCTCCATGGTTTGGTCGCAGGCATCGACGCAGGCGCCGCAGTTGATGCACTCGTACTGCAGGCCGTCGCGGATATCGATACCGGTCGGGCAGACCTGCACGCAGAGATCGCAGTCGATACAGTCGCCCAGCCCCATCGCCTTGGGATCTGCCTTGCGGGAGCGGGCGCCACGGGTCTCGCCACGCTTGGTGTCATAGCCGACGATGAAGGTGTCCTTGTCGAACATGGCGGACTGGAAGCGGGCATAGGGGCACATGTGGATACACATGATGGCGCGCATCCAGCCTGCATTGCCGTAGGTGATGATGGTGAAGAAGATCACCCAGAACAGCACCCATCCGCTGGCCTGCAGAGTGAAGAGGTCTGGCACCAGTTCAATCACATCCTGGAAGTAGGCGACGAAGGTCAGACCGGTCACCAGCGAGATCGCCAGCCAGGCCAGATGCTTGGCCCCCTTGCGGGCCAGCTTCTCGCCGCTCCAGGGCGCCTCGTCCAGCTTGCGCCGTTTGTTGGCGGGCCCTTCCAGCTTCTCTTCAAACCAGATGAACATGAAGGTCCAGACCGTCTGTGGGCAGAGATAGCCACACCAGACCCGACCGAGGAAGGTGGTAATAAAGAAGAGTCCGAAGGCGGCGATCATGAAGAGCCAGGCGAGCAGGGTCAGATCCTGCGGCCAGATGGTGGCGCCAAAGATATGGAACTGCTGGTGACCGAGGTCGAACAGCACCGCCTGTCGCCCGTCGTAACGCAGCCAGGGCAGCAGCACGAACAGCGCCACAAAGAACCAGCCCATGGCCTTGCGCATCCGCTGCCAATACCCTTTCTGGGCCCGCACATAGATGCGGTTGCCCGGGTTGAATCTGTCGTCGCTGGCTTTGAACGTATTGGGGTTGAAGGTCCCGGTTACGCCCTTGTCGGTGACGTCCTTGATATCGATTTTATCGTGGTCGGCCATTGCAAGACATCGCTCCCTTATTTGTTATGGAGCGGATTATATCTTAAACAGCATGCTAATTGTGTGGATTAGATGTATCTAATATTGGGGTTGGATCGCAATTTTCGGCAACAAAAAAGCGCATCACCACGAGGTGATGCGCTTCCGCTAAAGATTCACTTGATTCCGCGAGCCTTGAGCAACGCCTCTTTGAAATCGGGCACATGATCCTTGGCCAGACCGGGGATCATCGCCTGCTTGTCGGATTCCCGCATTTTGAGGTGATAGATCAGCATGTCGTCGGTCAGCTCGGACAGAGGCCCTTCAAATCCCGCTTCTTGGGCCAGTTTGGCAACAAACTGCACCAGGCTGAGATCCTGTTCCTTGATCCAGGCAGGCTGCAACAACTCCAGCAGCTCTTCGATACGATGACATTGCATAGACAACCTCTTTAATCTGTCACGTTAAATTCAGGCAACCTTACCCATCAAGGCTACTTCGATTCGATCCCGCCCATTATGCTTGGCCTGATAGAGTGCCGCATCCGCTTTTTGGATCAAATCGGCGATTTTCATGCTGTTGTCCGGTATCAGTGTCGCAACACCAAAACTACATGTGACCCGACCGGAGACCAGTGACTTCTGGTGCGGGATGGCCAGCTCCTTGAGCGCCTGCCGCACATTGTCGGCCACCTGCAGTGCCCCCTGCATGCCGGTGCAGGGCAGCAGCAAGGCAAACTCTTCGCCACCGTAACGGGCCGCCAGATCGTCCTCGCGCCGCTCCACCTCGGCCAGCAGCCCCGCCACCTGTTGCAAGCAGTCATCCCCCAGCTGATGGCCGTAGAGATCGTTGAACTGCTTGAAGTAATCCACATCCACCAGCACCAGCGACAACGGCGCCCGGGCGCGGTGACAGCGCCGCCAGGCCCGCTCCAGAGAGTCGTCGAGATGGGCGCGGTTGGCGATGCCGGTCAGGCCGTCGAGGCGGGAGGTGAGACGCAAATGCTCGGAGACCGCCTTCAGCTCGGCCACCAGCTCGGCGTTGGAGAAACGGTGATGGAGCGAGGCGATCTGATCCCGCCGCATCCGGCGCAACAGGGTCGGCAGAAAGACAAACAGATAGCCCGCCAGCATGCAGGAGACAATCCGCTCCTGCTCGTTGCCATTGCCAAGCTCGAACAGCATCGCCATGCCCAGCGGCAGGGCAGAACCATAGAGGGTACGGCGGCTGCCAAACAGCATGATGGCGCTGCCGGTAAGAATGAGGCTGGAGAGCATCATCATGGCGGCCCGGTAGGTATCGGGCAGCTTGTCCATGTAGAGCAGCACCCCGAGGGCCCAGATGATGGAGGTGATGGTGGCTCCGATAAAGAGCTCCCGCTCCAGCACCGGCAACGGCGTCTGGTGCAGGCGGGCTCGGCGCCAGCGCAAGTGCCAGCCCCGACCCAGCAGCCACAAGAAAGTGCCTGCCAGCCAACCGAGCGCTTCGATGGCGGGTAAATAGTCGTGAAACAGCAGACTCCAGCCAAATGCCAACACGCCCAAACAGGGGAGACTGAACGATGCATGGGTATAGAGCTGGGCCATAATGGCCTGCTTAACCTGGCGTGTCACACTCTGGGTCAACTGAGTACTCCTGTACAAGAGCCGAGCAGTCTACCATTACCCCCTGACCCGCAACAATAAAGCGCCGCTTATTAAGAAGTTAATCAATCAATATCGATTTCTTCTGCGCTGGCAGGTGAGTCTTTGCTCACCCCTTCTCCAATTCGTCGAGGATCGGGCACTCGGGATTTTCATCCCCGTGACAGCAGCAAACCAACCCTTCCAGGGAGGTAAGCATGGCCTGCAAACCGGCAATGCGGGCCCGCAGATCGACGATCTTCTCCTGCGCCAGCTTCTTCACCTGGGCGCTGGTTCTGTGTTCGTCCCGATAGAGCGCCAGCAGTTCCTGACACTCCTCCAGATTGAAGCCGGTCTCCCGCGCCCGCTTGACGAAACGCAGCTCGCGCAACGCCCCCTCGGTGTAACTCCGATAGCCGTTGTCACTGCGTACCGGGGCTGTGATGAGGCCAATGCTCTCGTAATAACGGATGGTCTTGGCGGTCAGCCCTGTGGCCTTGGCAACCTTGCTGATGTTCATTTATGCCTCCTTACTGATCGGGTTGGATGCTGGCCCGTGCGCCGCCCTGGGCTGCCAGCGTTTCAATAACAGGGAATTGCTCAAAACGGTAATGCTGCTCAGGGCCATGGCCGCCCCCGCCAGCTCGGGGCTGAGGTAGCCCAGCGCCGCCAGCGGAATGCCGATGATGTTGAACACGAAGGCCCAGAACAGATTCTGCTGTATGGTGCGCCAGGTCGCCGCCGAGATGTCGATGGCATCGGCCACCAGCCGCGGGTCGGATCGCATCAGGGTGATGGCGGCGGTCTCCATCGCCACATCGGAGCCGGAGCCCATGGCGATGCCGACGTCCGCCGCCGCCAGCGCCGGGGCATCGTTTACCCCGTCCCCCACCATGGCCACCAGCCCGCGGGTTTGCGCCCGCAGCGCCGCGACCTTCTCCACCTTGCCGGCTGGCAGTACGGAGTCGAAGGCCCCGTCCAGCCCCAGCTTGGCGGCGATATGGGCCACCGGCGCCGGTGCATCGCCGCTCACCAGCCAGCTGGCGATGCCGCGCTGGCGCAGGGTGGCGATGGCATCCGGACTCTCGGGGCGCAGGGTATCGGCCAGCGCCGCAATGCCCGCTACCACGCCGTCGATGGCCACCCAGACCCGGGTCGCGCCGTCGGCAGGCTGTTTATCCTGCGCGGGCACCTCAATACCGAGCTGGGCCAGCAAAGAGCCATTGCCGATGGCGACCGTATGACCGGCGACCTGACCGACAATACCGGCACCGACCCGCACCTCCACCGCCTCCGGCTGGGGCAGCGTAACCTCCTTGTCGACCGCCTCGCGCATGGCCAGCGCCAGCGGGTGTTCGCTCGCCTGCTGCAGGGCGGCGGCGAGGCGGAGTTGCTCGTCGTTGCCGCTCCAGCTCGCCAGCACGGGCCTGCCCTGAGTGAGCGTGCCGGTCTTGTCGAAGATAAGCGCCTTGATGGCGTGGGCCTTCTGCAGGGTATCTACATCCTTGATCAGGATGCCGTGACGGGCCGCCACCCCGGTGCCGGTGACGATGGCGGCAGGGGTCGCCAGCCCCAGCGCGCAGGGACAGGCGATCACCAGTACCGCCACCGCAGCCAGCAGCGCCTGAGCGAAGTCGTTGCTGATGGCGTACCACACCAGCAGGGTGAACAGGGCGATGGTCATCACCACCGGCACGAACACGGCGGAGACCTTGTCCACCAGCTGCTGCAGCGGTGCCTTGCCCATCTGGGCACTCTCCACCAGCGCGATGATCTTGCTGAGGCTGGAATCCTCCCCCACCGTAGTGGCTTCGATCTCCAGCACGCCAGAGCGGTTGATGGCACCGCCCAGCACCTTGTCGCCCACACTGCGCGGCACCGGCAGGCTCTCACCGGTGAGGATCGATTCGTCCAGCTCGCTGGCGCCGCTCACGATTCTGCCATCGACCGGCACCCGCTCACCCACCAGCACCCGCAGCCGATCGCCACGCAGCACCTCGTCGATGGCGACGCTCTGCCAGCTCTCGCCACGCCAGACGGTGGCTGTTTCCGGCCGCAGCGCCATCAGTTCGCGAATGGCGGACTGGGTGCTGCGGCGGGCTCTCGCCTCCAGCAGTTTTCCCAACGAAATCAGGGTAATGATGATGGCGCTAGCTTCGAAGTAGAGCTTGCCGCTGGCGGCCATCCCCAACGTCAGCAGCAGATAGAGGCTGTAGAAGTAGGCCGCACTGGTGCCGGTGGCCACCAGTACATCCATATTGGCTGCGCGGTTCTTGATGGCGAGCCAGGCGCCGCGATAGAAACGGGCCCCGATCCAGAACTGCACCGGGGTGGCGAGCACCAGCTCCAGCCAGGCGGGCAGATGCCAGGGGAACAGTCCAGCCATGGCCAGCATCCCCACCAGCAGCGGCAAGGTGAGCAAAGCCGAGACGATGACCCGGGTTTGCGCCTGACGGGCAGTGGCGGCCTCCTGCGCTTCCCGCTCCAGCAACTGCTGGCGGCGGCCGCTGGCCGAGCCTTGCGCCAGCTGGGCGCCAAAGCCGAGCGCCTCGAGCTGCTCGCGCAAAGCGGCCGGGGTCTGCATCCCGGGGACCAGCACGATCCGGGCCTGTTCGATGGAGAAATTGACCTCGGCCGAGATAACGCCGGGCAGCGCGGCCAGCATCTTGTTCAGTCGAGCCGAACAACCTGCACAAGTCATACCGGTAATTTGAAACAAAAAGGTCTCGCTGCCGTAGTCGTAACCCTGACTCTTGATGCTGTCGAGCACCACTGGCAGACGGTCGGGGCTGGCCAGCTCGATGGCCGCCTGCTCCAGCGCGAAGTTGACGGTGGCCGATACCCCGTCGAGTTTGTTGAGGCTGGTCGCGATGCGGCCTGCGCAGTTGGCGCAGCTCATGCCGCTGAGCGGCAACTGCAGATGAATGGGTGATTGAAGATGAGTGGTCATGTTGTTCCTCCCCGGAACCCGTCGGCACCACAAAACGCCGACTGGCAAACCCTAACCTTTACTGTAAGGGCAACCTCAAGCCACATGATCCACTTTTTGCAGATGAAAAAACGGCGCCCGTTTGCTGCCAGAGAACAAACGGGCGCCGCATTCAGCTATTGCGCGGTGTGAGCGGAACTCAGATACCGTACTGAGCGCGGTAAGCCTTCATGGCCGCCAGTTGCGCTGCCAGCTCCGGCTGTTCGGCCTGCTTCTCTTCCAGATACTGGATCAAGTCGCTCATCTGGATGATGGCGATGATGTGGGCGCCGTAGTCACGCTCCACTTCCTGAATGGCGGAGAGCTCGCCCTTGCCCTTCTCCTGACGGTCCAGCGCGATCAGCACGCCCGCCAGCGAGGCGCCGTTGGCCTGGATCAGATCCATGGATTCGCGGATGGCGGTACCGGCGGTGATGACGTCGTCCACCAGCATGATCCGCCCCTTGAGCGGGCTGCCCACCAGATTGCCGCCCTCGCCGTGATCCTTGGCCTCCTTGCGGTTGAAGCACCAGGGCACGTCCACATCGTGCTGCTCCACCAGCTGCACGGCGGTAGCGGAGGCGATGGGGATCCCCTTGTAGGCCGGGCCAAACAGCACATCAAACTCGATACCGGCATCCATCAGAGCGGCGGCATAGAAGCGGCCGAGACGGGCCAGATCGCGGCCGCTGTTGAACAGACCGGCGTTGAAGAAGTAGGGGCTTTTACGACCGGATTTCAGGGTAAATTCACCGAATTTGAGGACCTGTTTCTCCAGGGCGAACTCGATAAATTGACGCTGGTAGGCTTTCATTCTGGCTCCTTGCTTGGCTTGTCGTTGTCTTGTGTGGGGGTATAAAAAAACGCGGTCAATGCCGCGTTTTTAAAATCAGGAGAGCGACTGCTTCTGCAGCGCAATGATGTCGGCGATGCCGCCCTTGGCGAGCGCCAGCATATCCAGCAGCTCTTCATGGGTGAAGGGCTCGGCCTCCGCGGTGCCCTGCACCTCGATGATGCGACCATCTTCGGTCATCACCACGTTCATGTCGGTCTCGGCGGCGGAGTCTTCGATGTACTCCAGATCGCAGATGGCTTCGCCCTGATACATGCCGACGGAGACGGCGGCGATCATCTGCTTGAGCGGGCTCTGCTTGATCATGCCCTTCTCGACCATCCAGTTCAGCGCATCCACCAGCGCCACGCAGGCACCGGTAATGGAAGCGGTGCGAGTGCCGCCATCGGCTTGCAGCACATCACAGTCAACTGTGATGGAGTGCTCGCCCAGCGCAGTCAGGTCTACCGCCGCGCGCAGGGAGCGGGCGATAAGACGGGAGATCTCCAGAGTACGGCCACTCTGCTTGCCGGAGGCCGCTTCGCGGTTCATCCGGGAGTGGGTGGAGCGCGGCAGCATGCCGTATTCGGCAGTCACCCAGCCCTGGTTCTTCCCTTTCAGGAAGCGCGGAACGCTGGTGTCGACGCTGGCGGTGCAGAGCACGCGAGTGTTACCGAACTCCACCAGCACTGAGCCTTCTGCATGTTTGGTGAAATTGCGGGTAATGGTAACCGGGCGAAGTTGCGCGGCACTGCGATCGCTTGGACGTGACATGGAACGGACCTCTGGGCTGGCTCAAATTGGCGGGGGATTATAAGTGATCCCGCCCCAAATATCAGCCGCTAAAACCACGGCATCGGCTGACGAGCAGGGCCGGGCTGAGTATACTGGCCGCACACTTCATCAAGCCCGGAACAATCAATGATTCACAGCATGACCGCCTACGCCCGCAAGGAACTCAAGGGCGACTGGGGCACAGCCGTTTGGGAAATTCGTTCGGTCAACCAGCGTTATCTGGAGACCTACATTCGCCTGCCGGAGCAACTGCGCAGCCTGGAGCCGGTTCTGCGTGAGCGTTTCCGCGCCAAGCTGCAGCGCGGCAAGGTGGAGTGCAACCTGCGCTTCGAGGCCGCTCAGGCCGCAGCCAGCCAGCTCCATATCAATGAAGAGCTGGCCAAGCTCATCATCGACAGCGCCAGCTGGGTAATGAAAGAGGCGGGTCAGGGCCAGCTCAATCCGGTCGACGTGCTGCGCTGGCCGGGCGTCATGGCTGCCGCCGAGCAGGACATGGACGCGGTCGCCACCGAGCTGCTCGGCGGGTTTGACCAGACCATGGAAGATTTCCTCGCCTCCCGCGCCAGCGAAGGGGCCAACCTCAAGGCGCTGATCGAACAGCGTCTGGCTGGAATTCAGGTGGAAGTGAAGAAGGTGCGCGTCCACCTGCCGCAGATCATCGAGTGGCAGCGCCAGAAGCTCACCGACCGTCTGGCCGAAGCCAAGGTGGAGCTGGATCCGGCCCGCATCGAGCAGGAGATCGTGCTGCTGGCCCAGAAGATCGACGTGGCCGAAGAGCTGGATCGTCTGGAGATGCACATCAGCGAAACCAACAAAATCATGAAGAAGGGTGGCGCCTGCGGCCGTCGTCTCGACTTTATGATGCAGGAGTTCAACCGCGAGTCGAACACCCTCGGCTCCAAGTCCATCAACGCCGAAGTGACCCAGTCCGCCGTCGAGCTGAAAGTCCTTATCGAGCAGATGCGCGAGCAGATCCAGAACATCGAATGATGGGTCGCTGACTATCCGGTTGTTGTCTGCAAAAGAGCCCTTGATTCCTCAAGGGCTCTTTTATTTTCCGGCCATCGCACCTGTCGCCCGCCGCCGGTGAGTCAACGGCTGGGGAGCCCCTAGCCTATCGGCATCACCAGCGCCGGTTGGTGAGGGTCGCTCAGCCGTTCGGCCAGATAGTCCACCAGCAGCCGCACCTTGGGGGAGAGGTGGCGGTTGTGGGGATAGAGGGCCCAGATCCCCTCCGCCGGCGCTCGCAGTTCGGGCAGCAGCTCGATCAGCTCCCCCCGGGCCAGATGGTCGCTCACGTAGTAGTCCGGCAGCTGGATGATGCCGATCCCCTTGAGAGCCGCATCCAGCAGGGCGTGACCGCTGTTGCACTGCAACAGGCCGCGCACCCGCACGCTGTGGGGGCGGCCATCCAGAGTGAAGTGCCACTCGTCGCTGTTGCCCACCAGACAGGTGTGGCGGGTCAGCTCGGAGAGACTGTTGGGAATACCGTGGCGGGCGGTGTAGGCCGGTGAGGCGCAGACATAGGGCACCCGCTGTGCCAGCTTGCGCGCCACCAGCGTCGAATCCTTGAGATGGCCGAGCCGCAGCGCCAGATCGTAACCCTCATGCACCAGATCCAGCAGCTGGTTGGTGAGGTTGAGGGTCACCTCCAGCTGGGGGAAACGCACCATGAAGTCGTTCACCAGCGGGGCGATGCGGCTCTCGCCGTAAGAGACGGGCGCCGTGATGCGCAGCGACCCTTGCGGCACCGCCTGATGGCGCCCCACCGCCAACTCCGCCTCGTAGAGGTTGTCCAGCAGCTGACGGCAGTGGCGATAGTAGATCTCGCCAAGCTCGGTGAGCCGCACCTGACGGGTGGTGCGCAGCAGCAACTTGGCCTGCAGCCGATCCTCCAGCTGTGCCACCTGACGGCTGACTTGCGCCACCGACACTCCCAGCTTGCGCGCAGCCGGGGTAAAGCCCCCCTGCTCCGCCACGCTGACAAATTCACAGATCCCTTCCCAGCCGAACATTATTACCTGTGTGTAAAAGTGATTTGAGATTTGCCCTCATTATCACCAAATCGGCGGGAAACTACACTGAATGCCCGAACTCATCTCTGTTCACCCTGCTCAACAAGAAGGATGTCATTCATGGCACAGGTTCAAAGCATCAAGTGTAAAGCCGCCATCGCCTGGGGCCCGGGTCAGCCCCTCTCCATCGAAGAAGTAGAAGTCATGCCGCCGCAAGCGGGCGAGGTGCGGGTGCGCATCGTCGCGACCGGCGTCTGTCACACCGATGCCTTCACCCTCTCCGGTGAAGATCCGGAAGGGGTCTTCCCCTGCATCCTCGGCCACGAGGGGGGCGGCATCGTCGAATCCGTCGGCGAAGGCGTCACCAGCGTCAAGGTGGGCGATCACGTGATCCCGCTCTACACCCCCGAGTGCGGCGAGTGCAAGTTCTGCAAATCCGGCAAGACCAACCTATGCCAGAAGATCCGCGCCACTCAGGGCAAGGGGCTGATGCCGGACGGCACCACCCGTTTCTCGAAAGATGGCCAGCCCATCTATCACTACATGGGCACCTCCACCTTCAGCGAATACACGGTACTGCCGGAGATCTCCATCGCCAAGGTGGACCCGGCCGCCCCGCTGGAGGAGGTCTGCCTGCTCGGCTGCGGCGTCACCACCGGCATCGGCGCCGTGATGAACACCGCCAAGGTGAAGGAGGGTGAGAGCGTCGCCATCTTCGGTCTGGGGGGCATCGGCCTCTCGGCGGTGATCGGGGCTCGTCTGGCCAAGGCCGGTCGCATCATCGCCATCGACATCAACGAGAGCAAGTTCGAACTGGCCCGCAAGCTGGGCGCCACCGACTGCATCAACCCGAACGACTACGACAAACCGATTCAGGAGGTGATCGTCGAGCTGACCGACGGCGGCGTCGACTTCTCCTTCGAGTGCATCGGCAACGTCAAGGTGATGCGTGCGGCGCTGGAGTGCTGCCACAAGGGTTGGGGTGAGTCGGTCATCATCGGCGTCGCCGGAGCGGGTCAGGAGATCAGCACCCGTCCGTTCCAACTGGTGACCGGTCGGGTCTGGCGCGGCAGCGCCTTCGGCGGGGTACGCGGTCGCAGCGAACTGCCGAGCTATGTGCAGCGCTACATGCAGGGCGAGTTCCGCCTCGATGACTTCATCACCCACACCATGCCGCTGGAGCAGATCAACGAGGCATTTGATCTGATGCATGAAGGCAAGAGCATCCGCACCGTCATCCACTACTGAGCATGATCGCCCCGCCCGCCATCGTGGGCGGGGTACAGGAGTCCTTCGATGAATCTGGAGATTATCAGCAGCAACAAGAGCTTCGGCGGCTGGCATAAGCGCTATCGCCACCACGCCAGCGTGCTCGGCTGCGAGATGAGTTTTGCCATCTATCTGCCGCCCCAGGCCCTCACCGGCCAGAAGGTGCCCGTGCTCTACTGGCTCAGCGGCCTCACCTGCACCGATGAGAACCTCATGCAGAAGGCGGGTGCCCAGCGCATCGCCGCCGAGCTTGGCATCGCCCTGGTGGCACCGGACACCAGCCCCCGCGGCGACGGCGTAGCGGACGATCCCGGTTATGACCTCGGCATGGGCGCAGGTTTTTACGTCAATGCCAGCCAGAGCCCCTGGCAGGCGCACTACCAGATGTATGACTACGTCACCCGCGAGCTGCCTGACTTGATAGAGACCCACTTCCCGGTCTCGACTCGGCGCGCCATCAGCGGCCACTCCATGGGCGGTCACGGGGCGCTGATCGCCGCGCTGCGGGAGCCGGGTCGCTACCGCTCGGTCTCGGCGTTCAGCCCGATCTGCCACCCGAGCCGCTGCCCCTGGGGCCAGAAGGCGCTCGGGGCGTATCTCGGCAGCAATCCCTTGTTGTGGCAGGAGTGGGATGCCTGCCAACTGCTGCGCCACCAGCCAGTCACGCCGCTGCCAACCTTGGTGGATGTGGGGCTCGATGATCCCTTCCTCGCCGAGCAGCTGCATATCGATGCGCTGGCCGAGGTGGCCGCCAGCAAGGAGTGGCCGCTGGAGCTCAACCGCCACGAGGGCTATGACCACAGCTACTACTTCGTGGCGAGCTTTATCGAGGCGCACCTGCGCTTTCACGCCAACCACCTCTGATCAAACAGGCCCATAACGGGCCTGTTTCAGTTGTGGTGATCGGTTGGCTTCAGCTGCCCGCTCGGGTCACTCCGCCGGAGCCCACGATCTGCTGCTCCACCTCGGGGTCACCCCAGTAGGTGATGTTGCCAGTGCCTGCGATGCCGATCTTGAGCGTCTGCTGGGCCCGCACCTCCACATCACCGCTGCCGGCGATATTGACCTCGACCTCGTTGCCACGCATTTCGCTGCCCAGCACATCGCCAGCACCGGCAATGTTCAGCTCGATGCTGGCGGCAGAGCCGCTCCCCAGATCCAGGCTGCCTGCACCAGCGATATTGCCTTTCAATCGCTGTACCTCCAGCTGGCTGGCGACGATACCACCTGTTCCCGCCACTGACAGCTCCAGCGCCTCACCCTTGAAACCGCTCAGATCGCCGTTGCCGGTACCTGCCAGCGCCATTTCACTGAGCTCTGGCAGGGTGATGGTGATCTCCAGCGGTTCGGTAGGCCGCAGCTGGTAACCCTCCTTTACCTCGATCTCCAGCTTGCTGCCGCGCTCGGTCAGCTCCAGATAGGGCAAGAGATTTGCCTGCCCCTTGATGAGGATGCCGCGCTGCTCCCCTGCCACCAGATGGAGGGTAGCTGGAGTTCCCGCCAGCACCCGGGTCACCCGCTCGCCCAGCGCCTGCTGGCGCTCGACCGGGACACCTTCCCCCTTGATCTCGGTGTCGGCAAAGACGTTGCAACCTCCCATCACCAACGCCACCAAGACGCCAATCATCCACCGCATAACTGTTCTCCTTTTTATTTATTGATAAGCCACCTGACTGGCCCTGTTCGAAACCACAAAAATAGAGGCCGTATGAAACCACAGTTAGCAATGGCCATGCCAGACCATAACTATATGATTTTCAATAAAAATAAAATCAACAGTAAGATGTGATACGCACAAAAAGATCCATTTAGACCACCATTTGGCGAATTTGACCCCCCCCTAACAGGCAGGTGGAGAGCTGGCTGGCGGGTCGTCCTGCCGGTCACTATGCTGACAGCCCGTGGAAGTTTTTGATTGCCCTGCCGGTCTGTTGAGCCAATAGTGGTACTTCGTGCGTACCAAGCTCTCCATTGCGGTAATCTCATTACCACTGTCTTGTCAGTCTTCACTGCCAACAAGGAGTCAGAGCGTGACCCAAGCAAGCCCTCTCTATTCCACTGCCACCGGTCTGCCGGAGCCGACTCGCACCCCGTTGCTGACCGGCAGCGATCCCGAGCAGAAACGGCGCGAGCTGCTCACCTACTTCTGCCAGACCTTCGATCTCTACGACTCGCTGTTCGACTGTCTGGCCGATGAGCGGGCCTGGTTCAACAAGGCGATCCCGCTACGCCACCCGCTCATCTTCTACTACGGCCACACCGCCGCCTTCTTTATCAACAAGCTGCTGGCGGCACGCCTGATCGATCAGCGGCTGGATGCCCGCATCGAGGCCATGGTTGCCATCGGGGTGGACGAGATGAGCTGGGATGATCTGGACGAGACCCACTACGACTGGCCCAAGGTCAGCGAGCTGCGCAGCTATCGGGCCAAAGTCCGTTCGCTGGTGTGCGACTTCATTCGCCAGATGCCGCTCACCCTGCCCATCGACTGGCAGAGTCCGGCCTGGGTGATCCTGATGGGGATAGAGCACGAGCGCATCCACCTCGAGACCTCCAGTGTGCTGATCCGCCAGTTGCCGCTCGCCTGGGTGCGGCCGCAGCCTTATTGGCCCGCCTGTACCGAAGCCCGCCACCGCATTGAGCAGGTGCCCACCAACAGCCTGCTGCCGGTGGCCGGCGGCAAGGTGCGCCTTGGCAAGCGGGACGCCACCTACGGCTGGGACAACGAATATGGCGAGCGCCATATCGAGCTGGCCCCGTTTCAGGCCAGCCGCATGCTGGTGAGCAATGCCGAGTACCTCGCCTTCGTCCAGGCGGGCGGCTATAGCGAGCAACAGTGGTGGGATGAGGAGGGGTGGGGCTGGTGTCAGTACGCCAAGGCGCAGATGCCCACCTTCTGGGTGGGTGACCCCGCCGAGCCCGAACAATTGCAGCTGCGGCTGATGACCGAGCAGGTCGCCATGCCCTGGGACTGGCCAGTCGAGGTGAATCAGCTGGAGGCGGCTGCCTTCTGTCGCTGGAAGGCGGCCCGGACCGGGCTCCCCATCCAGCTGCCGAGCGAGGCAGAGTGGCAGCTGCTGCGCGAGCAGCTACCCGGCGATCAGCCGGACTGGACGGAGGCACCCGGCAATATCAATCTGGCCCGTTTCGCCTCCTCCTGCCCGGTGGATGCCTGCCCGCAAGGGGAGTTCTTCGATCTGGTGGGCAATGTCTGGCAGTGGACCAGCACCGCCATCGATGGCTTCGACGGCTTTAAAATCCACCCGCTCTACGACGACTTCTCCACCCCCACCTTTGATGGCAAGCACACCCTGATCAAGGGCGGCAGCTGGATCAGCACAGGTAACGAAGCGCTCAAATCATCCCGTTACGCCTTCCGGCGTCACTTCTTCCAGCATGCGGGTTTCCGCTATCTGGTCTCCCGTTATCAGGAACCCGTTATCGTGAATCCCTATGAAACCGACACGCTGGTCGCTCAGTACCTCGACTTCCAGTACGGCCCGAGCCACTTCGGGGTAGCCAACTACGCCAAGACGCTTGCTGATCTTGCTGGCGAGCTCTGCAGCAACCACCAGCGGGCGCTGGATATCGGCTGCGCCACCGGCCGCGCCAGCTTCGAACTGGCCCGCCACTTCCAGCATGTGGACGGGGTGGACTACTCGGCCCGCTTCATCGATGTGGCGCTGGCCCTCGCCAGTCAGAACAGCTTCCGCTACGCCATTCCGCTGGAGGGTGAACTGGTGGAGTATTGCGAGGCACGCCTGTCGAGCCACGGGCTGGGGGCAAGTCAGGCTGAGCGCATCCACTTCAGTCAGGGGGATGCCTGCAACCTCAAGCCCAAATATGACCACTACGATCTGGTGCTCGCCTCCAACCTGATCGACCGGCTGCGGGAGCCCGCCCGCTTCCTGCGGGATATCGCCCCGCGGCTGCGCAGCGGTGGCCTGCTGGTGCTCACCAGCCCCTATACCTGGCTGGCGGAATATACCCCGCCCGCCAACTGGCTCGGCGGCATTCGCGAAAACGGCGAGGCGCTCACCACCTATCAGGCGCTGCAACGGCTGCTGGCGGCTGAGTTCGAGGAGCACTGCCCGCCGCGGGATGTGCCCTTCGTCATCCGCGAGACCGCCCGCAAATACCAGCACACGGTGGCGCAGCTGACCGTCTGGCGCAAACGCTAATCCGCCGATCGGCTTATAGATGAAAAGAGGGAGGCCAACGGGCCTCCCTCTTGTTATGGCAGCAGAAACGGCGCGAGTATCAATGCCCCTGCTCGTGATAGCGGCGCGCCAGCACGGCGCAGACCATCAGCTGGATCTGGTGGAAGATCATCAGCGGCAGCACCATCACCCCGACGCTGGCGGCCGGGAACATGACGTTGGCCATCGGCACCCCGTTGGCGAGGCTCTTCTTGGAGCCGCAGAAAACGATGGTGATCTCGTCCGCCTTGTCGAAGCCGAGACGACGGCTGATCCAGACGTTCCAGCAGAGCACCAGCGCCAGCAAGACGCAGCTCAGCAGCACGATACTGGCCAGATCGTACCAGCCGACCTGGTGCCAAATCCCCTGCACCACCGCCTCGCTGAAGGCGACGTAGACCACCAGCAGGATGGAGCTCTGATCCAGCTTGCCGATGAGCGGGCGGTGGCTATCGACCCAGCGACCGATGAGCGGGCGCGACAGGTGGCCTACCACGAACGGCAGCATCAGCTGCATCATGATGGACTGAATGGAGTGCCAGGTGTCGATCCCCTCCCCCTGCACGTGGATCATCATCCCCACCAGCACCGGCGAGAGGAAGATCCCGAGGATGCTGGAGGCCGAGGCGCTGCACACCGCCGCCGACACATTGCCCCCCGCCATCGAGGTGAAGGCAATGGCCGACTGCACGGTGGCTGGCAAAGCGCAGAGATAGAGGAAGCCGAGGTAGATGGCCGAGCTCAGCCAGCCCGGTACCAGCGGGGTGAGCAGCAGCCCGAGCAGCGGAAACAGCACGAAGGTGCTGAGCATCACCACCAGATGGAGCCGCCAGTGACCGAGGCCCGCCAGCAGGTTCTGGCGCGACAGCTTGGCGCCATGCATGAAGAACAGGAGCGCCACCGCCAGCTTGGTCAGCAGACCGAACCAGACGGCTACCTGCCCCTCGCAGGGAAAGAGGGAGGCCAGGGTGACCACCGCAATCAGCACAACAGTAAAGGGATCCAGACGCACGAAAGGTCTCCATCAGAAGGGCATCCTGCTGCCGTGGCGACAGTCAGGATTGGGGAGGACAAGAAACAGAGCGGGAGATGTCTGGCACCTCCCGCTAAAACGAACCTCCAGCTTACCCCGATAACGGAGAGGCGCAAAGTTGAGCGGCGAATAATTGTTCATCAATGCTTAACGCCTTCGCCATATCGAGTAGCAAAAGTTGACGATAAACCGGCCCTGACAGCTCCCAAACGGCTAAAAATGGATAAAAAAACGGGCGACCAAGGCCGCCCGTTCCGTTTTTTCACTCAGCCGATCAGCGCTGGCTTGCCAGCGTGCCGTTGCCGGTTTTCTTCTCATTGCCGGCGAGCTTGCCGGCCTGCCGCTTCTCGAAGCGGGAGATCCACCAGTAGGCCAGCGCCGAGAAGACCGCGGTCATAAAGACGTTGATGAAGAAGGCGCGCACCAGATCCACCCCGGCCGGGAAGGCGGAGGCACTCATGCTCACCACGAAGATGGCGATCAGCACCGACACCACGCCCATCCCGAACTTGCGCGACCCCATGCGGAAGTCACGGGGGATGTCGTCATGTTTCCAGCGAAACACGAAGTAGGCCACCATGATGAAGATCGGCGGCAGCATGGCGGTACCGGCGGTGAGGTTGATGGCAGTGTTCATCATCTGCTGCACCGACTCGGAGCCGAAGCCGTTGACCACCAGCATCGCGAACACGAAGACAAACTGCCACCAGGCGGCGCGCACCGGCACGCCGTGCTCGTTGAGCTGGGTGGTTTTCTCGCCGTAAACCCCCTTCGGGATCTCGGAGAAGTGGATCTTCACCGGCGCCGAGGTCCACATCATCATGGAGCCGAACATGGCGATAAACAGCACCACGCCGACGAAGCGGCCAACCAGCGCCTCGGAGAGACCGAAGTACTGCGCCATGCCGGTGAAGATCTCCACCATGCCGCCGGCATAGGTGAGGCTCTCGCGCGGCACGAACACGTTAACCAGCAGGGAACCGACCGCATACATGGCACCGATGACAATACCGGCACTGATGATCACCTTGATGAAGGACTTCTGGCCCCCCTTCACGTCATTGAGGTAGGCCGCCGCCGTCTCGGCACCGCCCGCCGCCTGAAAGATCCAGCACATGATACCGAGCGTCGCCCAGTTGACGGTGGGAGTCATCGCCGCCAGCGTGATGGGCTGGGCCGGCACATGATCGCCACTCAGAGCCATCAGGGCGCCCAGCACATAGATGGCGAACAGGGCAAATACCCCGTAGGCCACGATCTCGGCAATTTTGCCGAGCCAGCTCGCCCCCTTGGTGGAGATATGGGTCGCCGCCGCAAACAGCACGATGGAGATGATCGAGGTGACCATGGGGGAGAAACTGTACTCATAGCCCAGCATGGCGTAGGAGGCGTAGGCGATGACGTTGGGCAGCAATGAGACGAACCAGAACAGGTTCACGAACCAGTAAAGAAAAGAGCCCAGATAGGCCATCCGGGTGCCGAGCGGTTTTTTCAGCCAGTCGTACATCCCCGACTCGGAGTTTTTATTGGCCGAGACGAACTCGGCGATGATGAAGACGAACGGGATGAAGTAGACGATGGTCGCCAGCAGGAAGATGGGGGCGGAGCTGAGCCCCAGCTCGATGTTGTTGTTGACGATGTTGCGCACGTTGAACACGGCGGCAAAGGTCATCGACAACAGGGCAAACTTGCCTATGGTGCCGCGTACGGATTCAGACATGGTGTCCTCCAGTGGACTTGCGCTCCCTGCGGGTAACGCTGTAACTCTGTGATGTGTTCGGCAAGGGTCTGTCGGCCCCGCCCTTTACTCTCTTGTTATGATCGGGCCGCGTGGACGACCTCGTTGGTGAACCGGTACCGTCTCCCGCACCGGCTCGCAATACCATTCAGACGATCGGAGTGCCCGGCGCCATCGGCACCCGCGGTTGCAACAGCACGCTCTGGCTCTCGTCCGGGGTCTCGGCGCAGAGCAACATGCACTCGGAACGCTCACCGCGCATCCTGGTGGGCTTGAGGTTGGTCAGTACCACCACCTCGCTGCCCATCAGCTCCTCTTCGCTGTAGTAGGGCACCAGACTGGTGACGGTCTGCAGCGGCCGCTCGCCACCCACGTCGATCTGGACGATGTAGAGTTTGTCGGCACCGGGGTGGCGCACCACCTCCAACACCTTGCCCACCTTCATCTCGACCCGTTTGAATTCGGCAAACTCGATCGTCTCGCTCATGCTCTTTTCCTTTTCTGGTTCAACGGTTTGCGGGTGGCCAACGGCCACCCGGTTTTATTCGGATTCAATGCAGTGGCTATGGCGTCTGCATGGCAACCTGCGCTGTCGGCTGGGCCTCTTTCGCGCGTGCTTCGGCGCTAAGGGAGACTTCGTATCTGTTGTATTTCCACCAGGCGAAGCCGAGGAAAATCACGATCCCGCCGACGTTGTAGAAGATGATGGTCATGATGTCGGCGCCGGTCGGGAAGGTGGAGGCGAGGAAGCCCACCGAGAAGATGGCGATCAGCACCGAGACCACGGCGATGCCGGTGGTGCGCGAACCCATCCTGAAATCCCGCGGCAGGTGATCGAGCTTCAGACGCAGATTGAGGTAGGCCAGCATGATGAACAGCGGCGGCAGCATGGAAGCGGCGGCGGTCATGTTGATAACGGTGTTCATCAGATCCTGCGCGGTGTTGGAGCCCAGAGTCGGGATCACCATCAGCGGCAGCACGATAAGGTACTGGATCCAGGCTGCACGGGCGGGCACGCCGTTCTCGTTCAGCTCGACGGTTTTCTTGCCGAAGATACCGGCCGGGATTTCGGAGAAGAAGATCTTCACCGGGGTCGCCGTCCACATCAGCAGGGAGCCGAACATGGCGGTGAAGGAGACCAGCCCGACGAAGCGGTTCATCAGGCTCTCCGGCAAACCGAAGTAAGCCGCCAGCCCCTCGAACACCTGCACCGAGCCGCCGGTGTATTTCAGTGTGTCGCTGTGGACGAAGACGTTGATCAACAGCGATGCGATGGAGTAGAGCACCCCGATAAAGATCCCGGCGACGATGATCACCTTCACGAAGGATTTGGAGCCCCCTTTCACGTCATTGACGTAGACCGCCACTGACTCGGCGCCACCGGCTGCCATAAAGATCCAGGTAGTGATGCCGAGGAAGGCCCAGCTGAAGTCGGGGACCATGGCCTCTACCGTGATGGGGTCAGCCGGTTGCACGCCGCCCACCAGTGCCGCACCTGCCAGCAGTATGTAGGAGAGGGTCAGCAGCAGCATCAGGGACGAGGTCACCGAGGTGATGGGGCCGAGCATCTTGGCGCCGTTGGTGGAGACGTAGGTGGCAAAGGCGAACAGCACCATGCTCAATGCCGTGGTCGCCACCGGAGTGAGAATGTACTCGTAGCCGAGGAAGGCATAGGAGGCGTAGGCGATGACCCGCGGCAGTAGCGAGGTGAAGAAGAAGAGGTTCACGAACCAATAGGTGTAGGCGGAGATAAAGGCCCAGCGCCCGCCGAGGGAACTCTTCACCCAGGCATAGACGCCCGCTTCGGAGTTCTTATTCAGTGACACAAATTCCGCAATGATCAGGCAAAACGGAATGAAGTAAAAAATGGTGGCCAGAAAGAACATCGGGGCCGAGGCCAGACCGATCTCGATGTTGTTGTTGATGACGTTGTTGAAGCTGAATACCGCCGCGAAGGTGAGCGACAGCAGACCAAACTTGCCTATCGTGTTGCGTTTGGAATCAGACATGGTGCATCTCCAGACCTGTAGTTATCTCGCGAAAGGGCGGGGTATGGGTTGTAGGGTGAACCCCGCCCTTCCGGCTTTGTCAGTGCAGAACCGGCGGCTTGTTATTTGTTCTTGAAGTAGCCGCCTTCGACGGTGACCTTGATGATCACCTTGCGCACCGGGCTGTCGCCGACGAATCGGTAGGCCTCGTCGTTCTCGAAGATCACCACCTGACCATTGCCGACCTGCTGGCGCTCACGCACCTCGCCTGCCAACCACTCGCGGTCGGTGGTGTCGTCATAGGCCTGCTCGACCGCCAGCTCCGATTTGGGGGCCCACTCCACCGTCTCTGCTCCTTCCAGGTAGTAGTGGACGTCGAAGTAGCGGCGCTGCCCCTCGAACAGTGAGGTGGCCGGGCTGGCCCCCTCCTGCAAGCGGTAGGTGAGGGAGTCACCGATGGAGTGGCAGATGCCGGGCTTGAGGTTCGGCAGGTTGTTGATGGCCTCCACGCAGCGGCCCCACTTCTTGCCCTCCCGGTAGATGTTTTTGAACAGGGTCAGGTTGTCCAGGGTGATCATGCGAGGTTCCTCCCGCCGTTGATGGTGAGATCGAGCCCGGCCAGCGCAGCCGGATTGAGGTTGCCACGGGCAATGGGCAGCAGGGTCAGGCCGAAGCTGAACGGCTCGAAGCGCACCCGCCAGGAGTCCAGCACCTCGGAGCCCCAGGAGTTGGAACCGAGCCCCAGCACCTTGTGATCCAGATTGAGGGTGAGATAACCACTTGGCTCCAGCTCGTTGATGTGTTGCGCCGCGTGGATATGCTCCCAGCTGTAGGGCCAGACGCTCAGGTTGATGGGGGCATCAGGCCGCACGTAGAGACCGGCGCCGTGACGGTTGGTCAGGGTCGCCCAGCGCACCTGCTGGCGGTTGCCGTTGTCCTGCGGGAAGGGGTAGTGCTCCCACATCTCGCTGACTGTGCTCTGGAAGCTGTCGATCCAGTTGCTCTGGCGGCTGTCCTGATAGTTCTCGCCCGGACCCATGCCGTAGTAGTGCACCCGGTCGAGATCCTGGCGAATACCCAGCTCGAAGCCGATCTTGGGAATGATGTCGTCATAACCGCCGTAGGGCTGGCCGGAGAGCGCCACGTGCAGCTGACCGTTCGGGCTCAGGGTGTAGACGTAGCGACAGCGCATACCGAAGTCGAACACCGGCGGCGCGATCAGGCTCTCGACCGTCACCTCGACCGCCTCACCCAGCTGGCGCCAGCTCAGAGTGCGGAAGTGCTCCTGCATGATCTGCAGGTGGTTCGGGTGCCACAGGCTCTCGTACTCCTGCTTGTGGTTGTCGATCATCGGCTTGAAGAAGGTGAGGCGCGGCGAGCGCTCAATCAGCTCATTTCCATCCTGCAGCCAGCTCACCAGCTTGCCGTCGAGGCGTGAGAAACGCAGGGCAAAGCCGCTGCCGCTCAAGGTCAGCGCGAGGCGCTCATCAGCGATATCCAACGGAGTAGCGTTGGGATTGGCAAAGGGCTGCAGCTGGCGAGTCGACTCTTTCAGCTGGAACTGGTACTGGCCCAGCTGGTGCTCCGCCGCGCTGTAACGGGTGGCGGTGGCCTTGATGACCCGCAGCTGGACGAAGGTTTCCCGCCCATCGAGCGTGGGCAGCTCGAGTTGCAACTCGGTGATGGCACCGGGAGCCACCCCTTCCAACCGGATTTGCTGGCTGGCCAGCAGCTCGCCCTCGGCCTTCACCTCGACCAGCAGGCGGATATCGTCGAGAGTGGAGAACCAGTAGCGGTTTTCCACTTCCAGGTTGCCGCTCGCCAGATCCAGCGCGCGCACCTTGACCGGGCAGATCACCTGCTTGTATTCGCGCAGGCCCGGCCCCGGGGTCTGATCCGGATAGATGAGGCCATCCATGCAGAAGTTGTAGTTGTTGGGGTAGTCGCCGTAGTCGCCGCCGTACTTGTAGACGGCACGCCCCTGCTCGTCCTGATCCAGAATGCCGTGATCGCACCACTCCCAGATGTAGTGGCCCTGAATGTGGGGATGGCGGTCGAACACCTGCTGATATTCGCTGAGGCCACCCGGGCCGTTACCCATGGCGTGGGCGTATTCGCAGAGGATGCGCGGCTTCTCCATCGGGAACTCGCCGAAGCAGTTCATCTGGGAGACGCGCGAATACATGGTGCTCACCACATCCACCACCTCGGCATCGCGATCCTCTTCGTAGTGCACCAGCCGGGTCGGGTCGATCGCCTTGCAGCGCTGGTACATGGCTCTGATGTTGCAGCCGTAGCCGGACTCGTTGCCGAGCGACCAGATGATGATGGAGGGGTGATTCTTCTGGGCGTGAACATGGCGCTCGATGCGATCCACGAACACCGGCTCCCAGAAGGGATCGTCGGTGATGCGGCTGAGATCGCCAACGTTGGCAAAACCGTGGGTCTCCACGTCGGTCTCCGCCATCACGAACAGGCCGTACTGGTCGCACAGCTCATAGAAGCGCGGGTCATTCGGGTAGTGGGCGGTGCGCACCGAGTTGAGGTTGTGCTGCTTCATCAGCACGATATCGCGCTCCACCCGATCCATGCCGACCGCGCGGCTCTTGAGGTGGTCGTTGTCGTGGCGGTTCACCCCGTGCAGCTTGAGGTAGTGGCCGTTGACGTAGAAGAGGCCATCCTTGACCTTGATTTCACGCACCCCGACCCGCTGCGGGATCACTTCCAGCAGCTCACCCTGACCATTGTAGAGGGAGAGTTGCAGCTGATAGAGGTAAGGGTCTTCGGCGCTCCACAGATGGGGGGTGGCCAGATCCAGCATGAAGCGGCAGTCACACTTGCCATCGATGGCGAGATGGTCGAGTGAGCCGCTGGCGATCTCGCGGCCCTGATCCAGCAGCGACCAGACCAGACGGTGATCACGGGCGGGCGCCCCCAGATTTTCCAGCTGGAGATCGCAGCTCAGGGTTGCGCTTTGATTGTCATCGGCCAGCGCGGTGCGGATGAAGAAGTCCTGCACATGGGCGGCCGGTTTGCCCACCAGATAGACGTCGCGGAAGATCCCCGCCATCCACCACATGTCCTGATCTTCGATATAGGTGGAGTCGGCCCACTGCATCACCCGCACTGACAGCAGGTTCTCGCCAACCTTGGCGTAGGCACTGATATCGAACTCGGCGGTGAGACGACTGCCCTTGCTGAAGCCGACGTAGTGGCCGTTCACATAGACCTCGAAGTAGGTCTCCACCCCGTCAAACTTGATGATCACCTGCTCGCCGTCCCAGGCAGGGCTCAGCGTGAAGCTGCGCTGATAGGCGCCGGTGGGGTTGTTGGTCGGCACGAAGGGCACATCGATGGGGAAGGGAAAACCTTCGTCGGTGTACTGCAGCTGGCCATGCCCTTCCATCTGCCACATGTTGGGCACGGTGATCTGGCCCCACTCGCTCATGGGGCTGTGATAGAAGGCCTCTGGTACCTGCAGGGGGTGGTCGAAGTAGTGGAACTGCCACTGGCCGCCAAGGCTCAGAAAACGGCGGCTCAGCTCGCGCTGCATGGTAGCCGCCAGCCCGTGGTCGGCATAAGAGAAGAAGTAGGCGCGCGGGGCCAGCCTGTTTTCACCTACGAATTGGACGTTTTCCCAGTTATTCACATGTCCTCCCGGAACAAGGCAACGTTAACTGGGTAAACTCTAGATAAAAATTTACTAAATATCAGCTTTGAATTGGTAAAGTTTTAACCTGATCACAATGAACAGATGGTTTTGTGAGCGAGATCAGAAGCGGGAGATAAAGGAGGGCAAGATATGGATGAGTGGCATAGATATTGATAGCCGTTGGCTGAACTGCAATAAAATCAACTACAAAACAATACGATATGACGTCACGGGATGATATGGGAAATAAGTTTACTTGGGAGAGGAGTCGCACCACCGCAAGATGGCGCGACTAAAAAGCAGAATGTTTTACTAAAATCAGCGAGTGGTGCCACGCAGGGTCAACTTGCTCGGTACCAACACCCGGAGTGGAATATCCCGCTCATCTCGCAGCCGCTCAACCAGTAAATTGACCCCCTGGGAGCCCATCAACTCGGAGTGGATCCGCACCGTGGAGAGCGGCGGGAAGGTGAACTTGGCGGTCGGGATATCGTTGACGCTGATAAGCTCGATCTGCTGGGGAATCGCCAGTCCCTTCTCATGAATGGCACGCAACACACCAATCGCGATGGAGTCGGAGGCGACAAACAGCGCCTTGGGCCAATCCCCTGCCAGCATCTCCTTCGCCAACTGGTAGCCGGAAGCGCTGGAGAAGTCCCCACGATAGAGATCGCTCTCCTGCACCACCCCCAGCCGCTGGCCATAATCCCGGAAGGCCAGTTCACGCAGATCCGGATTCTCATCCTGGCCACCGATATAACCGATACGCTGGTGCCCCTGCGCGATGAAGTAATCGACGACCTGCTGGCTGATCAGGGCGAGATCCACATCAACCGAGTCGAACTCTCCCTGTGAACGGCAGTCGACAAACACCAGCTGGCTGGAACAAGCCCTGAGTTGGGCTAGGCGCTCGGCTGTGAGGGTGCCGACCACCAGAATGCCATCCACGGTGCTCAGTTCGCGCCCTTCACCACAGTTGTAGAGATGGGTCAGCTCGATATTGAGGCGGGCACTCTGGGTCTCGATACCATAACGGATGGCGAGATAGTAAGGGTCGTTGACCTCGGTACTCTGGGGATAGGCATAGACCACCAGAAAGTGCAGCTTGCTCTTGTGTACCCCCTTGCGGGCGCTGCTGGTCTTGTACTCCAGCCGTTCGGCAATCTCGAAGATCCGCTGCTTGGTCTCTTCCTTGACGCTCAGGCTGGGATCCTCGTTCAGTACCCGGGATACCGTGGCGAGAGAAACCCCCGCTTCCTGTGCAATTTCCTTCAACGTAGCCATCAATACCTCGCTGGCAGCATCACGTGTTAATCGGTAACGGCTAAAGAGTAACGGGCAATCCCTTGATAGCCCAGCACTTTTACTAAAATGCCGGCGGCATGACAGATTTTTGGAACGCAGAAATGCAAAAAGGCCTCCCGAATGGGAGGCCTCTTCTAAATAGGTGCCTGACAGTGTCCTACTCTCGCATGGCGAATGCCACACTACCATCGGCGCTACCGCGTTTCACTTCTGAGTTCGGCATGGGATCAGGTGGTTCCACGGCGCTATTGCCGTCAGGCAAAAGCTTTTAAAGCTAACTTGAAAATGGTGCTGATACCCAGAATCGAACTGGGGACCTCATCCTTACCAAGGATGCGCTCTACCGACTGAGCCATATCAGCACACTAACCGGTAAAGA
>NZ_JBFODG010000028.1:0-221191 GCF_040908215.1 Aeromonas sp. R5-4 | reverse complement strand
GGGTCGCATTGACCGGCACCTTGCCGGTGGAGGTCTTGATGAAGTCGGCACCGGCATCGATACAGATTTCGGAAGCGCGACGGATCAGCGCCTCTTCTTTCAGCTCGCCGGTTTCGATGATCACTTTCAGCAGCACGTTGGCAGCGCAGGCCTCTTTACAGGCTTTGACCAGATCAAAACCGATCTGTTCATTACCAGCCATGAAGGCGCGGTACGGGAACACCACGTCCACTTCGTCAGCACCGTAGGCGACTGCGGCACGGGTTTCGGCCACGGCGATCTCGATGTCGTCGTTGCCGTGCGGGAAGTTGGTCACGGTCGCAATGCGTACGTCGGCAGCGCCGATCTCACGCAGGGTCTTGCGAGCGATAGGGATAAAACGGGGGTAGATGCAGACGGCGGCGGTCAGGCCAGCCGGTGACTTGGCCTTATGGCACAGGTCGATCACCTTCTGATCGGTATCGTCGTCGTTCAGGGTGGTCAGGTCCATCAGGTTCAGGGCGCGCTGAGCGGCCACTTTCAGATCAGTCATTCTGTTCTCCTCAGTCATTCTACTCTCCAATTCGGATTTATTAACTTAATAAAACAATCATCATCCTTATCTAAAATTTAAGGCATGGCAAATAGTCTAATCAAATAATGGTCATAGACACTGACTGTTGCAGATTCGTGTTTATCAATGCCACATTTAAAGGGCAATGATAAAGAAAGGAGGGAATGTTAGGCCAGAAATACGATGAATTTAAACATAACATATCACTATACGGAGTTTACATGTCTTGTTTCAAAGCAGCTTTCATTTTCCTAGCTCCTAATGTCAATCCAGAACTTGATTTTCAATGGGTTAAAACAGATAGCGTTCATGTTAAAACAATAGCAGTATCTAGCTATCAAGAAGCATGCTTACAGCTTGATGATTTATATTCAGAAGGTATCAGAGCTATAGAGCTATGTGCAGGATTTGGACATGTCGGTGTTGCAAAAGTTAAAGAACAATGCTTGGGGCGCATGCAGGTAGGTGTTGTAAGATTTGATATACACCCATGCCTTGATAATGTCAGTGGTGATGTTTTATTCAGTTAAACAGTATGTTTTCATTAACCAAGAGAAAAGAAAAATGAAACTAAAAACAATTTCAGCATTCATGTTTGGCCTTTCCGCAATTGCATCATTCAATTCATTTGCGGATATCAACTATGAACTCCAACCCGGTATTAATAAAGTAAATTTCCTAAGTGAAAACACAAGAATTTCAGGAAATTTATTCTTGCCTAAGGATTTTAATCCGGCTAAAAAGTACCCTGCTATCGTGGTGATAACTCCAGCCAGTGGCGTAAAAGAGCAAACCGCCGGAATTTACGCAAAAAAAATGGCTGAGAAGGGTTATGTCACTTTAGCATTTGACCACAGAACATATGGTGAAAGTGGTGGTATGCCTCGAGGCATGGAAAATGCTCCGATGAAAGTGGAAGATATTAAAAATGCAATTAGCTTCATCCGTTCTATTCCAGGTGTTGATGATGAGCGAGTTGCTGAACTAGGATTATGTTCTGGTGCTGGTTACGGTCTTCAAACTGCCTATCAAGATTCACGAGTAAAATCGCTAGCTGTTGTTAGCGCTTTTATTGACTTCACTGATTATGGCATGGGTGGTGCAACTCAATATGCAAACATGCTCAACGGCTCCCCTGTTAAGCAATATCAACAGCAAATTAAATGGGCTAGTGATGCTCGTCAAAAATACTTTGAAACCGGTGAGGTACTCTATGTAGATGGGATCCCTGCTGCAGGTTCTGGTCTTGGTGAATTCTGGGATCAAGCTGCAGATTACTACCGAAATAGCAAGCGCGGTGGTGCCGTAGCAACATACACCCCCAAGAGAGCAGCTATCTCATTAGATTCAAGATATGCATTTAACCCAACTGAACACATTGAATTACTTGAAGGAAAGCCATTTATGGCGATCATTGGGTCAGAGGCATTGTCTGCTCCATTTAGTAAAATTGCTGTGGAACGTGCAAAACAGAAAAAAATTGATGCCACACTTTTTACCATCAAAGGTGCTGGTCACTTTGACCTGTATGACCAAGATAAGTATGTTAATCAGGCTGTTATAAAACTGGATGAATTTTATAAAAAGACTATTTTTTAACTACATATAGTACCATTGCCCTAACTAAGTCGTTGTTTTTAGAACCTCTCAGATGAATTGTTTGGGAGGTTCTTTTTTCTATAGCCTAAGGCTATGGGTATCATTGGCAAACGGTATTTTATTAATGACACCATGCAATGTACTCTATCGTTAATAAAGTGGAGGGAAATATGGTTGATATTAGACTGTTACGTTTGTTTATAGCTATCTATGAAGAAAAAAACTTAACTCTTGCTGCGGAAAAATGTCACATTACGCAGCCATCTATATCTGCCGCATTGAAACAACTTGAGGAACTACTTGGCAACGATCTTTTTTTACGAGATAAAAAGGGAGTTCAACCACTTAACAGTGCCCACGAGTTATATCCTCACGCAAAGCGTCTTGTGAATGACAGCGCTACAATCTCAACTTTATTCATGTCAAAGGCAACAACACCTAAAATAAGTGTTGGGGTCTGCAACTCCATCAGTAAATATAAAACTGCGACAACACTTTCTCATTTAGAACGTTTGACACCTAATTGCCATTTTATTTTGACCTCATCAGATAAATCTGATTGCAGAATTGGATTCGAAAAAGACAAAAATGATACTGATCTATTTATCCCGTTATGGGAAGAGAAGTTTGTTTTTGTTACAAAAGAGAACATTTCAGCACCAAGTAAAATCGAAGATTTTTATCACTTAGATTTTATAGAGTGCCCCAGTTGTGAAGTTCACCAAGAAGTGCTCGGATTAATATCATCAAAGAAGATTGCATTGAACATTGTGTCTACAGCAGAAACAAAGGAACAGGCTTTTTTGTTAGCTCTTGCGGGTTTAGGTAGTTGCTTCCTTCCTATGGGACTAGTTGAAAAAGTATCAGACATAAACGTTTTTGATATTAATCTCCCCATTAGAGGTCGAAGCGTAGGGCTATGTATGCCATCCCATCAAGCGATAAACCCAGTACTAAAAAAAATACGAAGCGATGCAAAATTAATTTCTATAGAAAACTTTTAATAATTCACATAAATTCAATATAAAATAGGGAAAGCTATGATAACAATCAAATCAAAAATCAGTTTTTATAGCCAAGAAAACAAACTAATTGGATATCTATATCAACCTGACAACATTGTGGATAATGAAGTACGATCTACGATTCTTCTTGTCCCACCTCAAGCCGGTGTTAAAGAGCAAACTGTTGATGAGTATGCTCAGCGATTATCTGCACATGGTTTTATTTGCCTGACATTTGATCATGCAACTTTTGGTGACAGTGAAGGTGAACCCAGATTCTATGAAAATCCATATAATAAGTCAGAAGATATTTCTGCAGCAGTTACCTACTTATCAACATTAGATATAGTTGATAAAAAATCAATTTTTGGTTTAGGAATCTGCTCCGGCGGAGGATACTTATCACATACAGCTGTTACCGATAGAAGAATATCAAAAGTTGCAACCGTAAATGCGTACTTCGATCATCGAGGTTTTTATCGCAGCTTATTCTCTCAAAAGAATTTAGATGAATTACTCTCATCAGTAAATAATGCTAGATTACAATTTGTAAATGGTGAGGCGATTTCATATTTACCGCATGCGCCAGAAAACTGCACGCCTGACATGCCGAAACTATTTCAAGAGTTTTATGAATATTATATGACAGACCGGGGAATAAAAGGAAAGTATGAGAGTAAATTTTTACCATGGAGCTATGAGAAGCTATTGACATTTTCAGCGCTAGATAACGCGAAATTTTTAGCGCCAACGCCACTACTCATGATAATTGGTGAGTTAGCAGGCTCTAAAAATGAGAGTGAACAAATGTATAAAGAAGCAAGTGAGCCTAAAGAACTATTCGAAATAGGTGGCGCCAACCACATTGATCTCTATGACAAAAGCATATTTGTTGAAAGAGCAATCGATAAACTGATAGCATTTTATCGTTCATAGCATATCGAACATGAAATAACCCCCCTATTTTTATTCTCTGATACTTTGCCAATACCGGACTAACACCGGTATTGGCTGTGTGTTTAAATAACATTTACGTTAAATATAAAGCTCGTCAGTTTTGGATTTTCGTATTTAATTTAACACTGACCACAATTAAGCATTTCCACTGTTTTACCATTTTTGTTGTGCATTGATGTCACAGAACTCCGTAACCTCCCTCCCCCGCCAGCAAGCGGGTCGCGGGAAAACGCTGCGCGGGATCCTGGCTAAAGAACTGGCTCAGTTGCCGGTATACCGCGGGATAGACCTGCTGCAGCCGCAGCGGATCGGTAAAGAAACATTCGCAGCTGACGGCAAAAAACTCGGCAGGATGTTCGGCCGCATAGGGATCGATAGCGGTTACCTCGTCCCGATCAAGCTGCTGGCAGAGCGCATCGAAGGCGGCCTGAAAGGCCTGCTGCCAGAGCTGGCTGCTCATCGGCCCCGGCAACGGCGGCGCACCGTCCGCCTCACCGCCCAGCATATCGAGCTTGTGAGCCAACTCGTGGATCACCAGATTAAAGCCGTCCCAGTCGCCATCCTGCTGCAGTTCGCTCCAGGCCAGCACCAATGGCCCTTGTGGCCAGGATTCACCGGCGTTCTCCTCTTCAAACTCGCTCACCAGCCCGAACTCATCCTGCACCTCCTGGCGCCGGGTGACGGGCTCGGGAATAATGATGACTTCGTGAAAGCCGCGATACCAGTCAAGGCCAAGGTGCAAGATGGGCAACGCCGCCTGCAGCGCCAGCACCGCCTGTTGACGGCGGCTGAGCTCTACCCCGATCAGGGTCAGGGTCTTGCGCTTGAGTAGCTGTTGCCCCAAGCCGATAAGCGTCGTCTGCTCGGTGTCGCTGAGCCCTTGCAAGATGGGCACTGCCGCCAGCGCCTGACGCCACAGCGCCAACTCATCCTCACTCATGGGCGTTTGCGGGCGACCACCCAGCCATTTGAACCATCCCAGCACGCCTACTCCTTCTTTTGATGCAAAAAATAGGTTACAGCAGTTTGACGAACCGTTTCGGCCGCTCCTGATAATCCTGCGCCAGATAGAAACGGTGGGCCGCCTCGCGTTTGAGACTGCTGGAGAGTTCCAGCTGGGCGCAACCTGCGGCCCGCGCCATCGCTTCGGCGCCCTTGAGCAGGGCTGCGCCCACTCCCGCCCCTCTTGCCCCTTCATCGACAACCAGCGCCGAGATCAGGCCCCAAGCTGGTGCAACATGCAGCGGTGCCAGCTTGTGCCACACCAGCACGCCGACCACCTTGTCGCCCTGGGAGGCGAGCAGCACAACGCTCGCGGGATCCGGCGCCAACAGGCGCGCCGTCACGTCAGCGCCTTCGGCAGGATACCCCAATTGGGTGAACAGGTGGGCGATGGCGCTCCCGTCGTCGGCCTCAGGGGGACGGATCGTCAACGTCTCAGGGTCATTTTTCATTGTTGGCCTCATGTTTGCTTTCCATTGTGTTACGCCCGTCACATTGTCCGGCGCAGATCAACAAGGAGGATCTCATCTTTACTCATAGAAAACGCTGCCTGCCATTATCCCCCCACCCTTGTCAATTCACAAATTTGCAACAAGACAACATTTTTCGCTGGGAAGCACCGATACAACTCGATATGTTACAAGCCATGCATGGCGCGTGTTTGCGCTCTGCTTAACCCCTCAATCTCGCGCTCATTTGTTAACTGGATTGTTAACAAACAGGGCCGAAAACAGTGACAGAGAGCGAGGCCAAGATCTCGCCAAGACAGCGCCACAAACACAACAAAGGAGTTGTTGTACATGAATGAAATCGTCAATGCCATCAATGGTGTAATCTGGAGCCCTGCGCTCATCTACCTGTGTCTGGGGGTCGGTCTTTACTTCTCCCTGCGCACCCGTTTTTTGCAACTGCGTCATATCAAAGAGATGGTGCGCCTGATGTTTGATGGCAAGAGCACCGATGCCGGTGTCTCCTCCTTCCAGGCGCTGGCCATGACCCTGGCCGGTCGCGTGGGTACCGGTAACATCGCCGGTGTGGCCACCGCCATCACCTTCGGTGGCCCGGGCGCCCTGTTCTGGATGTGGATGGTCGCCTTCCTCGGCGCCAGCTCTGCTTTCGTGGAGTCCACCCTGGGTCAGGTTTACAAAGAGAAGATCAATGGTGAATACCGCGGCGGCCCGGCCTTCTATATCGAGAAAGGGCTTGGCATGAAGTGGTACGCCTGGACCTTCGCCATCGCTACCGTCTTCGCATGCGGCGTGCTGCTGCCGGGCGTACAGGCCAACTCCATCGGCTCCAGCCTGCAGACCGCCTTTAATATTGATCCGAACGTCACCGCCGCCGGTCTGGCGCTGCTGCTCGGCTTTATTATCTTCGGCGGCGTCAAGCGTATCGCCAGCTTCGCCAGTACCGTGGTGCCCTTTATGGCGCTGGGCTACATCATCGTGGCTTGTGTCATCATCGCCCTCAATATCGGCCAGCTACCGGGCGTGATCCTGCTGATCTGGAAAAGCGCCTTCGGTCTGGATGCCGGTTTCGGTGCCATTCTGGGTCTGGCCATCATGTGGGGGGTAAAACGCGGGGTCTACTCCAACGAAGCGGGTCAGGGTACAGGACCGCACGCCTCCTCTGCGGCGGCAGTGAGTCACCCGGCCAAGCAAGGTCTGGTGCAGGCGTTCTCCGTCTATATCGACACCCTTTTCGTCTGCTCCGCCACCGGCTTTATGCTGCTGATCACCGGTCTCTATAACGTACAAGGGCCGGACGGCGCCGCCATCTACACGGGTATTGCCGGTATCGCTGCCGGCCCGGGCTATGTGCAAACCGCCATGGAGAGCATGATGCCGGGCTTTGGCAGCATTTTCGTGGCAATCGCGCTGTTCTTCTTCGCGTTCACCACTATTGTTGCCTACTACTACATCGCCGAAACCAACATCGCCTACATCAACCGCAAGATTAATCGCCCCTGGCTCACCTTCTTGCTGAAGATTGCGCTGATGGCTGCCACTGTCTACGGCACCGTCAAGACGGCGGATCTGGCGTGGGGCATGGGTGATATCGGGGTCGGCCTGATGGCATGGCTCAACATCATCGCCATCCTGCTGCTGCAAAAAACCGCCTTCACCTGTCTGAAGGATTATGAAGCGCAGCAGGCACAAGGTATTGACCCCGTATTCCACCCGGAGAAGCTCGGCATCAAGAACGCCGACTACTGGGTGGGCAAACGCTCCGAAGAGAACCTGGAGCTGGAGAAATCGGGCCATCAGTTCGAGCCGGATCAGGATCGCAAGACCTCCTGAATCAAAACGACATAATACATCAATAAAAAATGGCAGCTTCGGCTGCCATTTTTATTTATTTAATTTCAAAAAGGTACATTCAAACCAAGGAGTTAAGTGCCACACAAGGGGACACTTTTGGACGTAAAAAGACACCAAAATTGGCAAAATGTGGACACTTCTTTCTGCCCATTCTCAGGGAAGATCAAGCGGGTTGAAGATGGTTTTCCAACGGATTAAAGCGGACCGCGTCATTGAGATAATCCGGTACAAAGTGGGCGTATGTCATCGTCTGATGAAATATCAAGTGGCCGCCCTCAAACAGTGGAACGCCCCCGTTTATGGATTTCGCGTGTGCGAGGCTCACCACGACGGCACCCCGCACTGGCACCTGCTGCTATTTATGCGCTCGGAAGATCGCAACTGGGTGATCGGCATCCTGCAACGCTATGCCCTGACCGATGACCACGAAGAGCTGGTACGGGATATCAAGGGCTGCCCACCCTTTACCAACTTTACTCCCCGCTTTGACTGGAAAGAGATAGACCCGGCCAAGGGGGATGCCGCGGGCTATATCGCCAAATACATTGCCAAGAACATCGACGGCGCCTACCTGGACGATGACGAAGAGGCTGGCACCGCCGCCGATGAGGGCGCCCTGCATGCCGTGGCCTGGGCCAGTTGGTGGGGCATTCGCACCTTCCAGCAGATCGGAGGCGCTCCGGTCGGGGTATGGCGCGAGCTGCGCCGCATCAGCAATGCCAAGAAGCATGCCGATCTGGTTGGGCCACCCAAGCCCGTGCTGCAAGACCCGCGATTTGAGGCGGCTCGCTTTGCCGCAGATAACGGCATCTTTCGCTGTTACCTACACGCCATGGGTGGCGCACTGGCGACCCGTGCCGAACACCCCATCAAGCTGGCCCACCTCATTGAGGAGCAGGCCAACAGCTATGGCGAAGACATCAAACGCCTGATGGGCATTACCTCCGCTCGCCTTGGCATCAAAACCCGCCTGCAAGGGTGGGAAATTGTGCCTGCCGGTACCCATGAAGCCAGGAAAGCCGCCGAGGCTGCAGCGAGGGGGGTTGGGGTTAAGACGGGCGACAGCCCGGCACCTTGGAGATCTGACAATAACTGTACGCGGCCAGATCCTGATGCCTTCACAGACCAGATCATGAGGGAACAATGGGGGTTGTCACCCTTCTCTATAGACCGTTTGCGGGCTGGGGCCAGCGTAAAGGTGGACGGTTTCACCCTTTGGCTGGAGAACGGGCAGGTGCAGTCGAGCCGAGCGCTCCCAAGCGAGCCGGATTGGCAACTAGAAGGCTTGCTGCCTGACGAACAAGGTCTGCCGGATGAGTACGCGGTACCGGAAGGCGACCAAGACTGGCCAATGCTGGTCGAACTGTGCGGCAAGGTCTACCAGGCACAAGGCCACACTGGGGCGCACAGCTGGATCGAGATGCTGCCCCAGCCCTATCAGTCAGAGATGTGGCGGGTACTGGAGGGACTGGACACCCCGGAATGGATGCAAGAACAGAACGACTACAGCGAGGAGTGGGCATGAATAACAAGAAAACTACCCGCGACAAAAGATTTGCGGCTCCAAATGAGCACACATAGACAATTGATATATATTGGTAATATTATGATTTCAAGGTGATTTTTCTGTAATGAACGCAGATGTTATAAACACTTACATAGAAGTAGATATACACATGCTAATAGCAAGCAAACATAATCACCACCAACTATTTTACATACATGGAGCAAGCTTTGAAAATTTTGAGTATAACCAAAAGAAATCCCAAAAGGGCTCTTAAATGGATATGTTTGAAGTTTATAAAAATAAATAAACAAACAAAACCATTGTTATTATATCCAAGCTATTTTACAGCATTGCTTATCTTGTGCTTTATATTATTAGCAAATTCGAAAGAACTTTTGTCTAAGGACATAAACGAAATAGGTGATGCGATCGCTGGTTTGTCTGGTGCGCTAGCGTTTTTATGGTTAATCGTAACAGTCTTGCTTCAAAATCGTGATTTAAACCTGCAATATCTAGAAATAAAGGATATGCGTGCTGCGAGTGAAAGCCAAGCGAAGTCATTAGAATCAAGCCAAATTTTTCAAACATTAGAGTATATCGAAGTTAAGCTTAACAACATCTCCGAATACGTGTGCCAAAGGCGAGATTTTATCATAAATGAGTTGGAAGAATTTAGTAAGGAAAATGGTACATTAAATAATGGAAAAACGATGTTAGACCTTGCCGATGCGGTAGACTACTTCCTCATTAAATCTAGTGAAAGAAATGTTCTCGATTTTGAAATATCAAATATTAGAAATGACTTTACATATAGATCATATCTGAGGGTTCAGTCCATCTATATGCATATGAATGAGGTTGTTGTTGCGTACAATGCTCTTATGATAAATGTTCCAGATAGCATAAAGCCTCAGATTACAGAGTATATTAATGCTCACAAAAAATATTTAATAGTTGATTGGTACGATAAGATTCTGCCATACATGGAAAATTTAAATAAAGTTCTAATGCGCGCAGCTGTTCAACATGGTATTGGCACCGAATTCAATAGGCATTTTTTGAAAATATTCATGGAAAATGAAATTTAAAAAAATCATAAAATCTATCAACATCAGTATTAGCTGAACAGGAAAGCAAGTGCGACTAAGTGACCTTACCAACAAAGAACTTCTTCAACTCCAGTCATCTGCAACAAATGAGCTTAATGCAAGAGGCGTCGTTAGAACCCAAAATAATCCTGTCGGCGATTATACAGAATGGCTAGTTGCAAAGGCCCTGAAGCTTGATCTTCAAGCAAACTCTAAGGCTGGATATGACGGAATCAGTAAAGATGGTGTGCGCATACAGATCAAGGGGCGACGCGTTACGTCTACAAAAAGATCGCGCCAGCTTAGCGCTATTAGAAATTATAAAAATAAAGATTTTGATGCGCTAGCCGCCGTAATTTATGACGAGTATTTCAACATTATCGAAGCACTGCTGATCCCCCATGAAGTTGTGGGTGAATATGCATCATACCGGAAGCATGTGAATGCTCACATCCTGACCGTGAATGGATCAATATTAAATGATCCACGGGTTAAATCTATCAAACTAGTTTTGTGCAACCTATAAGCTACTGCTCGTGATAGAATTAACTTCTCAGTTCTAAATGCACAGTCCCAGTAAGCCCATAACTACTGACATGAAATATCATTCCCCCAGCTTGACCTATAAAAAAATCAATACTATCTTCAATTTCTAAATGAATACACTGTTAACAATTCAACACTACTGCTTATCTGCTTTTGTTTAACAATCATATTTAAAGCTAAGGTACCAAGGGGTTTTAATCATGAAAAAAATTCCAATTGCCACATTACTTATGACATCTTTATCAGGTTGCAGCATTTTTAGTGGTACGGCCAATCGATTTGAATCTAATAGTGTTGTAGGTTACATCCCACCATTAACCACTACGGAGGCGACGTATGAACTCAGGAATGGAAGCGCAAGACAGCCGATACAAAATCCTAATATAGTGCCTTCCAACGCTAACCAGACTAAGGTATTAAAGGATGACTGCATTGTGGTCGACTTAGTCGGCGGATATATTAATCAGACTTTTGAAGATAGCTTGGAGAAAGCTTTATCCTCAACCCCCCGTAGTGAAATTACGCTAGCAATAGCCGTTTATGAGAGAATGGACAGCACAAACATAAATAAGAAACCAGAAGATCGTTATCCCTCAAGCGCAGAATACAATGTTTTATCCACTGTAGGCCAACTATCTCACCGCCCGCTCTCATTTGAAAATGTGCCCATCTACGGTCCAAGAAAATATGAGGGAGGTGACATAGTATTTCACCTAAGCATGGTTGAGTTGGATGAAAAAGAAGCTGACAACCTCAAGTCAGACATGACTAATCAAACCAAAAAATTATCAACACATCTTCCGGACGAATCAAAAAACATCAGTATTCACAGCGCTGCTCTTAAAGCCATGACAGGTGCCACATTTACAATGTCTGGCGTTGGATTGGTTACTTTAGGTATTAACGCTGTCGAAACATTTGCTGATATATATACAAAAATAAATAGAGAAGATGATCTGATAATGAATCACACATTTAGTTTAACGTCGCAATATCGAACATCCGAAATACACAGCCCCATCCTGCGAGTTGGCTATTACCCAATTGTAAGACTATCCACCAAAGAGAGTTATCCTCAAGGGTTAGTTAACGCTGCATTTGACCCTGTTGCGCCATCGTTAAAAATGGGAAATCCCCAAGTTGAGCCTATTTGGGTTGCTTTCCGCGTCAGCAAAACGAGTTCCTGCAAGTGATCTAATTAGTACCGAGACCATGTCGATTCAATTCAGAATAACAACTAGGGGCACTATTGCGCCCCCAATCCTTTCAGTACCAACTGCCGCCCCTCAGGCGTCAGCGACCCCATCAAGCTGAGCACTAGCTGGTTGGTGGTCTTGGTAATGCGGCCCCGCTGGCCACACACTTTGCAATAAACCCGCATTACGCCCCCTTTTCTATCCAAATCAACAGCCTATCTTGCCACAGCAAACACTGTTTGTTTATACAGTTGAACCGATATTCTCCCGAAAATCGACCCGCAGGGAGACGGGAGTCCCGCGCTGTTGATGGCATCCTGGATAAGTTCGCACAGCGGCAGCACCTCGTTGCGGGCATAAGTCGCATCGTACTTCTCGGGATCCCCGAGCCCTCCCCCGCCATTAGTTGGAATGATACCGGCCAGCGCCGCCGGGAAGCGGTGAGAGGTCAGTACATCCTGGGCGGTGATCCCCTTGATGGCGGCGAACTCGTCCTTGGTGGCGATATCCCCCACCGGGATCAACTTGATGCCATCGGGCTTGCCGTCCGGGATGTTCACGAACATGGAGCGAAAATTCCCCACCCCCTTGCTGCTGGCGATCATCTCCTTCATCTCTTCCTCGGTATCGTCGTCCATGTTCGGGTCGGTGGCGTAGAAGATGAAGCCCATGTGGGCGCCGTTGAGGAAGTATTTGCGCCGAAACAGGGTGGCATCCTGGTTAAGCAAAGCCGACTGCAGGCCACCCAAGTAGTCGGGCAGACCGTAGATCGCTCGTGCAGCTCGCAGTCAGAGCGGATTGCGGCGCGGCCCGAAAGACAGCCGCCAGCGAAACAGGCTGTTAAGGGTGGCCCGCCACTGATTGGGTCGCCCCAGGATCTGCTTTTGCAAGCGGGTCTCCTCTTTGAGCATCGCCTCATCGCTGCGGGCCCAGGCCTGACTGTAGAGCTGCTTGATCCCCGCCAGTGCATCCGGCGACTTGGTGATAAGGGTGCGGGCAAACTCCCGCGCCTCCACCAGCGGATCGGCGCAAACACGGCTCACCATCCCGAGAGCTTTGGCCTCGACGGCATCCAGTTCACGCCCGCTCATAGCCAACTCCATGGCAGTATCCAGCCCCATCAGGTTACGCATGGTGACACTGCCACTCATGTCGGGGATGATGCCCCACTTGATCTCCATCACCGAGAAGCGGCAATCGGGGGTGCTGAAGCGAAAATCGGCCCCGAGCGCAATCTGCAAGCCACCGCCAAAACAGACTCCCTGGGTCACCGCAATCACCGGCACAGGCAGCTGATGCCAGCCATAGGCGACCCGCTGGGCCAGATTGGTCGCTTCGTCTGCTTCACGCTTGAGAATATCGAGCGCCGCCACCGGCTGTCTCAGCATGGATTTCACATCCAGCCCGGCGCAGAAGGCCCGCCCCTCGCCGTGCAGGATCACCGCCCGCAACCCCTTGTGCCGGGCGAGTTGCGTTAGTGTTTCATCGATGGCGCTGAACATGGCGCGGTCCAACGCATTGAGTTTATCCCCCCGCGTCAGCATCACGTCGGCAATCCCGTCGTGGATCTCGCACTTGACCCTTGGTTTTTCCATCTCCCTTGTCCTCTCCTTGATCCCTGAAACTGACTCACTGGTCATACCACCACGTTATCAGAGTGTGAACAGGCGGTACAGCTGAGACTAAAGTCGGCTGGTCGCCTCCCCCTCCCTTTGTCACACTGGGAGCTGCATGAGTGCCGCAAGCCAGCAGAGGACGCTGTCATGTCAACCCTGTTCAATTTTGCCAGACCACCGTTCGACCGACTGGACGAAGAGGCGCGCGAGCGACTCTCACGCCACCTTTCGCTCTGCTATTTTCGGGCCGGGGATCTGCTGCTCAAGGAGGGGGACGAGCCTCCCGGCCTCTATCTCATCATCAAGGGGGCGGTGGAAGAGTCTGCTCCTCACCACCAGTTTGGTGATTACGGGGTCGATGATCTGTTCGATGTGCGCGCCCAGTTTGATGGCCGCTGCCGCCACCGCTTCACCGCGCTGGAAGATAGCCTTTGTCAGCTCATTCCTCGCCACACCTTTCTGGCGCTCTGTGAGCAGGATCCGCAGTTTGCCAGCTACTTCACCGCCAATCTGGCCGAGCGCCAGCGCCAGCAGGAGCAACGCGAACAACTGGGGCAGAAGAATCTGGCGGAGTTTATCCTGACCCGCATCGAACCGGGTCACCTGCAGGCACCGCTTATCGTCGACAGCAAGCTGTCACTGCTCGCAGCGACCGAAGCCATGGTGAGCAAGGGGACCGATTGTCTGCTCTACCCGGCCCACGACGGCTCCCTCACGCTGGCAACCCGCAAGACCTTGCTCCACGCCCTGACCCTCAAGGGATTGCCGCTGACGGCGCCCCTCTCTGTGCTGACCCCCACGCCCTTGATTGGTCTGCCGCTGGAGAGCTATCTGTTTGATGCCCTGCTGCTGATGACCCGCCATCGCATCAAGCGACTGGTGGTGTGGCGTGGCAACGAGGTGGCGGGGATCCTGCAACTGACCCAGGTGCTGGGGCTCTTCTCTACCCACTCCCACGTGCTGACCCTGCGCATTGCCCGCGCCGACAGCCTGCCGGCGCTGGAGGCGGTCGCCCGCGAGCAGCAACAACTGACCCGCTCGCTGTTTGCCCAGGGGATCCACACCGCCTTTTTGATGAAGCTGATCGCCACCATCAATGAACAGCTGATCGCCAAAGCCTTTGCGCTGGTGATCCCCCCCGAGGTGCAGGATAGAGTCTGCCTGTTGATGCTGGGCTCGGAGGGGCGTGGCGAGCAGATCCTCAAAACCGATCAGGACAACGCCCTGATCCTGCCAGAGGGGCTGGCATGGCCCACCCAGGCAGCCGATCTGGCCGAATTCAGCGCCCTGCTGGAGCGCCTCGGCTACCCCCTCTGCCCCGGGCAGGTGATGGTGAATAATCCGGCCTGGGTAAAAACAGGCAGCGAGTGGCAAAGCGCCATTGCCAGCGCCTGCACCACGGCAAAGGAGGATGAGCTGCTCTGGCTCGCCACCCTGGCCGATGCTCATCCCATCGCGGGGGATCGTCAGCTCCATCTGCCGGTTGCCAGAGCGCTGCGCGAGCAGTTGGCGGACAGACGGGATCTGCTGGCGGAGATGGTGCGACCGGCGGTGGCCTTTCACGCGCCGCTCACCCTGTTTGGCAGGCTGGAGCAGCCACCGGAAGGGCTGGATCTGAAGCGGGGCGGCCTGTTCCCGCTGGTTCACGGTATCCGCATGTTGGCCCTTGAGGCAGGCATTCTGGAGACTTCAACCCTGGGGCGTATCGACGCACTGGTGGCCGCCGATCGGCTCAGTACCGACTATGGCAGCAATCTGGCAGAGGCGTTCCGGCTCTTTATCCGGCTTAGGCTGCGCAGCCAGCTCAAGGGGAGCGGTAGTCGGGTGCAGACAAGCGAGCTCAGCCACAGCGAGCGGGATCTGTTGCGCCAGGCGCTGCATCAGGTGAAAAAGTTCCAGCAGTGGCTCACCTTGCACTTTCGTCTGAGACAATAGCCATGTTGAACCGCGTTCGACGCTACTGGTATGGCCGTGCGTTCCGAACGGGCGAGTTCGCGCCACTCTTTGCCACCCCACCGGAAGATGAACGGATCGCCCTCGATTTCGAGACCACCAGTCTCGATCCCGAGCAGGCCGAGATCGTCTCCATCGGGGCGGTGCGCATTCAGGGTAACCGGCTGCTGACCGGCGAGGCCCTCGCCATCAAGGTACAGCCACCGGCCAGCCTGACCAGCCAATCTGTGGTGATCCACGGTCTGCGCCATCAGGATCTGCAACAGGGGATGGAGCTGGAAGCCGCGCTGCGCCTGCTACTCGACTATATCGGCCCGCGCGAACTGGTGGGCTATCACATCGCCTACGACCTGCGCATTCTCAATCTCGCCTGCCAGAAATTGTGGGGATTGACCCTGCCCCAGCGAGGGATCGAGGTGAGCCAGCTCTATCACGACCACCTCTATCGCCGCTACCCCGATGCGGCCATTGACCTCCACTTGAGTTCCATCTGTAGCCACCTTGAACTACCATCCCTGCCCGCCCACGATGCCCTTGCCGATGCCACCACGGCCGCGCTCATCTACCTGCGCCTGACCTGCGGCTCGCCGCTGGCTTATCCCAAAGTCTAATTGTCGATAAATAACATTTAATTCACATTTTGCTTACATGAGCAGATTGCCTGCTCGTCGGGGTTACCCCATCCACCGCTGACACTCATGTCATGGAGAACTGCAATGGAACAGCAAAGCTATCTGAGGATCCAGCAAGATCCCAACTTCCAGGAGCTGGTCGCCAAGCGCCAGCGTTTTGCCTGGGCCCTCTCGGCTCTGATGCTGGGACTCTACCTGGCGTTTATTCTGCTCATCGCCTTTGCCCCCGGTTGGCTCGGCACCCCCCTGAGCGAAGGGTCGACCATTACTCGCGGCATTCCTGTCGGGGTAGGATTGATCCTCTCCTCCTTCGTGTTGACCGGCGTCTATGTCTTTCGCGCCAACGGCGAGTTTGATGAACTGAACCAGAAGATCCTCAAAGGGGTGCAATCATGAAAGGCAAGTTGCTGCTGTTGACCTCACTGGCCTCCTCTCCCCTGCTGGCGGCCGATGCAATCTCTGGCGCCGTGGAGCGTCAGCCCCTTAATGTCGCCGCCATCGTGATGTTTCTGGTGTTTGTGGCCGCTACCCTGTTCATCACCTACTGGGCCTCCAAGCGCAACCGCTCGGCTTCCGACTACTATGCGGCCGGTGGCCGTATCACCGGCTTCCAGAACGGTCTGGCCATCGCCGGTGACTATATGTCCGCCGCCTCCTTCCTCGGGATCTCCGCGCTGGTCTACACCTCCGGCTATGACGGCCTCATCTACTCCATCGGCTTTCTGGTGGGCTGGCCCATCATTCTGTTCCTGATCGCCGAACGGCTGCGCAATCTCGGCAAGTACACCTTCGCCGATGTCGCCTCCTACCGCCTCAAGCAGACTGAAGTGCGTACCCTCTCCGCCTGTGGTTCGCTGGTGGTGGTCGCCCTCTACCTGATCGCCCAGATGGTCGGTGCCGGCAAACTGATCGAGCTGCTGTTTGGCCTGCAATACCATGTGGCCGTGGTGCTGGTCGGTATCCTGATGGTGCTCTACGTGCTGTTTGGCGGCATGCTGGCCACCACCTGGGTGCAGATCATCAAGGCAGTGATGCTGCTCTCCGGTGCCAGCTTCATGGCCATCATGGTCATGAAATCTGTCAACTTCGATATCGGTGCCCTGTTTAGCGAAGCGGTCAAGGTGCACGAGAAAGGGATCGCCATCATGAGCCCGGGTGGCCTGGTTGCTGACCCCATCTCCGCCATCTCGCTCGGTCTGGCATTGATGTTCGGTACCGCCGGTCTCCCCCATATCCTGATGCGTTTCTTCACCGTAAGCGATGCCAAAGAGGCACGTAAATCGGTGTTCTACGCCACCGGCTTTATCGGCTACTTCTACATCCTCACCTTCATCATTGGCTTTGGCGCCATCTTGCTGGTGAGCACCAACCCGGCCTTCAAGGACGCCACCGGCGCCCTGCTGGGCGGCACCAACATGGCGGCAGTACATCTGGCCAATGCGGTCGGTGGCAGCCTGTTCCTCGGCTTCATCTCCGCCGTGGCATTTGCCACCATTCTGGCGGTAGTTGCCGGATTGACCCTGGCCGGTGCCTCTGCGGTCTCCCATGACCTCTATGCCAGCGTGTTGAAGAAGGGCAAGGCCAACGAGACCGATGAACTGCGTGTCTCCAAGATGACGACTCTGGTGCTGGGTGTGGTTGCCATTGGTCTGGGGATCCTGTTCGAGAAGCAGAACATCGCCTTCATGGTGGGTCTGGCCTTCTCCATCGCCGCCAGCTGCAACTTCCCGGTACTGTTCCTCTCCATGTTCTGGTCACGCCTGACCACCCGTGGCGCCGTTTACGGTGGCTGGCTGGGGCTGGTGAGCGCCGTAACCCTGATGATCCTGGGCCCGACCGTGTGGGTGAAAGTGCTGGGCCATGCCCAGGCCATCTTCCCCTACGAATACCCTGCCCTCTTCTCCATGGGGTTGGCCTTCGTCGGGATCTGGTTCTTCTCCATCACCGACAGCTCCCAGAACGCCGCCGACGAACACGCCAAGTTCCTGCCGCAGTTCGTTCGCTCCCAAACCGGGCTGGGTGCCTCTGGCGCCACCTCCCACTAACAGATCAAGTTCATACTTCCAAGCCGGCTTCATGCCGGCTTTTTTTATTGCCCATCAATCGGCTGCACGCCCCGCTTGCCCCGATCAAGATCACACTTCTCGCTAAAACTTTCGGGGGATCTGTGCCATAATGCGCGCCATTTGACAGACCAATCGGGACACATACCTTGTTAAGTAGCAACAACATCACCATGCAGTTCGGCGCCAAGCCGCTGTTTGAGAACATCAACGTCAAGTTTGGCGGCGGCAACCGCTATGGCCTTATCGGCGCCAACGGCTGTGGCAAGTCCACCTTTATGAAGATCCTCGGCGGTGATCTGGAGCCCACTGGCGGTAATGTGAGCCTGGACGTCAACGAGCGCATCGGTAAGCTGCGTCAGGATCAGTTCGCCTACGAAGATATGCGCGTACTGGACGTAGTCATGATGGGTCACACCGAGCTGTGGGCGGCCATCGCCGAGCGCGATGCCATCTACGCCAACCTAGAAGCCACCGACGACGACTACATGAAGGCCGCCGAGCTGGAAGGTCTGGTCGCCGAGTATGACGGCTATACCGCCGAGTCCCGCGCAGGTGAACTGCTGCTGGGTGCCGGTATTCCCATCGAGCAACACAACGGCCCGATGAGCGAAGTGGCCCCGGGCTGGAAACTGCGGGTGCTGCTGGCACAGGCGCTCTTCTCCAACCCTGACATCCTGCTGCTGGACGAGCCGACCAACAACCTGGATATCAACACCATTCGCTGGCTGGAACAGGTGCTCAACGAACGTGAAAGCACCATGATCATCATCTCTCACGACCGTCACTTCCTTAACTCCGTCTGTACCCACATGGCGGATCTGGACTACGGTGAGCTGCGCGTTTATCCGGGCAACTACGATGACTACATGCTGGCCGCCACTCAGGCGCGCGAGCGTCTGCTGGCCGACAACGCCAAGAAGAAGGCCCAGATCGCCGATCTGCAATCCTTCGTCTCCCGTTTCAGTGCCAACGCCTCCAAGTCCAGCCAGGCGACCTCCCGCCTCAAGCAGATCGACAAGATCAAGATTGAGGAAGTGAAGGTCTCCAGCCGTCAGAACCCCTTCATCCGCTTCGAGCAGGAGAAGAAGCTCTACCGCAACATTCTGGAGATCGAAGGCCTGTCCAAAGGTTATGGCGAGGCGCCCCTGTTCAAGGGCCTGAACATGATGCTGGAAGTGGGTGAGAAGGTCGCCATTCTGGGTACCAACGGTATCGGTAAATCGACCCTGATCAAGACGCTGGTCGGGGATCTGGCACCGGATACCGGCACCATCAAGTGGTCCGAAAACGCCCAGATCGGTTACTACGCTCAGGATCACGCCGAAGATTTCGACACTGATCTCAACGTGTTCGACTGGATGGCCCAGTGGAAACAGGAGAACGAAGACGAGCAGGCTGTACGCTCCGTACTGGGCCGTCTGCTCTTCTCCCAGGACGACATCAAGAAGCCGGTCAAGGTGCTCTCCGGTGGTGAACAGGGTCGCATGCTGTTTGGCAAGCTGATGATGCAGCGTCCCAACATCCTGATCATGGATGAGCCGACCAACCACCTGGACATGGAATCTATCGAATCCTTGAACCTGGCTCTCGAGATGTACAAGGGTACCCTGATCTTCGTCTCCCACGACCGCGAATTCGTCTCCTCTCTGGCGACCCGCATCCTCGAGCTGAGCGAAGATGGTATCCGCGACTTCGGCGGCACCTACGAGGATTACCTGCGCACCCAGGGCGTGGTATAACCCCGCTCCTGCGCAAGTGCGCAATGCAAAACCGGCACTCAGGTGCCGGTTTTTTTATATCCCGTATCAGAACGTATAGCTGCGGTGTGACTACACGAAGAGCACAGAGCTTGAGTCTCCCCCCCTCTTGCCCACAGATAAAAAAACGGCTCCATCAAGGAGCCGTTTTCAATGGATTGCGCAGTGCCGATTACTCGACGGTCGCTTCCACACTGGTGAAGTACTCGATCTTGGCCGCTTTGCGCAGCTCGTCGATCAGAGACTTGTAATCCACCTGAGCTTTGCCCTGACCCAGCTGAGCTTGCAGCATGGCAGCCATGCCGGATGCGGCGGCAGGGACGTTGACCTTGTCCAGCGCAACCACAACGCGGTCGCCATTGGTCTCGGCAACCAGAGCCACGCTCGGCTTGCCGTCGATCGGATGGGGCAGTGTGAACGCCTGGGCAATCAGGTTCTGATCCAGCTCGCGATCGAAGCGGGCAACCCCTTTGTGGGTCTCCACTTTCAGACCGAGTGCAGTCAGATCGGCGGTGATGCTCTCACCGACCTTCAGCTTGTCCAGCAGACCCTGGGCCTTGCCACGAGCCACTTCACTGGCCTTGTCATGCTTGATGGCGGCAATCACCTGCTCTTTCACCTCGGCCAGCGGCTTGACCGCTTTGGGCTTGTGACCAGTGATGTGCAGCACCAGCGCCTTGCCGTCAGCCAGTTCGATCACGTCGGAGTTGGTATTGTCATCGCGCAGCTGCTCGGAGAATGCCACGGAGAGCACCTTGGGATCGTTCAGCGGAGCCGGAGCAGTCGCCTGGGTGAAGAAATCGGAAGATTGAACCTTCATCCCCATGGCATCAGCGGTCAGATCCAGCGAGTCCGGGTTTTCGAAGCTGTTGTCAGCCATCTTCTGCTGCTCGGCAAAGAACTTCTCCTTGGCCTTGTCAGCTTGCAGACGAGTGATGGTCTCTTCTTTCACATCGGCAAACGGCTTGGTCTGGGCTGCTTCAACCCCCAGCAGCTTGATGATGTGGAAACCGAACGGGCTCTTCACCACGGTGGAGAGATCGCCGGCCTTGTTCAGGGAGAACGCGGCTTTCTCGAAGGCCGGATCCATCACCCCTTTCTCGAACCAGTCCAGCTCGCCGCCTTTTTTGGCAGAGAAGGTATCGGAAGAGTCAGCCTTGGCCAGCGCAGCGAAATCATTGCCCGCCTTGGCTTTGGCCAGCACGGCTTCTGCTTTCTGCTCGGCCGCTTTCTCATCCTTGCCAAACGGGATCAGGATGTGAGCCACGTGGCGACGTTCGGCACGCTGGAACAGATCCTGGTGCTGATCGTAGTAATCCTGGGCATCCTGCTCGGTGACCTTGATATCCTTGGCGAGGTTGGCAGCGTCCAGCAGCAGATAGTCGACCTTGACCTGCTCGTCGTTCATGAAACGGGCGCCATTGGTCTTGTAGTACTGCTCCAGCTCGTTGTCGGAGACCTGAACATCAGCCATGTAGTTGGCGGCAGCCAGACGCACCAGACGCAGATCGCGAGTCTGGTTGTAGAGCTTGTCGAGCTGCTCCGCTTCACCCTTGAGGGAGAATTCGGTGCCCAGCAGAGCGCTCATCAACTGTTGACGCACCATGTCCTGACGCAGGGAGTCACGGAACATTTCGGGAGTCATGCCGGCACGACGGATCAGCTGCAGATAGCGGTCATTGTTGAACTTGCCGTTCTCGGCAAACTCCGGCATGGCCACGATGGCTTGCTTGATCTGTTCGTCACTGATGCGCAGACCCAGTTCACGGGCCTTACTGTCCAGCAGCGCCTGATCGATCAGCCGATCCAGCACACCGCGGCGGAACTGTTTCATGTAATCGGGGTTCGCGGCCAGCTGGCTGAATGCCTCTCCCATCTGGGATTCCATGCGGGCGCGCTCGTTACGGTAGGCATTTTCCAGTGCCGCAGCACTGATCTCGGTGCCATTGACGGTGGCGGGGGCGGTACGGGCCGGGCCGTTCAGGTAACTACCTACACCAGCCAAGGCAAAGGAGAGGATGATCAGGCCCAAGATAACCTTGGCTACCTTGCCCTGCGCCCCTTCGCGTAGTTTATCCAACATCATGTTTGTACTTATGCTCCCGAACTCGATGGGCGTAAACAATAAAAAGGCGCACCGATTGCGATGCGCCTTGGTCAATCAGTATGAGAGAAGACTCTCTAACTTGTCTGGTCTGCGACCAAGGACGGTAGCCGACGGATATCAGCGACCGACTTAGTTAACAGCGTCTTTCAGGGCCTTACCGGCTTTGAAGGCAGGAACTTTACCAGCAGCGATTTCGATGGTCGCGCCAGTCTGCGGGTTACGGCCTGAACGGGCAGCACGCTCGCGTACAGCGAAAGTACCGAAACCAACCAGAGCAACCTGGTCACCCTCTTTCAGCGCTTCACCAACAGCATCAATGAAGGCATCCAACGCACGGCCAGCGGCAGCTTTGGAGATATCGGCACCGTCTGCAATCTTGTCAATCAGTTGAGATTTATTCACTCTTATATTCCCCTTTTATCAAACACCGCTGCGGCGCTGATTTCCCTGGCCACAACAAGTGGAGGTTTTATAGCAAGCCTCCTGATCAGTTGCAAGTGACAATCTGGCGCAAACCCGCGCCACACAACGCATTGCGACTCATCACGAGTACCCGATCGGTGGTCAAGGCTACTTCCGTTATCGGGCGCATGCAAGCCTTAACCACCCGCCGAATGCGCCAAATTTGCGGCGCATCAACATTTACACGACAGAAACGCGCTCAAACCCCTGTGGATTGTCCTGCAACGCCAATTCCAGCACCTCGTCAATCCAGCGAACCGGATAAATTTCAAGGTCTTGTTTGACGTTTGCCGGGATCTCCTCGAGGTCACGCTCGTTCTCTTTCGGAATAAGCACTCGCTTGATGCCGCCACGATGGGCTGCCAGCAACTTCTCCTTGAGACCACCGATGGGCAGTACTTCGCCGCGCAAGGTGATCTCCCCTGTCATCGCCACATCAGCACGAACCGGATTACCGGTCAAGCTGGAGACCAGGGCGGTACACATGGCGATACCGGCGCTCGGACCATCTTTCGGGGTGGCCCCTTCCGGTACGTGCACGTGGATATCGCGCTTCTCGTAGAAGTCGGCGTTGATGCGCAGCTTCTCGGCACGGGCCCGTACGACCGTCATGGCCGCCTGGATGGACTCCTGCATCACGTCACCGAGGGAACCGGTATAAGTGAGCTTGCCCTTGCCCGGCATGTTGGTGGTCTCGATGGTGAGCAGATCGCCCCCCACTTCGGTCCACGCCAGACCACACACCTGACCCACCTGGTTCTGGTCGGTGGCCTTGCCGTAATCGAAACGCTGCACCCCGAGGAACTCCTTGAGGTTCTCCTGATTGACCTGAACATGTTTGATGCTCTTGTCCAGCAGGATGCGCTTGACCGCCTTGCGACAAATCTTGGAGATCTCGCGCTCCAGACTCCGCACACCCGCCTCGCGGGTGTAGTAGCGGATCACTCCGACCAGGGCAGAATCTTCGATGGTGATCTCGGACTCTTTCAGGCCGTTGCGCTGGATCTGCTTGGCAACCAGATGCTGCTTGGCAATGTTGAGCTTCTCATCTTCGGTGTAACCGGAGAGACGGATCACTTCCATCCGGTCCAGCAAGGGGCCCGGGATGTTCATGGAGTTGGAGGTGGCCACGAACATGACGTCCGACAGGTCATAATCCACTTCCAGGTAGTGATCGTTGAAGCTGTTGTTCTGTTCCGGATCAAGCACTTCCAGCAAGGCGGATGCGGGATCGCCGCGCATGTCCGAGCTCATCTTGTCGATCTCGTCGAGCAGGAACAGCGGGTTCTTCACGCCGACTTTCGCCATCTTCTGGATGAGTTTGCCGGGCATGGAACCGATATAGGTACGGCGGTGACCGCGGATCTCCGCTTCGTCACGCACCCCACCCAAGGCCATCCGCACATATTTGCGGCCTGTCGCCTTGGCGATGGATTGGCCCAGCGAGGTCTTGCCCACACCGGGAGGCCCAACCAGACAGAGGATGGGGCCCTTGAGCTTGTTCACCCGTGCCTGTACCGCCAGATATTCGAGGATGCGATCCTTGACCTTCTCGAGGCCATAGTGATCGGCATCCAGCACCTCTTGCGCCTTGCCAAGGTCTTTTTTGACCTTGGAGCGCGCCTTCCACGGCACCTGTACCATCCAGTCCACATAGCTGCGAACCACTGTTGCCTCGGCAGACATGGGAGACATCATCTTCAGCTTGGCAAGCTCGGCCTGGGCCTTTTCACGGGCATCTTCCGGCATGCCAGCCTCTTCAATCTTGCGATTAAGGGCTTCGAACTCATCCGGGCTATCTTCCAGCTCACCCAGCTCTTTCTGGATGGCCTTCATCTGCTCGTTGAGGTAATACTCGCGCTGGCTCTTTTCCATCTGCTTCTTGACGCGAGTACGGATGCGCTTCTCGACCTGCAGCAGGTCAATTTCCGACTCCATCATCGCCATCAGGAATTCGATGCGCTCGGAAACCGAGACGATCTCCAGCACCTTCTGCTTGTCTTCCAGCTTGAGCGGCATGTGGGCCGCCATGGTGTCAGCCAGACGCGCAGCATCGTCGATCGCCGAGATCGAGGTCAGTACCTCGGGCGGGATCTTCTTGTTGAGCTTGATATAGCCTTCAAACTGGCCGATGGCGGAGCGAACCAGTACTTCCTGATCCTTCTCCTCAATAGCTTGGGAGGGGATGTACTGAGCCTCGCAGACAAAGAAATCCTTGTCGTCGATCATCCGCTCCAGGCGGGCACGCTGCCCACCCTCTACCAGCACCTTGACGGTGCCGTCCGGCAGCTTGAGCATCTGCAGAATATTGGCCACTGTCCCGACGGTGAAGATCTCCTCCACAGTCGGCTCATCGGTTGACGCATCCTTCTGGGCCACCAGCAGAACTTTCTTGTCCTGCTCCATGGCCGCTTCCAGACAGCGAATGGATTTTTCCCGCCCCACAAAGAGTGGAATGACCATGTGGGGATAAACCACCACGTCACGAAGAGGCAGGACGGGAATCTCGATGCGTTCTGAACGCTCTAGGTTCATATATGTCCTCTCGGCTTGTTATACCGTTGGCAAAGCGCTTGGCTGAGTATATGGGGGCGCTGAGATGAGATTCAATCGCCGAAACCGTAAAAAGCATGAAAGGGGCAAAAAGCCCCTTCCATTTGATTAAAAATCAGACATTTACTCTGATGCAGCAGCCTGAGTCTCGGGATTCTCGTAGATCATCAAGGGCGCAGAGTCCCCTTTGATCACGGTCTCGTCGATCACCACCTTGCTGACCCCTTCCAGAGAAGGCAGGTCATACATGGTATCCAGCAGAACGGCTTCCACAATGGAACGCAGACCACGAGCACCAGTTTTACGCTCCATCGCCTTGCGAGCAATGGCGTTGAGCGCGTCGTCACGGAACTCCAGCTCGACCCCTTCCAGATCGAACAACGCCGCGTACTGTTTGGTCAGCGCGTTTTTCGGCTCTTTCAGGATCTGGATAAGGGCAGACTCGTCCAGCTCGGTCAGGGTCGCGACCACCGGCAGACGACCGATGAACTCGGGGATCAGACCATATTTGATCAGATCTTCCGGCTCCACCTTGGCGAAGGTTTCGCTCAGGGTGGCCTTGGCATCCTTGGATTTCACCTCGGCGCCAAAACCGATACCGGTTCCCTTCACGGAACGCTGCTCGATCACCTTGTCCAGACCGGCAAAGGCACCGCCACAGATAAAGAGGATCTTGGAGGTATCAACCTGCAAGAACTCCTGCTGCGGATGCTTGCGACCACCTTGCGGCGGCACGGAAGCAATGGTCCCTTCGATCAGCTTGAGCAGTGCCTGCTGTACCCCTTCCCCGGAGACATCGCGGGTGATGGAGGGGTTGTCCGACTTGCGGGAGATCTTGTCGATCTCGTCGATATAGACGATGCCACGCTGGGCCTTCTCTACGTCGTAGTCGCACTTTTGCAGCAGCTTCTGGATGATGTTCTCCACGTCCTCGCCCACATAACCGGCTTCGGTCAGGGTGGTCGCATCGGCCATGGTGAACGGCACATCCAGCAGACGAGCCAGAGTCTCGGCCAGCAGGGTTTTACCGCTACCGGTCGGGCCAATCAGCAGGATGTTGGATTTGCCGAGCTCCACACCACTGTTTTCGCCGCTGTTGCGCAGACGCTTGTAGTGGTTGTAGACGGCAACGGCCAACACCTTCTTGGCGTACTCCTGCCCGATCACATAGTCATCGAGATGAGCGCGGATCTGATGAGGGGTCGGCAGCTCGTTACCATCGCGCTTGGGAGAGATCTCGCGGATCTCTTCGCGGATGATGTCGTTGCACAGCTCGACACACTCATCGCATATGTAGACGGAAGGGCCAGCGATCAGCTTGCGCACTTCATGCTGGCTTTTGCCGCAAAAAGAGCAGTAGAGCAGCTTATCGCCCTCACCCTTGCGTTTTTCTGTCATTCAGCAACCTCGTTTTATCAATAGAGGATGGATCGGCCTGTTGAGTTTACAACAGACCGGGACACCCTGCTCAGCTACGCTGGCTCAGGACACCGTCTACCAGACCATAGGCCACAGCCTGCTCGGCGGACATGAAGTTGTCACGATCGGTGTCACGCTCGATAGTAGCCATGTCCTGACCGGTGTGGAACGCCAGGCGCTCGTTCAGGGTATTTTTAATCTTCAGGATCTCCTGGGCGTGGATCTGGATATCAGATGCCTGCCCCTGGAAGCCACCCAGCGGCTGGTGGATCATCACACGGGCGTTAGGCAGGCAGAAACGCTTGCCCTTGGCGCCACCGGCCAGCAGGAAGGCACCCATGGAACAGGCCTGCCCCATGCAGACGGTGCTGACATCCGGCTTGATGAACTGCATGGTGTCGTAGATGGACATGCCCGCAGTCACCGAACCACCCGGCGAGTTGATGTAGATATAGATGTCCTTGTCCGGATTCTCGGACTCGAGGAACAGCAGCTGGGCAACCACCAGATTGGCCATGTGATCTTCAACCTGACCAGTCAGGAAGATCACCCGCTCTTTCAGCAGACGGGAGTAAATATCGTAGGAACGTTCACCCTTGGCAGTCTGTTCGACCACGATGGGGACCAGCGCATTGCTGGGAGAATCGGTCATATCGTTATAGTTCTTGTACATAAGGCATTGTCCCTAAAATAAAATGGCCCGAGTGGAGATCACACGAGCCATTATACTTAACAGTCTTGACCTTAAGTCAAATGTTCTTAGGCAGCGGCGCCAGACTTGTTGATCACTTCGTCAAAGGCAACTTCTTTTTCGGTCACTTGCGCTTTGGAGAGGATCAGGTCGATAGCTTGATCTTCTACTGCCAGGTTACGAACGCCGTTCAGCATCTGTTCGTTCTTCTGGTAGTACTCGATCACTTCCTTCGGATCTTCGTAGGCAGTCGCCATGGACTCGATGATGCTGTTTACACGGGCATCGTCAGCCTTGATCTCGTTGGTACGGATCACGTCACCCAGCAGCAGGCCTACGCGTACACGACGCTCGGCTTGAGCCTGGAACAGTTCAGCCGGCAGCTCGGGAGCGTTGCCGCCCTGGAAGCCACCGAAGCGCTGCAGAGCCTGCTGACGCAGTGCGTCGATCTCTTGAGCAACAGCTGCTTTCGGCAGGTCGATTTGGTTGGCTTCAACCAGACCGTTCAGAACCTGCTCTTTCACGCTGTTTTTCAGGGCTTGAGCCAGTTCGCGCTCCATGTTCTTGCGCACTTCGGCTTTCAGCTCTTCAACAGAACCGCTTTCGATACCGAAACGCTTCACGAACTCTTCGGTCAGCTCAGGCAGGATCTGCTCTTCAACCTTGATCAGCTTGGAAGCGAACTTGGCTTCTTTGCCTTTCAGGTTTTCAGCGTGGTAGTCAGCCGGGAAGGTCACTTCGATGGTGAACTCGTCGCCCGCTTTCTTGCCCAGGATGGCGTCTTCGAAGCCCGGGATCATACGGCCAGCGCCCAGCACCAGGTTGAAGCCTTCAGCTTTGCCGCCGTCGAACTCTTCACCGTCGATGGAACCGACGAAGTCCATGGTCACACGCATGCCATTGGCAGCGGCAACATCGGCATCAGCCCAGGTAGCGTGCTGCTTGCGCAGGGTGTCGATCATGTTGGCCAGATCTTCATCCTTCACGGTAGCAACCGGCTTCTCGACCTTGATGGTCTCGAGACCTGCAACTTCGAACTCCGGATACACTTCGAAAGTGGCGGTGAATTCGAAATCCTGACCTTCTTTGATCTCTTTCGGATCCATGGTCGGGGCACCGGCCGGGCTCAGTTTGTTTTCGATGATGGCTTTGATGAAGTTGCTCTGCATCATTTCATCAGCAACGCGGGCGTGAGCCATGGCGCCGAACATCTTCTTGATGATGGCAACCGGAGCCTTGCCAGGACGGAAACCGTCGATGCGACGAGTTTTGGCCAGGCCATTCAATTCTTTACGCACAGCGGCGTCTACGGTAGCGGCCGGTACAGTGATGGTAAGACGGCGTTCCAGACCCTGGGTTGTCTCTACAGAAACTTGCATTCTTCTACCTCGTTCAACTCAGCACTGTGTGCTGACCCTTTATTGCCCCTGGGCAAAGCCCGGAGTCTTCCTGTTTATAAAGACAACGATATGTCTTTGTGATGAGAAAATATGACGCGGCATTATAGCGGCGCACTTTGGTCGAGTCGAGCCACACATCCCCCACATTGAGCGGTGTGCAAGCACAATTCGTGCAAAACTGCCCTTTATATGGGGAGAGAGGTGCCAGACTTCAACTATCCGATGGCAATAATTTTGCGTTTGCTCACCTTTTTTCATCCGAACGCCGCTTTATTGCCCATCTTTCGCCGAAAAACAGCCCACCGTTGCGGGCGGCGACTCAATTTGACCAGCCAAATGGCGATTGAGCCAATCAACCATTGCGTCCCTACCCCTCCCTCGTTATGGTGACAACCAAATTGATGATCTGGAGTCACTCACATGGCCTTTTTCCGCTTCTTGTTCAATCTGCTCTGGTTTGTACTGGGAGGTATCTTTATGGGCCTAGCCTGGTGGCTGGCCGGTCTTGTCTGCTTTATCTCGCTGGTCGGCATCCCCTGGGGACGTGCCTGCTTCGTGATCGGCACCTTTACCTTCTTCCCGTTTGGCAAGCAGGCGGTCAATCGCAAGACCATGACCGGCCAGAGTGATATCGGCACCGGCACTCTGGGGCTGATTGGCAATATTCTCTGGTTCGTGCTGATCGGTGTCTGGCTGGCCATCGGCCACATCGCTTCCGCACTGGCCTGCTTCGTGACCATTATCGGTATCCCGTTTGGTATCCAGCACCTCAAGCTGGCACTCATCAGTCTGGCGCCCATTGGCCAGATGATCGTGACCAATCAGGAGGCGGAATCGGGCCGCTATATCCGCTAACGGCGGGAAATGCGCGGGCAGACGCTGCCCTGCAACGAAAAAAAGGGCAGACTAGGGTCTGCCCTTTTCTATTCTCTTTTGTTGAGGCCATCATGTTACCCAGCCACTTTTTCGCCAATCTCGCCCGCATGAAACTCATCTATCGCTGGCCCCTGATGCGCAACATCCAGCCGGAAAACATTGCCGAACACAGCCTGCAGGTCGCCATGGTGGCCCATGCCCTCGGCATTATCAAAAACCGACTGTTTGGCGGCAGCGTGAATGCCGACCGTGCCGCGGTGATGGCCCTCTATCACGACAGCAGTGAGGTGCTGACCGGCGATCTGCCCACCCCGGTCAAATACTTCAACCCCGAAATTGCCCGCGAGTACAAGAAGATAGAGCTGGCCGCCGAACAGCGTCTGCTTGGCATGCTGCCGCCGGAGCTGGTGGAGGATTTTCGCCCGCTGCTCGACTCGGCTATGCAGGATGAGGAGCTGGCCAGACTGGTCAAGGATGCCGACACCCTCTGCGCCTATACCAAGTGTCTGGAGGAGATCAACGCGGGCAACCGGGAGTTCGAACCGGCTCGCAAGCGCCTTGAAGCCATGCTGGCAGCCCGGATGAGCGATGAGATGCGCTACTTTATCGACACCTTCGTGGCCAGCTTCTCCCTGCCGCTCGATGAGCTTAACGCTCACTAAGCCAGTCTACATGACTAGAAAACTGAAGGGCCCGCCGGTTTGCACCGGCGGTGCCCTTCGTTCTTTATTGCGCATTAGATGCAACGCATCAGTGACCCAGCTCGCGGGACGGTACCAGACCGCTCGCCCGCCAGGCGGGATAGAGGGTCGCCACCAGACTCATCAGGATGGCGGCGCCCGTCACGATGAGCAGGTCCTGCATATGCAACTCGGTCGGCAAGAAGTCGATAAAGTAGATATCCGGATTGAGGAAGCGATGGCCGATGAGCTTTTCGACAACGCTCAGGATCTGGGTCAGCTTGCTCGAAAGCAGCCCGCCCAGCAGGGCGCCAAGCAGCGCACCGGCCACGCCGTTGACCATGCCCTGAATGACGAAGGTAAGCCGGATCTGGCCGGGGCTCGCCCCCATGGTCTTCAGGATGGCGATCTCGCTGCGCTTCTCGTTCACCGCCATCACCAGAGTGGAGACGATATTGAAGCAGGCGACGGCCACCACCATCAGCATCACCACATACATGACGGTACGCACCATCTGGATGTCCTGATAGAGGTAGCCCTGGCTGTTCATCCAGCTACGGATGTAAACATGATGGGGGAACTGCTGTGCGGCGGCTACCGTGATGGATTGCGCCTTGAGCACATCGCTCACCCGCAGGCTAAAGCCCTCCACATCGCTGCCCATACCGGTGATCGCTTGCGCATCAGCCAGATGCATAAAGCCGAGCAGACCGTCTAGCTGACCGCCGATCTCCAGCAGCCCCACCACGGTCAGGGCTTCGCGCCGGGGATTCTTGATCCCGGTCTGATCACCCCCTTGTGGCAACAACAAGCCAAGAGTGTCCCCGACCTTGACTCCCAGTTTGTCGGCAATGGTCTTGCCAAGGATCACCCCACGCTCACCCGGTTGCAGCTCACGCAGGCCGCGGCCCGTCATGTATTTGCCCGCATCCGACAAATTGGCTTCCAGCTCCGGCAATACAGCGCGCAGTTGCACCCCCTTGAGGGCGGAGCCGTGCTCCAGCAGGCCATTGAGGCGAATGACCGGCGCAGCGGCCTCGACGCCCGGCTGGGCCAGCAGGTAGTCACGCAGACGAGGCCAATCCGGCAGCGGCCGCTCGACGGCGTCCAGCTCACCTTGCGGCACGACCGAGAGCACCCGATCTTTAAGCTCCCGCTCGAAACCGTTCATGGCGGAGAGGCCCAGGATCAGCGCCATCACCCCGAGGGCGATACCGATCAGGGAAGAGGCAGAAATAAAGGCGATAAACCCGTTGCGACGGCGGGAGCGGCTGTAACGCAGGCCCAGAAAGAGGGGCAGCGGTTTGAACATCAGGCAACCTCCGCCATCACGCCGCTCACCAAGGTCACCCGGCGATGGAGCTTGGCCGCCAGGCTCAAGTCGTGAGTCACCACCACAAACGCAGTGCCCAGTTCACGATTCAGTTCACACAGCAGTTCATACACCGCGGTGGCACTGGCGTGATCCAGATTGCCGGTGGGTTCGTCCGCCAATACCAGACTAGGTTCGTTGACCAGCGCCCGGGCGATCGCCACCCGCTGACGTTCGCCACCGGAGAGCTCGGACGGTCTGTGGTTGAGACGATGGGAGAGCCCTACCCGTCCCAGCATCCGGGTCGCCTTCTCGGTAGCGACCGCCACCGACTCACCTGCGATCAGCAGCGGCATGGCGGCATTTTCCAGCGCACTGAACTCGGAGAGCAGGTGGTGGAACTGGTAGACAAAGCCCAGCTCGCGGTTGCGAAAACGGGCCTGGGTGCGGCTGTCCCAATGATGGATATCCTCACCCTTGAACAGCACGGCGCCGCTGGAGGGGTTGTCGAGCGCCCCCATCAGATGCAGCAGAGTAGTCTTGCCGGAGCCCGAGCTCCCCACTACCGCCAGCATTTCGCCGGGTGCGACACAGAGATCGATCCCCTTGAGCACCTGAGTCTCCAGCTCCCCCTCTTTATAGACATGGTTGAGCGCCTGGCAGCGCAGCAGAGGTTCACGGGATACGGATTCATTCATAACAGGGGCTCCACTTACGCCAGTGACCACAGAGGCACCAGTAACAACGCCGGTACTCGCACCGGAGGTAACAACAGAAGATGTATTATTCACGGCATTACTCATAACGCAGCGCCTCGGCCGGTTTCACCCGTGCGGCGCGGGCCGCCGGATAGAGGGTGGCACTGAAACTCAGCAGCACGGCGCCCAGCAAAATGGTGATGACCTGAGCCGGCTCGACGATGACCGGCAGGCCACTGCCGCCCGCCGCCATATAGAGGTTGAGCCCCACCGCATTGAGCAGGGGGTTGAGACCCAAGGAGAGCGCCAGGCCAGCCAGCCCGCCAAACAGGGCACCAATCACCCCGCTGGAAGCGCCAAGCACCATGAAGATTTTGACGATCCCCGATTCACTCATGCCCATGGTGCGCAGGATGGCCACTTCGCCCTCCTTGTCCGTTACTACCATCACCAGCGCGGAGAGAATGTTGAAGGTCGCAACGGCGATGATCAGCACCAGCATCAACCCCATCATCCGTTTTTCCATGGCAACCGCCTGGAACAGCTCGCCCCGCTCGCGGCGCCAATCCTGCCATATCAAGCCATCCGGCAACGGTGTCTTGATCACCTCATCGGCCGCAAAGGGATCATCGAGCCAGAGGCGAATGCCACCGACGGTTTCTGTCGGCAGGCGCAGCAGCCGCTGGGCATCCCCCAGGGCGATCAGCGCAATCTGGTTATCCACATCGGCGCCGACCCCGAAGATACCGGAGACGGTAAAGAGGCGCTGGGCCGGTACCCGGCCAAACGGAGTGAAGCGGGTCCCCTCGGTCAGGAGCAGGCGAACCTGATCGCCGATGGATACATTGAGGCGACGCGCAACCCCCTGCCCCAGCACGATGCGGTAGTGGCCGGCCTGCAGGGTATCGAGGCGCCCCCCCAGCATCTGGGAGTGCAGGATGTCATCCTTGGGCCACTTCGCAGGATCGATGCCCTGCACACTCACCCCGGTCAGCTGGCCGGGACTTTGCAGCATCCCTTCGCTGTCGAGCATGGGGGCCGAGGCGACCACATGGGGTAATTTGGCCAGATCCGGCAAGCCTTGCGGGTCGGCATCAATGCGGCCAGCCTGATTGGTCACCACCACATGGGGGATCACCCCGAGGATGCGCCCTTTGAGCTGCCCTTCGAAACCGTTCATCACCGAAATGACCACCATCAGGGCGGCGACCCCGATGGCGATGCCAAAGGTAGAGAACAGGGAGATAAATGAGACGAAGCGATTGCTGCGCTTCGAGCCTGCATAACGCAGGCCGATGGCCAGCGAAAGGGGCTGAAAAAGTCCGGTCTTCAAGGATATGTACGTTGCCAACAAAATAAGATACCGGATAATAAAGGGAAACCGTCCATGACAACAAGGGATAGCCTCCATGCAGGAACAGTTCTTCAGCGTCACTCATGCCACGCCGGTCAATGTGATCCCCATGCCGGCCGACTTCCATCTCCCCTCGCTGGAGGAGCTGGACGCTGAGCTGCCGGAGCCCTTTCGGATCTCTTCGGCCATTACCTCCATCGATCTGGTGACCACTCGCCTGCTGCGCAACCAGAACGAGTCGATGCACGATCTGATCGAGATCGTCAATCAGCAGTCCCGCAAGATCGACATGATCATGGGCTATGTGCTCTCCCTGCAGGACCATCCGGAGCAGCGCTTTCACACCCTGCGCTTCGGGGCTGGCCAGCTCACCTACCTGCACCCCTATCATGGTCACGGGGATGCGCCGCACCTGCACCAGATCGTGCGTCTCAAGATCTTCCTGCGGGAAGAGGCGGCCGCCATCTACTGCTATGGCCAGGTCAAACAGCTTGACGGCGGTGAACATGGCACCCATGTGCAGCTCGACTATGTGCGGATCCGCGAAGATGACCGTGAACTGCTGGTTCGTGCCAGCCTCCACGTGCAATCGAAGCAGCTCAAGCTGCGCGCCCAAGAACGTCAGCGCTAACCAGAGCAAACGTCAGCGATAGATAACGTCAACGTTAAAAGAATCGAATCATGCCAATGACACTCCCCGCCTTGCCCGCCAAAGCGGGCCAAAAGATCACGCTCGGCCAGCTGGTCGGCAGCAGCCTCTCGCTGATTGCAGCCCGTCTCACCAATGAAGCCAAGGGGCCGGTACTGCTTATCACCGCCGATACCCCGAGCGCCCTGCGCCTTGAACAGGAGCTGCACTATTTGCTGGCAGACAAGCAGCTAGCCGATCAGTCCGCCCCCGTATTGCTGTTCCCCGATTGGGAGACCCTGCCCTACGACACCTTCTCTCCCCATCAGGACATCATCTCCCAGCGGCTCGAGACCCTCTACAAGCTGCCGCAGATGAGCAAGGGGGTATTGATTGTCCCCATCTCCACCCTGATGTTGCGCTGCGCCCCTCGGGTCTATCTCGACAAATACAGCCTGATGGTGAAGGCCGGTCAGCGCCTCAACCTGCAACAGCTGCGCGGCCGCCTGGCCGAGGCGGGTTACGTGGCGGTGGATCAGGTGCTGGAACATGGCGAATTTGCCGCCCGCGGCTCCCTGCTCGATCTCTTCCCCATGGGCAGTAGCAGCCCCTATCGCATCGACTTCTTCGACGATGAAGTGGACTCCATCCGCCCGTTCGATCCCGAAACCCAGCGCTCCAGCGAACCGGTCGTGACGGTCAGCCTGCTGCCCGCCCGGGAATACCCCACCGACGAGGCAGCCATCGAACTGTTTCGCGGCCAGTTCCGCGAGCAGTTCGAGCTGTCGCGGGCCGAGGGTTCCGTCTATCAGGAGGTGAGCAAGGGGCGCTGGCCCGCCGGCATCGAGTATTATCTGCCGCTCTTCTTCAACCAGACCGCCAGCCTGTTTGACTACCTACCGGAAGAGACCCTGCTGCTCACCGTGGGGGATATCTACCCCGCCGCCCAGCGCTTCTGGAACGACATTGGCCAGCGCTATGAAGACAGACGCTGGGACAACACCCGCCCACTGCTACCCCCGGCCCAGCTCTATCTGCCGGTGGAGCAGCTCTTTGCCTCTCTGGGCCAATATGGTGCGGTGCGGCTGCAAGAGGCCGCCACTGCGGGCGATGCAGGTCAGCACGATCTGCCTATCTCGGCGCTGCCGGATCTGCAACTCGATCACAGCAAGGAACAACCCCTGCTGGCGCTCAACCAGTTCCTGCAAGGTTTTGCCGGGCGCACCCTGTTTGCGGTGGAGTCCGAAGGACGGCGGGAGGTGCTCGGCGATCTGCTTGCGCGTATCTCGCTGCAACCCAAAGAGTTCCCCTCCCTCGACGCCTTTATGGCAAGCCAGGATCGTCACGGCCTGCTGGTGGCACCGCTTGAACGTGGCTTCCTGTGGCAGGAGGCCGGTCAGGATCCATTGGCGCTGATCACCGAGACTGAACTGCTGGGCGGCAAGGTGCGCAGCAAGCGGGCGCGGGAGAAGAGCAAAAACTTAAGCTCCGATGCGGTGATCAGAAACCTGGGCGAGCTGACCCAGGGTCAGCCAGTGGTTCATCTGGATCACGGGGTCGGCCGCTATCTGGGGCTCGAAACCATCGACGCCGGTGGTCTGCCCACCGAGTTTTTGACCCTCGAATATGCCGGCGGCGACAAGCTGTTCGTGCCGGTCACCAGTTTGCACCTTATCAGCCGCTACACCGGCTCTGATAACCCGCCCAGCCACAAGCTCGGCGGTGAGGCCTGGAGCAAGGCGCGACGCAAGGCGGCGGAGAAGGTGCGCGACGTGGCAGCCGAGTTGCTGGATGTCTACGCTCATCGCGCCGCTCGCGCCGGTTTTGCCTTCAAGCACGACAAAGAGGCCTATCGCCAATTTGCTGCAAGCTTCCCATTCGAGGAGACCGACGATCAGCTCAACGCCATCAATGCGGTGCTGGGGGACATGTGTCAGGCCAAGAGCATGGACCGACTGGTGTGCGGCGACGTGGGTTTCGGCAAGACCGAAGTGGCGATGCGGGCGGCATTTGTGGCCGTGCATGGCGGCAAACAGGTCGCCGTGCTGGTGCCCACCACCCTGCTGGCGCAACAGCACTACGACAACTTCCGCGACCGCTTCGCCAACTGGCCGGTGCGGGTCGAGGTGCTGAGCCGCTTCCGCTCCGCCAAGGAGCAGAGCGCTGTGATGAAGGAATTGGCCGAAGGCAAAGTGGACATCATCATCGGCACCCACAAGCTGCTCGGCTCCGAACTCACCTTCAAGGATCTGGGACTGCTCATCGTCGATGAGGAGCACAGATTCGGGGTGCGCCAGAAGGAGAAGATCAAGGCTCTGAGGGCCAATGTGGATATCCTCACTCTCACCGCCACCCCTATTCCGCGCACCCTCAACATGGCGATGTCCGGCATGCGGGATCTCTCCATCATCGCCACCCCGCCCGCCAAGCGACTCGCCATCAAGACCTTCGTACGCCAGCACGAACCGGCGGTGGTACGCGAGGCGGTGCTGCGTGAACTCAAACGTGGCGGCCAGGTCTACTACCTGCACAACGACGTGGAGAGTATCGAGAAGTGCGCCGCCGACCTGGCGGAGCTGGTGCCAGAGGCCCGCATCGGCATCGCCCACGGCCAGATGCGCGAACGTGACCTTGAGCGGATCATGTCTGACTTCTACCACCAGCGCTTCAACCTGCTGGTTTGCACCACCATTATCGAGACCGGTATCGACGTTCCGAGCGCCAACACCATCATCATGGATCGGGCGGATCATCTCGGTCTGGCCCAGTTGCACCAGCTGCGGGGCCGGGTTGGCCGCTCCCACCATCAGGCCTACGCCTACCTGCTCACCCCCCATCCCAAGCTGATGACCAAGGATGCGGCCAAGCGGCTGGAGGCGATCGCCTCGCTCGAAGATCTCGGCGCCGGTTTTGCGCTGGCGACCCACGATCTGGAGATCCGTGGCGCGGGCGAACTGCTCGGCGACGATCAGAGCGGCCAGATCGAATCGGTCGGCTTCACCCTCTACATGGAGATGCTGGAGCAGGCGGTCGAGGCGCTGAAAAATGGCAAGGAGCCGTCGCTGGAGCAGCTGATGAGCCAGCACACCGAGGTGGAGCTGCGCCTGCCTGCACTGCTGCCGGATGACTATATTCCGGACGTCAATATGCGCCTCTCCATGTACAAGCGGATCGCCAGTGCGGCGGACGAGCAGGAGCTGCGCGAGCTCAAAGTGGAGCTGATCGACCGCTTTGGCCTCTTGCCAGAGGCGACCAAAACCCTGCTGGAGCTGGCAGCCTTCCGTCAGCGTGCCACCGCCCTTGGCATTCGCCGGGTGGAGATGAGCGAGCGCGGCGGCTATCTCGACTTCACTCAGGAGACCAAGGTCAATCCGGCCTATCTGGTCAAACTGCTCTCCAGCCAGCCACGGGTCTACAAGATGGACGGGCCGACCCGGCTGCGCTTCCAGGTGCCGACCCAAGATCGCGCCATGCGCCTGAAACTGGTGGATGGTTTGCTGGCTGATCTGGCCAACAACAGCCTGTGAGTCTCTGCAACGCTGGCGGCGAGCCAGAGAGATAATGCCAACTAAAACGGGAGCCACATTGGCTCCCGTTTTGTTTATGTTGGCTGGTGACTAGCGTCTCCCCTTGTGGGAGAAGGGTCGGGGATGAGGGGGGGGCAGTGAAAACCATTCCCCTCACCCTGCCCTATCCCTGGGGGAGAGGGAATCGCATCGGTAAATGTTGGGCTTCGCTGCGCTCAGCACCAACCTACACCTCTGACGATCAGCCCTGGTTGGCTGGATCCTCATGGGCGGAGAACTCGCGCATAAAGGCCTCGGCGCGCTCTACCATCTTGGTCGAGCCAACAAAGTAAGGGGTACGCTGGTGCAGCGCAGTGGGCTGGATATCCATGATGCGGCCAAAACCGTCGGAGGCCTTGCCACCGGCCTGCTCCACGAGAAACGCCATCGGGTTGCACTCATAGAGCAGGCGCAGCTTGCCGTTCGGCGAGTTGGTGCCGGACGGATAGATGTAGATGCCGCCCTTGAGCAGGTTGCGATGGAAATCAGAGACCAGGGAGCCGATATAGCGGGAGGTGTAGGGTCTGTGGGTCGCTTCGTCGCGCTCCTGACAATATTTCAGGTACTTCTTCACCCCGTCCGGGAACTTGATGTAGTTGCCCTCGTTGATGGAGTAGATCTTGCCCTCTTCCGGAATGCGGATGTTCTCGTGGGAGAGGCAGAAGCAACCGATGGAGGGGTCGTAGGTAAAACCGTTGACGCCAAAGCCGGTGGTGTAGACCAGCATGGTAGATGAGCCGTAGACCACATAACCGGCGGCGACCTGACGGTTGCCCGGTTGCAGGAAGTCCTCCAGGGTCACCGGCGAACCTTGCGGGCTCAAACGGCGGTAGATGGAGAAGATGGTTCCGACCGAGACGTTGACGTCGATATTGGAGGAGCCATCGAGCGGGTCGATCAGCACCACATACTTGGAGTTTTTGGAGAGCGGTGAGTCAAAGGCCACGAAGTCCTCTTCCTCTTCCGAGGCCATGCCGCACACCTCGCCGCGCGCTTCCAGCGCCGCCTTGAAGCGTTCGTTGGCGTAGACATCCAGCTTCTGCTGCACCTCGCCCTGTACGTTTTCAGCGCCCATGGAACCGATGATATCCGCCAGTCCCGCCTTGTTGATCTCCCGGTTCACCACCTTGGCAGCAAGGCGGATCGAGCTGAGCAACGAGGTCAGCTCGCCGGTCGCGGTAGGATAATCCGCCTGCTTTTTGACGATGAACTCACCCATGGTGATCATGTTTCGCATTTTTGTTCCTTTAGATCGCATCCGTTGGCATTGAAAACGTTTGCAGGCATCGGCAAAAAAAATGCCGATCACCGGCGGCCTTGATTTGTAACCTAATGTAACGTCTGTTTTTTGTTTTTGCAGCGAATTAAGCGGCCTATTAAATAGGCTATTTTGCTTCACGTTATGGTAAAAGGCGCGTTTTATTCGGTTTCAATCGATAACTTTCAGCCCCTTAATTCGTGGCAATAACCTGCTGCAAGCCATGAGCTGACTGGCCTTGGGCCATTAAAAATGGAGTCTGATGGGCCTGCCGTTCCCTCAGCCATTGCCTCTTGAGATCCGATCGCCAATCCAGCACACTGATTTCGCTTTGGAAGCAAATAAAACTCAAGGATTATCAATGAACAAGACTCTCATTGCCGGCATGGTAGCCGGACTGTTTGCCCTTCCCGCCTGGGCTGCCCAGGTGCCTGCCGGTACCAAGCTGCTGCCGGATGCCCAACAAATCTACGTGACCAATATCGGCACCGAACCCACCACCATCGACCCCCAGCTGGTAGAAGAGACCGCCGGTAGTGCCATCGTCAACGATCTGTTTGAAGGGCTCTATGAGCTGGATAATACAGGCAAGATCAAACCAGCAGGCGCCGTCAGCTACGAGGTCGACAAGACAGGTACCGTCTACACCTTCAAGCTGAGGCCCGAGGCCAAGTGGTCAAACGGTGAACCGGTCACCGCCGCCGATTATGTCTACGGCTGGCAACGGGCGGCCGATCCCAAGACGGCCTCCAACTACGCCTGGTTTATCGAGTTGACCGGAGTGGTCAATGCAAGGGAGGTGACACAGGGCAAGAAGAGCCCGTCAGAACTCGGGATCAAAGCGCTCGATGACCACACCCTGCAAGTCACCCTGAAAAATCCGGTCCCCTTCTTCCTGAAGACGCTGGCCCACTACACCACGTTCCCGGCCCCCAAGGCCACCATTGAAAAATTCGGAAAGGATTGGGTCAAACCGGGCAATATCGTCTCCAACGGTGCCTTTGTACTCAAGGAGTGGACCCCCAACGAGCGGCTGAGTGCCGAGCGCAATACCCACTACTGGAACAACCAGCACACCGTCCTGAACAAGGTGATCTATCTGGAGATCGTCTCCGAAACCGCCGCCTACAACCGCTATCGCACCGGTGAACTGCACTACACCACTTATCCGCTGGAGCAGTACAAGCAGCTCAAGAGCAAGAGCCCGGAAGAACTGGTCAGCGTCCCCACGCTGGCCAGCTATTACTATGTCTTCAATACCCAGCGCAAACCGTTCGATGACCCGAAAGTACGCAAGGCGCTCTCGCTCGCCATCGACCGGGAGACCATCACCGACAAGATCCTGGGGCAGGGACAAATTGCCGCATATAGCTTCACGCCCCCCATTGTGGACGGTTTTGAATTGAAAAAACCGGCCAGCCAGCTGCAGAGCAAAGAGGAGCGGATCAAGCAAGCCAAAGCCCTGTTGGCCGAAGCGGGTTATGGTCCGGACAAGCCACTCACCGTGGACATTCTCTACAACACCAACGAGAGCCACAAAAAGATTGCGCTGGCCGTCTCCTCCATGTGGAAACACAACCTGGGGGTCACTGCCACCCTCAACAACATGGAGTGGAAGACCATGGTCTCGGCACTCAACGAGGGGGATTTTGGCGTTAGCCGCTATGGCTGGAACGGGGATTATAACGACGCCTCCACCTTCCTCGATATCATGACCTCCAGCAGCAGTGCCAACAGCGGCAAGTGGTTCAACAAGGAGTACGACGCCCTGCTGGCCAAGGCCCACGACTCGCTGGATCCCGCTGAACGCAATGCCCTGTATCAACAGGCAGAAGCGCTCATTGATGCGGATGCCCCCATCGCCCCCATCTATTTCTCGGTCAAATCCAGGTTGCTCAAGCCTTTCGTGAAAGGCTACCCCCACCTTAACCCGCAGGATGTGGTCTACAGCAAGGAGCTCTATCTGGTTGCCCAGTAACCGGCTCGGCAAGATGTGACCATAAAAAAGCGCCTGCATTGCTGCAGGCGCTTTTCATTGGCGGCCAAGCGGGCCATTGGGCCTACTTACACCTTCACGCAAGATTACTCTTCGGGACAAGGAGCCAGCACTACCCGACGGCGCCCCATCACCACCGGACGCACCAAGAGCTGTGCCAGCAAGACCCCCAGCAGGGTCAACCCACCCCCGATCAGGTGATAGCTGGTCAACCGCTCACCCAGCAGGGTGATGGCAAGGCCAGCCGTCATCACCGGCAGCAGGTTCATAAAGATGGCGGTACGGTTGGCACCGAGCAGGGCGATACCCTGCATCCAGAGCCAGGGCGAGAGCGCCGAAGTGGGGATACCGGCATAGAGGATCAGCCACAGGGCACGCCCATCCGGCCACTGGCCATCCACCAGCAAAAAGAAGGGGGTCAGGATCACCACACTGCAGATCACCTGACCGTAGAGCAGCGACCAGTTGTCGAGCCCCAGATCCCACTTCTTGAGCAGCACGCTGTAAAGGGCATAAGTACCGGCCGAAATCAGCATATAGACAGAGCCGATATGAATGCCTTGGGTAAACAGCCGGGTCGGATCCCCCTGCCCCAGCAAGATAGACAAGCCAAGGATGGAAAGCAGCGCCCCCAGCACGGCGCCCCAAGTGGGCCGCTCACGCAGCAGCCAGATGCTGAACAGCACGGTCAGCAGCGGCGTCAGTCCCATCATCAACCCCATCTCGGTGGCTCCCAGAGTTTGCGCCGCGTAGTACCCAAAAGTCTGGTTGAGCACCATGCCCAGCGAAGCCAGCATGGCGATCTGCCAAAAACCGGCACGAATGCGGGCACGCGCACGCCATACCCGACGGGCCAGAAACGGGCTTAATACCAACGCAGCCACCACCCAGCGCGACCAGGCCAAGGCCGCCGGGGACAACACACCAACCGCCAGTTTGCTGACGATGCCATTGCCAGCCCAGATGGCAATGCAGGAGAAGGGAAACAGAAAGGCAAGGGGCATGAGCGGATCCAGACCGAAGAGACAACAGCGGGCCAGTATAGGGGGCGATGGGAGAGAAACAAAGGTGTGGGCCTGAACAGCCACATGGTGAACGCCAGTAGCCAGAAACAAATATGCCCGCAAAAGTGCGGGCATATCAGTGCAGAAACAGGTTCAGAAGCGCATCACGCGGCATCCATGTGCAGTCTGGAGATCAGCTCGTTGACCTCGGTGACTGTCTGGCGATGGGGAATATCCGCCGGATTCGGCATCAGCAACAAACCGGATTGGAAATCAAACCGCCCCCGACCATGGATGTAAATCCGACCTTTAAAGAAGGTTTTGACATGCTTTGCCACCATCAGTGGCAGGTACTTCTTGAACACTCTCATCGTTTGCAACCTCTTGCAGTTGTATCCGTATGACAGCAGCTTCTGCGAATTAATTCCGTAAAATATTTATAAAAATCCGGAAAACTCGCCCATCTCTTCCCAAAAAATTCAATCTATAACTTTTTATTAACTTTTAGCCTATTGTATGCGGCCCTTCGAGCCAGAGCAAGGCTCCTTTGCCATCGTGCCACTCGATACAAGCGATCCCCGAGGTGGCGAACATGGGTGCTCCTGCTGCCGGGCAGAGGCTTTGCACCAGATAACCCACCAGCGGCAGATGGCTGACCATCAGGATCTGGTCATGTTGTTCAGCCAAAGTGGTGAGGTAGCTGGCCACGAAAGCGGGATCACCGTAAGGGGTAATGTCGCCACTCTCTTCAACGGCTGCTGCGTCAGGTAATTCACTGCATATGGCTTGCCAGGTCTGGCGTGCCCGCAGATAGTTGCTGTGGATCACCCGATCCAGCGGGCCAATCAGCTGAGGCGCCAGCCAGCGGGCCATCTGGATAGACTCTTCAATACCCTGCTCGGTCAATGGACGCTGTTCATCTGTTTTCGCATTCATGCCAGCCTGGCCATGACGCATGATATAGATCTTCATTACAACCTCGCCCAACGGGCCTGTTTTGATAGCCGGGGGATCTTACCCCGCCACGGGTGTGGAAACAATTGCGCTACCTCTCAGAAAAGGGTTTGCCTGACGGGATAGCGGGGTCGATAATCATGTTTAAATTCAAATAAATCCAACGTGAGTCACACGCCAATGAGCCCATATGCCAGTCCCAATGACCATCGGCAATACCATTTTCTGGAGCTGGCCAACCGGCTCAGGGTCTTGTTGATTTGTGATCCCGACACCGACAAATCCGCCGCCTCACTGGCGGTCAATACCGGCCATTTTGACGACCCCGCCGACCGGCAGGGAATGGCCCATTTTCTCGAGCACATGCTGTTTCTCGGCACCTGCACCTACCCCAAGCCTGGTGAGTACCAGCAATTTATGAGCCGTCATGGCGGCAGCAACAACGCCTGGACCGGCACCGAGTTCACCAACTTCTTCTTCGAGATCGACAACGGCTTCTTCGAAGCGGGGCTGGATCGCTTCTCCCAGTTCTTTATCTGCCCCACCTTTGATCCGGAGTGGGTGGACAAGGAGCGCAACGCGGTCGACTCCGAGTATCGCCTCAAGCTGCAGGACGACATGCGCCGCAGCTATCAGGTGCATAAAGAGACGGTCAACCCGGCGCACCCCTTCTCCAAGTTCTCGGTGGGCAACCTCGATACCCTGGCCGATCTGCCGGGGCGGGATCTGCGCTCCGACCTTATCCGTTTTTACGAAAGCCACTACAGCGCGGATCGCATGGCGTTGGTGATGATCTCGCCGGAATCCATCGATATCCAGTTGCAGTGGTGCTGTCGCTACTTTGCTCCCATTTTGAATCGCAATTTGGGAACCCCGACCCTCACCATGCCACTCTACCGGCTCGACGATCTCGGCGTGCGTATCCACATCAATCCGGTCAAGGAGACCCGCAAGCTGTCGCTCAGCTTCCCCTTGCCCAATGTGGACGAGTTTTACGACAAAAAGCCCCTCACCTTCCTGAGCCATCTGATTGGTTATGAGGGGGATGGCAGCCTGCTCTCCCTGCTCAAGGCGAGAGGCTGGGTCAATCAGCTCTCGGCGGGCGGTGGCATCAGCGGCGCCAACTTCAAGGATTTTGGCGTCAACTTTGGCCTCACTCCTCTGGGCCTTGAACATGTGGACGACATCCTCGCCGCCCTGTTTGGCTATCTGAAACTGATTGGCCGCGAAGGGCTGCAGAGCTGGCGCTATGACGAAAAACGGACCGTGCTCGAATCGGCGTTTCGCTTTCAGGAGCGCGGCCGCCCCCTCGATACGGTGTCGGGGCTGGTGCTCAACCTCTTTAGCTACAAACCAGAGGATCTGCTCTACGGCGACTACATGATGCGCGAATATGACGAGGGGCTGATCCGCCGCTTCCTCGCCAAACTCACCCCGCACAACCTGCGAATCACCATCACTGCGCCGGAAGTGGCGACCGATCGGCTGGCCCGCTGGTATCAGACCCCCTATAGCGTGGCGACCATTACCGAGGCCGAGAAAATTCGCTGGCAACAGAGCGAGCCGGCGCCGGCGCTGGCGCTGCCCAAACCCAACCCCTTTATCAGCAGTAGGCTCGATCCGCGCACGCCCGAGCTTGCCGCCGACATGCCCGCCTGCCTTATCGATCGCCCCGGTTTTCGCCTCTGGCACCTCCATGAGCACCTGTTCAGCGTGCCCAAGGGCAATCTCTATATCTCCATCGACAGCGAACATGCGGTCAAAAATCCGCGCAATATAGCCATGGCGCGCCTCGCCGTGGAGCTGTTGGCCGACCACCTCAACGCCCTCACCTATCCGGCGGAGCTGGCGGGGCTGGGCTATCAGATCTATGCCCATCAGGGGGGCTTTACCATCAACCTGAGCGGCTTTGCCGACAAGCAGCCGCTGTTGCTCGACATGATCCTCGGCAACCGCACCCTGGGGTATCCGGATCCGGGTCGCTTCGCCGAGATCAAGGAGCAGCTCATTCGCAACTGGGATAACCAGTCCAAGGCGCGCCCCATTTCCCAGCTCTTTAACCAGCTCACCAGTTTGCTGCAACCGAACAACCCGCCGTTCGAGCAGTTGCTGCGCCACCTGCGCACCGTCGAGCTGGAGGAGATGCCCGGCTTCGTGGCCCAGCTGTTTGGCGAGGTGCATGTCGAGGCACTGGTGCATGGCGACTGGACTGCCGCCGAAGCGCTGGAGCTGGCCGCCCTGATGGAGCGTCACCTGAGCGATATCAATGGCACCAGCAGCAAGCCGAGCGGCGAGACCCGTCGTCCGCTCATCTCCATTCAGGACAGGGGCACCCTTATTCGCGAACAGGGTTGCGATCACGAAGACTCAGCACTGCTGGTCTACTACCAGTCCCGTACCACCCGGGCGCGGGATCTCGCCTGCTTCACTCTGGCGAACCACATCATGTCCTCCACCTTCTTCCATGAACTGCGCACCCGCCAGCAACTGGGGTATGTGGTGGGTGCTGGCAACCTGCCTCTCAATCGCCACCCGGGGCTGATCTTCTATATCCAGTCGCCGGTGGCGGGGCCGCAGATCCTGCTCGATGCAGTGGAGGAGTTTATCGACCTCTTCCCGCTCGCCATGCTCGAATTTACCGAGCAGCAGTGGCAGGAGAGCAAGGCGGGGCTGCAAGCCCAGCTGAGCGAGCGGGATGCCAACCTGCGCAGTCGCGGCCAGCGGCTGTGGGTCAGCATCGGCAACAAGGATCTGGGGTTCGATCAGCGGGAACGGGTCTGCGACGAGGTAGGCAAGTTGAGTCGCGCCGATCTGGTGCGCTTTATCACCCAGCTGCGCTCGCGCACCTCCGATCGACTGATCCTCTGCAGCTATGGTCAGGGGCACGAACATGACGAGCGGATCACCGGCCAGTTTATCGACGATCCACGGGCATTTCGGCTCAATGCCGCCACCTTCGAGGCCTGATCAGGCCTCGACATCCCCCGTTTTTCCTGCCCACGGTAAATCGCAGGCAATAAAAAGCCGACCCATCAGGGTCGGCTGGAAAAACCATAACAATTGCGACCAGAGCCGCCAAAAGTGAACATGAGCGTGAAAATCAGACACTGAGTTGCTGATCAGCAAGCGGGAAAGACCCGATACTCGCTTTGCAATGCCAACAGTGATTGAGAAACAGCCTCATATTAGGCACTCCCCCCGTCAGTCACGTTGATCTACGTCAAAGGAGGTAGCGAAGAGCGCACAGCCCGACGATTTGTCGGCGCAGATCACCCTTTGGCCGCCCGTTAGCTGCCCGTTAACCCCGGCGAACCAGCCGGTAGGCCACCTCATCGAAGTAGGAGAGCTGACCCGACAGCACCCGTGGGTGATCCACCTCGGCGGCGCGCCCCAGCACCTCGATACGAAAATCGCGCTCGAACAGGGCTCGCACCTCCATCTCACCCACCGAGAAGGGGGGCTGACTCTGCTGTTCAGGCTGATATTCGAGGGTCACCAGCAGGATCTGGCCACCAGTCTCGACCAGCGAACTGATCAGGGCTGCATACTGGCGGCGCATCGCGGTCGGCAGGGCGATCAGCGCCGCACGGTCATAGACCAGTCGGTAACGGCGACCCAACTCGGGAGCGGCAAAAAAATCCCCCTGAAAGATGCGCAGGCTGTCCACTTGATGGCACTGATAAGGGCCCACTTCGCTCACGGTGGAGGCAAGCTGGTTTTCACTGAAGAACTGGCTGACGGCAAGGCTGGATAACTCGAAACCGTCGACCGGATGGCCCTGAGCGCTCAGCCAGAGCATGTCGCGGGACTTGCCGCACAGGGGAACCAGCACCGGCTCGTCCGCTTGCTGGGCCGACCACCAGGATTGCAGCCAGTGGTTGAAGTCCGCCTGATGAAAGCCAATCCGGTTCTCTTCCCAACGCTGATGCCAAAACGCAGCTTCCATCGTTATTACCCTTCTGTACTAAAGATGCCTCAATATCACAACTTAACCGGCACCGCGCAACCCTCTGCCCTCCCCTTTTTGCCGCGCAGCCTCTGCGTGTTATCGGGCGAATGACAGAACCTTCCCTTGCTCTGCGCCTCGCTGTCGCAATATTCGCAATTGGCTGTGCTTATGACGGGCAGAGGTATACCAACCCATGCAAAAACGTCATGGGTGTATGGCGATGAATGAATAAAGGGAATGACGCTAGCAGGCCAAAACGTGCCTGCCAACGCCAGAAAAATCACGACAGCGTGGCACGAGCAGCCGCCAGCTGACGCTCGATATAAGCAAAATCGGGACGATCGGCGGGGAGTTCCGAGAGGCAGGCCGCTTTGAGTTGATGCAACCCATCGAGCGGTGAGTCTTGCGTATCGCAATGGGCCAACAGCTCCTCCAGCAGACAACCAAAGGCGCGCACTTCCAAACGCTCAAGGCCCACGGCCCGCTCGCGGTTGCTGCGCTCATACAAGGAAGCGGCACCAAAATCCCCCAGCAGGGCGCGAGCCGGCGCGTCAGACCCACGGGAAAACAGAATATTGTGGCCGTAGAGGTCCCCGTGCATGATGCCCGCGCGGTGCAGATGGCCCGCCACCGAGGCGATGCCGTGGGCCATCGCCAGCACATCCGGCACACTCAGATGCAGCCCCTCGGGATAGACATCCCGGGTGCAGGAGTCCAGGCTCGGCGGCCCGGCCAGATTGGCAAAGGCCGGGTCGATCAGCTCCATCACCAGCGCCGGAATGCCGGAGGGGTGATCCGCCACCTTGCCTATCACCTTGATAAGGTTGGGATGAGTGCCCGCCGCCAGCGACGCCGCCATCTCGCAGCGGGGCAACCCGTCGCTGGTCACCGCCCCCTTGAACAGCTTGACCGCCACCTGACTGCCATCACCTCTGCCGCTCGCCTGAGTCACTTCATCAGCAGGATTACCCACAAGGGTGGCGCGATGGATAACGCCAGATGCTCCCTGCCCCAGCAGCTCGCCCAGCGCCAGCGTCTCCCAGGCAAGAGGCGTGACATGGGCATCATCGATGGCGCGCGCCTCCGCCCCTTCGCTAAAGGGGTTGCCGGAGTAGGCAAGCCAGGAAAGGCGCGGCAGCGAGAGCAGCCACTCGGGGAAGCGTTCGATGCGGTTGGCAGCGATACGCAACAACTCCAGATTACGGCAGTTGGCAAGGCTGGCCGGCAGCTCGCGCAAGCGGTTGCCCGCCAGCATCAGCTTTTGCAGGGCATCGCACTGGCCCAGCTCATCGGGCAGGTGCTCAATTGCGTTATCGGTCAGGATCAGCCAGCGCAACCCCGCAGGCAGCGCCTTGGCCGAAACTGTGACGATCTGGTTGGCCTTAAAGCCCACCATGGTGAGCGCCGGACAGCGCCCCAGCACCTCGGGCAGCTCGGTAAAGCGGTTCTCGGAGCAGAAGATGATGCGCAGTTTGCCAAACCCGGCCAGCTCGTCAGGGAGCGCGCTCAGCTGGTTGCCGGTGAGATCCAGCACCTCCAGCGTCTCTTTCAGGCTCAAAATCTCGAGGGGGAACTCCGTCAGGTTTTCAGATAGTTTCAGATGGCGGGCACCGCACAGTTCACCTGCGCGCAGCTGTTCCAGAGTATGCATAACCGTTTCTCAATCCTGATGATCTGTCTGATGGTGTAGCCAGCCATCAGCGCGCCGAACCTGGGTCCGGCGGTTTTAAAGGGGGGCATTATAAAGAATTCGGGGCGCAGTTCGCCCCTTTTGTTGCCACGAAGGCCTGTATCGACATGTAGCAAAACAAGTTAGAGAGAAAGAGAGCAAGATTCGGGTCGTTCCAGCGAGGAGTGGTTGCCATAGTGGGGGCCAAACCCAAGTCGGTTGGAACCTATTGGGGTTCCAACCCACAGCCAACCCTGTGCCCCACTGATTTGGCGCACAACACACCTGCGAGGGAACTGCCATGTCATTACTGTCCAACAAGGTCGCCATCATCACCGGCGCCAGCTCCGGCATCGGCCGCGCCAGCGCCATCCTGTTTGCCCGCGAAGGGGCCAGCGTCGTCATCGGCGCCCGCCGCCAGCCCGAGCTGGATCTGCTGGTGGATGAGATCCGCCATGAGGGGGGCCAGGCGGTGAGTCTGGCGGGAGATGTGAAAAGCGAGACTTACGCCCGCGCTCTTGTTGATCTCGCGTTAACCCGTTTCGGCGGGCTCGATATCGCCTTCAACAACGCAGGTACCACAGGCACGCCGGGCAGCGTAGAGGAGCTTGAGCTGACGCAGTGGCAGGAAACGCTGGATACCAACCTCACCAGCGCCTTTGTGGGAGCCAAGTACCAGATCCCCGCCATGCTGGCGCGTGGCGGCGGCTCGCTTATTTTTACCTCTACCTTCGTCGGCCACACCCTAGGGCTGCCCGGCATGGCGGCCTATGCGGCGAGCAAGGCGGGCCTCATTGGCCTGACCCGGGTGCTGGCTGCCGAGTATGGGGCACAAGGGGTGCGGGTCAACGCCCTGCTGCCGGGGGGTACCGACACACCCATGGGGCGGGCTTTTGCCAATACGCCAGAGAGCCTCGCCTTTGTGCAGAATATGCATGCCCTCAAACGGCTGGCCCAACCGGAGGAGATCGCCCGTTCGGCCCTTTATCTCGCGTCCGATGCATCCAGCTTTACCACCGGCATTGCGCTGCTGGCCGATGGTGGGGTATCAATTTGTCGCACATGACCTTGTCGCCCCCCACACCCTGCGACCGCAACCTTATCGTGAGAGCGCCTTATGTCTGATTACGCCCGCATCGCCGATGCTATCCGTTTTATCGCAAGTCAGGTGGAGCGCCAGCCCACTCTGGACGAGATAGCGGCGCACGTGCACTTAAGTCCCTTTCACTTCCAGCGGCTGTTCAGCCGCTGGGCCGGAGTGACGCCCAAACGCTATCTGCAGGTGCTGACCCTGGAGCGGGCCAAGGCGCTGTTGCAGGAGTCGCGCCCGCTGCTTGAGGTGGCCGATACCCTGGGCCTTAGCAGCGGCTCGCGGCTCTACGATCACTTCGTGCAGCTCGAAGCGGTGACGCCGGGCGAGTACAAGCAGCGCGGGGCCGGGCTGGTTATCGATCACGGGGTGCATGACACCCCCTTCGGTCAGGCATTCGTCGCCCTGACACCACGGGGGGTGTGCAACTTCTCGTTTCTCGATGACAAGGCCCCAGAGGTGCCGCTGGCCGCCCTCGCCCATAACTGGCCCGAGGCAGAGCTTAGGGAGGCGCCATCACGCACCCAAGGGGTCATCAACACCATGTTCGATGGCAGCAAGGCACCGGATCGCCCCATCTCCTTGTACGTGAGCGGCACCAACTTTCAGATCAGCGTCTGGCGGGCGCTGCTGCAGATCCCGCCCGCCAAGGTGGTGAGCTACGCCCAGGTGGCAAGCGCCGTCGGCAATCCCAAAGCCGCCCGCGCCGTGGGGCTGGCGGTGGGCGCCAACCCCGTCGCCTTGATGATCCCCTGCCACCGGGTCATCCAGCAAAACGGCAAACTCGGCGGCTATCACTGGGGCGAGACCCGTAAACAGGCGATCCACGCCTGGGAAGCGGCGAGGTATGAGTGAAGGTGGCCTTTATTCTGCTCGGCCTAATGAGGAGAACAGGAATCTTGGTAGTGAGTCAGCAGATAATCAGGCAGCGCCAGACAAGCGGGCGGCGATATAAAACGGGGGCATGAGCAGAATTGGGGCGCAGATCGCCCCTTTTGTTGCTTTGGCGGGGCATGGCGCTTAGCAACACCACCCCAGCGAATTGACGAAGAGACGTAGGGTGCAATAAGCACAGCGCATTGCACCGTTTTCAGAGCGGCGTGTGTGCAGTGTATTAGGAACAAAAGTAGAGGTGCAATTTCATTGCACCCAACGGTACAGCCCATCACAGGTGTCTCTCACGCCATGCTCTGCGGTAATTTTGGAGCACTGCGTAAAAATTTTCCGACAGCAGAGCTTTGTTATCCCCCCCCCCGACAAGAGGAAAAATAACTACTCAAATCTTTGCTCCCGCCGGTTGTACTCCTCGGCCTCACTCTCCCTATTCTCTCTGATAGCCCGATTTAGAAGGGAAAGCTTGGTCTTAGCTACCTCTCGTACCTCAGGTGTCATATGAGTTAATAGCTCTGAGAATGCCTCCGAACGAACTTCAAGAATATCGGCAAGTGATCCTGACCACCCACAGGGAAAAGACCTGGAAAAAATAGTTTCAACTATCGCGACTTTATTCTCTGCGGCATCTAAAAGTGATGTAATGTGATGACTGAGAATTACTTTCTTTGGATTGTCTAGTGGTTGTGATTCCTTGTCCAAGGATGTGTATGCCGAAACGGCACTTGCTACTTTATGTATCCTATCTTGATTTCCATTACACCAACTCAGCACGCGCTCTATAGGCGTTAAGTTTAATGGCGAGCTACTGCTATTAACCCTATCCTTGAAAAGCAAATAAATAAGTCGTTCGCTATTCTCACTATCTATCAACACTCTATCCAATACAAGTTCAGGATGATTTTTCACCAGATAGGCTATGACAGTCTCTAATTCGAAGCCATATAAGCGATGCGTCTCAACGCCATCGCAAAGCAAGTTGATAATATCGCGAATATCATTCTCCGGTGCTGAGCCTGATAAACACACTTCAATAACACGGTCAATTCCATGCAGCTGTCGCCTGTTAATCTCATCCCTGTGCATTGATAACAGTTTCAAAATAGCCAGCCTTCCAACGGATCGTAGGTCATCGCTAGGACTGTAGTTGCTCACCTTTTCAGTAAAGAATCGCATGCTCAAAATTTGAATGGTTGAAAATATCCCATCAGCTAAATCATTAAGTGCAGCAAGTAATTCTGATAAATCATCATCAGAAATGGATTCATGAACTCGACCGTAACTTATCTGTTGAAACCTCCATGCATCTAGTTCACCAGATTTCGCCAGCTCAATAAGCTTTTTTGTACCCCAAGGGGCTATCGGCGTTGCAGACAAAATATCAACAAAATACTGCTTAAGCTCCGGCACATTTAATACAGACTCTAGGAGCTTCCGAGACAAGCCAGGATCACCGGCATGAACGCCAGCAATAAAACCGCGAAAGAGGATAGGTTGTACCACTTCTAGCTCTTGCTTTTGCATCAGACGGACAAGCGTATCAAACGTTAAAGCTTGGTCTGATGAACCTTTGGCCAACCCTTTGCCGAATGACCAAAGCGCATCAATATGTTTTTCCCATAACCTTGGCGCCAATCTTTCAAGGTAATCAGGTTCAGATGACGCAAGCTCACCAAGTTTTTCTATCTTCTGACGAATTTTTTCAGAATTTTCAGTATAATCCCCACCTCTAATTTCTACGTGCTCCCATGTGCTAGTCAGAGCGTATGCCTCGATTTCGAAATAGGGGTCAGCTGGTGCGGTTAAATGCTCAAGCGCTTCAATCCTTTTGAATAGTTCAGGTGTGTGTTCTTTCCCGTTGTAATGGATTGTCCGCTTAATGGCCATCCACATATCTGGCCATTTACCGCCAGCGCCATATTTGCGAACTATGTTTTCGAGAATGTCAAAGCAGCCAGCATAGCTCCATAGTCCTACAAAATGGTTTGCTAGTATTGCCTTTGCCCAATTACAAATGGGTTCATTTTCCGAGTCTAAAAACGGCACTAACAACTCAATATAACCTACGTACCAGTCTAATTTCTCTTTATTCGTTGTAGGCTCCCACCCAAAGTCCCTGCTGCGAGCGCCAAAATCAAACTCTCCAAATGAGCTCCAATGAGAAGCCTCAAACGCAGACCGAAGAATTTCCTGCGCAATCTCAAGGTACCTCAAGCAGCCAGAATTTAGCATTCTATTCACAAAAGAATGTCTTCGCGCTGGAGTAGCCTGTGTCCCAGAGAGGTATAATGAAAAGAGGCTCGCCAATTGATTAGCGATACTATTGTTGTTCTCGCCAGCTTTTTCTGTTTCCGCAAAACGTAGAATTAGTCCAGCAGCACGGTCGAAGTACTGGTCGTCATATGCTATTTTCCTAAGTAACCGAACGAACGTAGAAAAGTTTTGATTGTTTCGTGAGCAGAAATCTTGAACTTCCGAGGCATTCTCTATAGCAGTTAAAACTACATCTGGAAACACTGGCGCGATATGAGTTAATGCCGTAAGCAGGTCAGCATTGCACTGTGCAATGTTGTGAAATGGCCCATCAACCTTCATCCACGTATGAGCGAGATTTCTAGCAGCTTCAAAGTCATGCATATATCCTAGTCGATGAGCGCATGACTTGAACAAACGAAAATTTTCAGCCTTTAACAACTCAGCATTAATTTTATCAGGATCGATGTTCTGAAGAGCTCGCCGTGCGAGACGGTTAGCTACAGCATGCGGGAGCACTGCTCGCCAGTTTCCCCGCTTTTGCGATAACTGCCTCCGCAATAGCTCTGCATGATTGCGATTCAACCTGTCACGTTCAAATCCGCCAATTCTAGAAAGAGCGCTCAATTCATCATTAAACTCATTCGGGGAAACATTGAACGAATAAACCAGGGATAGAACCTCTGCGCTTTCAAGCAAACTTTCGGTTGTCCCTTTTCTTTGATTGAAGAGCCTCTGGAACAAGTCTTCATCAGTAAAATTTGCCAAGGTCTCATCTGCACCCACTCGACTCGCCAATGCGATCGCAACACGTGCATTCCCTCCGGAAAACTCTGCAACTTTATCGGCATTAACACGCCCTAGAGACGGAAACCTCTTTTGAATAAGTTTAGAGACAGTCTCCTCGCTTGATGGTTCGATGTGTATTACTTCTGTTTCTTCTGGGCGGTCATCCGAAATATCATATTCGATAGTAAGAAGACTCAACTTTGCTTGATTTGACGAAACCTGCTTTTGCAGTTTTCTATGAACATCCGGTGGGCAGTTATCCAACACCAAATAACTTGAAAAATCATTAGCTATCAAGTACGAGACAAGCTCAGATGCTGTTGGAGTTAAGTCATCACCAAGATCTGCATATATTACATTCGCTCTCGGCAGAGAGTTATCGCATACATCACTTTCAAAAAGTGCCTGAGCAAAGCGTGTTTTTCCGACTCCTGACAGGCCAGTTATTCGTACCACCGAGCCAGATCTTTGTAATCTTTCACGCACAAGCCTGATTCCATCCAAAATGGCTATAGGCTTCTTATGATGTGAATTCATATCGATGACGCAAGGGTGTTCGTCGAGCAAAAACTCATCATCTTTATCGACAGGGGTGGAAGTCCATCTCCCAAACGGTCGCCATCCGGATAATGGCTTGCCTAGTCTAGAGCGAACCCACAAGGCAACCTCAGGAAATTGTCTCAACCATGCGCTGAGCCGATCCCTACCATAAAAGTCAAGGAGAAGATCTTCGCTATCTGGTAAGCCTTCGAGCGCAGATTTCATTCCCATAAGACGTTCTGATAGCATTTTGTCAGAACAATCATCTTTGCCACTAACAATTATATAAGCGCCTTTTTTTTCTAAGAGGTCCCCTATAACCGTTTTTATCGTTCCTTTATCAAGCATTTCATTTTTGCAGGCCGCTTTACTCATACTGTTTTTCTTTACTTGAAAACCAGTATTTTCACGACTTACAAAGCCTGGCTTTAATAAAGGGATAGCATCGACAACTCGAACATCGAGACCACCGTCAGCAGCCTCTTGCGCTCCACCCCACAGAACACAAGATGTCTGAATTTCTTGGCGAATCAATTCCGCTTCACACAACCTAGCGACCAATTCTCTTAGATCAGCATCATTGAGATTTGAAATATCAGAAGGTTCAAGTTCAAAAAATCTCATTAGGTTTCAAAAGTCCCTATATTGAAAATTGATATTAGTAATATTGAAAGAGCGTATAACAGTGATTAGATGGAAGGCGGTACTAATTCAACAACAGTATCTGCCGTATAACTCCGCTTCATCTTCATAACTACCTCAAAAATTCATTTTAAATCATAATATTACCAAACTGTCACTGACATCTGGCCGCATTCGCTTCCATCCACTGCGGTCCCCACTGGCGTTCAACATACTCGCGGCGTACCCCAATAACAGCAACACTACCGCACGACAACCCCTAGTTTGGCTGCTTTTAACCCACGCAATGTACTTGGCTTGGCTCATAGATGGCGCCAAAGAGACCACTCTATACGACTATCCTAGCGAGCAAGGCAGATAAGCAAAAGCGGATGATGATAGTTTCCTGAGCAAGATCAACAAATTAATCAATAAGTAACAATGCTGACCGTATACCAGAGGTGCGGGATCGTAGATAAAGAAAAGACGCCCTAAGGCGTCTTTCATATTTTCAGGATTAGGAGCAAACAGTTTGGATGCTATTACCCTCCCCGTCTTGCTCCGCAACCCAATCAGATCGGGGTAATGGAGGTGATATGGGCATCCCCGTCCAGTGATTTGAAGATCTGCACCACGGCTTCACCATGGATCGGTTTGGCAAGCGGCACAGTGCTCTTGCACTTGAAGCGGTAGTTGGTGCCAGCCACCACCTGGGTGGAGACTTCAAAGGGTACGTACTGCACCCCGACAAATCCTTTCAGCGCCTGATCAAATACCGCCTGATCCTCGGCGGTCAGCTTGTGATATGCGGTCCATCCACCCACCAACACTGCTTGTTCTGACATATCAAACTCTCCGTGCTCTATGATCCCGACTCGTTTGGCCGTTCGGGCTGCGCCCCGTTGATTCAAGTGGTTTCCGGTCTCCACCGGGGTGTCATCACTGCCGGTTGGCGCGATGACGATGGGCAAATTTGCGCAGCTATCTGCAACTGGATCAGCCCTCCCCCCAGCCACGAGCCGCTGTTGACAGCGGGCTCAATTGGCATGAGAGAGCCTAGTGCGGGATGGCAAAAATGCCCCTGTCACATATGACAGGGGCAAGGTGGCGAAAAAGCTGCTCGAAAAAAGAAGATGTGCTGCGCAAACGATTGAGAAAAGAAAAGACGCCTCAAGGGCGTCTTTTTGCATTTTTATGCTCGAAGGGCAGAAGGGCGCGAGCCGCTTATTCCCATTCGATGGTTGCGGGCGGCTTGCCGGATACGTCGTACACCACGCGGGAGATACCATTGATCTCGTTGATGATGCGGTTCGATACGTGACCGAGGAAGTCGTACGGCAGGTGAGCCCAGTGGGCGGTCATAAAGTCGATGGTCTCGACGGCGCGAAGCGCAATGACCCAGTCATATTTGCGACCATCGCCCATCACGCCAACGGAGCGCACCGGCAGGAAGACGGCGAACGCCTGGCTGACCTGGTTGTAGAGGTCGGCTTTGCGCAGCTCTTCGATAAAGACCGCATCGGCGCGGCGCAGAATATCGCAGTACTCTTTCTTCACTTCGCCAAGGACGCGCACGCCCAGACCCGGGCCCGGGAACGGGTGACGGTAGAGCATGTCGTAAGGCAGACCCAGCTCCAGACCAACGCGGCGCACTTCGTCTTTGAACAGCTCGCGCAGCGGCTCGACCAGACCCATCTTCATCTCTTCCGGCAGGCCGCCGACGTTGTGGTGAGACTTGATGACGTGGGCCTTGCCGGTCTTGCTGGCAGCGGATTCGATAACGTCCGGATAGATGGTGCCTTGCGCCAGCCACTTGGCGTTTTTCAGCTTTTTCGCTTCATCATCAAACACTTCAACGAAGACGCGGCCGATGATCTTGCGCTTGGCTTCCGGCTCGTCAACACCGGCCAGGGCAGAGAGGAAGCGATCTTCGGCTTCAACCTTGATGATGTTCAGACCAAAGTGGTCACCAAACATCTCCATCACCTGCTCGCCTTCGTTCAGACGCAGCAGACCGTTGTCGACGAAGACGCAGGTCAGGCGATCGCCGATGGCGCGGTGCACCAGCATGGCAACCACGGAGGAGTCGACACCGCCGGAGAGGCCGAGGATCACTTCATCGTCACCCACCTGCTCGCGGATGCGGGCAACGGCGTCGTCGATGATGGTGGCCGGGGTCCAGAGGCATTCGCAGCCGCAGATGTCTTTGACGAAGTGCTCCAGCATGCGGGCACCCTGACGGGTGTGGGTCACTTCCGGGTGGAACTGCACGCCGTAGAAGCGCTTGGCTTCATTGGCCATGGCCGCGTGGGGGCAGGTCGGGGTCTGGGCGATGGTGGTGAAGTCGGCCGGAATGGTGGTGACCTTGTCACCGTGGCTCATCCAGACATCCAGCAGGGCATTGCCGTTGTCGGCGATGGCATCTTCGATATTGCGCAAGAGGGCGCTGCTCTTGCCAGCTTCGCCCAGCACTTCCACCTTGGCGTAACCGAATTCACGCTCGGTAGAGGATTGCACCTTGCCACCCAGCTGCTCGGCCATGGTCTGCATGCCGTAGCAGATACCGAACACAGGGACACCGGCGTTGAACACATACTCGGGGGCGCGCGGGCTGCCTGCTTCGGTCACGGACTCGGGGCCGCCGGAGAGGATGATGCCGCTCGGATTAAATTCGCGGATCTGCTCTTCGGTTACGTCCCAGGCCCACAGTTCGCAGTAGACGCCGATTTCGCGCACGCGGCGGGCGATCAGCTGGGTGTACTGGGAACCGAAGTCGAGGATAAGGATACGGTGCTGGTGAATGTCTTTAGTCATTTTATTCCTGCATCAGGCTGATGTTGTCACAAAGGGCACGGGATAAAAAAAGGGTGGAAAAACGGGGCGCAGGGCCCCGTTTTATCAGCCCATCCGATAGTTGGGGGCTTCTTTGGTAATGGTCACATCGTGGACGTGGGACTCTTTCATCCCGGCGCCGGAGATGCGCACGAACTCTGCCTTGGTGCGCATGTCGTCGATGGTGGCGCTGCCGGTCAGGCCCATGGAGGAGCGCAGGCCGCCCATCTGCTGGTGGATGATCTCTTTGAGGCGCCCCTTGTACGGCACGCGGCCTTCGATGCCTTCCGGCACCAGCTTGTCGGCGGCGTTGTCGGTCTGGAAGTAGCGGTCGCTGGAGCCTTTGGACATGGCGCCCAGGGAACCCATGCCACGGTAGGATTTGAAGGAGCGACCCTGATAGAGCTCGATCTCGCCCGGCGCTTCTTCAGTACCGGCGAACATGGAGCCCACCATGACGCAGCTGGCGCCCGCGGCAATGGCCTTGGCAATGTCGCCGGAGAAGCGGATACCGCCATCGGCAATCACCGGAATACCGGTGCCTTCCAGCGCGTCAACGGCGTCGGAGATGGCAGTGATCTGGGGCACGCCCACGCCGGTCACGATACGGGTAGTACAGATCGAGCCCGGGCCGATACCGACCTTGACGGCGTTGACACCGGCAGCTGCCAGCGCCTTGGCGCCCGCGGCGGTCGCCACGTTGCCACCGATGATCTGAAGATCCGGATAGGCGTCGCGAGTGGCCTTGATGCGATCCAGCACGCCCTGGGAGTGGCCGTGGGAGGAGTCGATCAGCAGCACGTCAACACCGGCTTCCACCAGCGCGGCGACGCGCTCTTCGTTGCCGGCACCGGCACCAACCGCAGCACCGACCCGCAGACGACCCTTGTCATCTTTACAGGCGTGGGGCTTGCGCTCGGCTTTCTGGAAATCTTTAACGGTGATCATGCCCTTGAGTTTGAAATCGGCGTTCACCACCAGCACTTTTTCGATACGGTGCTTTTGCATCAGGGCAACCACCTCTTCACGAGGGGCCCCTTCACGCACGGTGACCAGACGATCTTTCTGGGTCATGATCTGTTCAACGGTCTGGGAGAGGTCAATCACGAAGCGCACGTCACGGCCGGTGATGATACCGACCAGCTGATTGCCGTCAGTCACCACGGGGTAACCGGCGAAGCCATTCTTGTGGCTCAGCTCCTTGATTTGGGCAATGGTCATGTCAGGGCGCACGGTGACGGGGTCAGTGACCACGCCGCTCTCGTACTTCTTGACCTTGCGCACTTCGGCAGCCTGCTGCTCGATGGACATGTTCTTGTGGATAAAGCCGATACCGCCTTCCTGGGCCAGTGCGATAGCCAGACGGGCTTCGGTCACTGTGTCCATGGCAGCGGAGATCATCGGGATATTCAAGCTGATGGCGGAGGTCAGCTTGGTACGCAGATCGGCAGTATTGGGAAGAACTTCGGAGTGGGCGGGAACCAACAGTACATCGTCGAAGGTTAACGCTTCTTTGGCAATCCTGAGCATGGCAATATCTCACCGTTGAGGAAGTGGGAGTGTAAAATATTGCCGACGAAGTTTACTCACGCATTGGTCACTGGTAAAGAAGTTTTTTGAATTTTTTATGGCATAGCCCTCTTTTAGGCGGCCAAAACGCCAAAAAACCAAGATTATCAGTACGAAAAGCGCCATTTCGGGGAAAAAGAGTTGGCTAGCCGGTGATTTATGCAAAACCGGTAGGTGCCGACACAGCGCAACCCCCATGCAACGGGATGATCGACAAGGGCTCAGGGGGCAAGCGGCCTCTGACCCCCCTCCCCTGTCTTGTGTCCTTGTATTGTCTCTTGCCCTCGCGGCGACCACTCGCACCGGTATCATTCTCTTCTCAATGTCCCTTGCTCGGTCTGGATAATAAATTTCACCTGCTGCCAATATATATTTCCCGGCACAACAAAGGGTGTCTCTCTTTATTATTTTCGCCCCACCATCCGCAGCAAGGTATTATCTTTATCCAGCAGATGATGTTTCAATGCCCCGACAATGTGCACCAGCAAAAATGCCAGCATGACATATGGCAAATAAATATGGATTGTGTGAGCAATATCCCGAACGGATTCACTGAGTGGAATTACATTGGCCGGATCATGGATATCTGGATTCATCGGAATAATAGACCAGCCAAATATCGCGACACCTCGGCCAGCCGCTGCGGAATAACAGAGACCGGACACCGGAATAAGCAGCGTTGAAATCAGCAAACCCCAGTGGATCGCCCTGGCTGCCAATGCCTCGTAAACAGGATATTGACGCACAGGCTCAGGCCACCCTTTAACAAGGCGGAGAATGGCGCGGGGCAGGATCAAGATCAGTGCAATCACCCCCAGAGATTTATGCAGGGCATAGAGATCCCATATTTCAAATTTAACCATCAGATAACCCACAAGGGTCAGGCCAATCATCAGCAAGGCAACCGACCAGTGCAGCAAACGGGTCGTCAAACTTAAGTGGATTGAGGGATTCATAAGCTACTCCAAACAGGGGGCGAGTGAACGCTGGTCAAGATGGTGGCGCCGTGAATATCAGCGAGACAAGAGATATCAACGGCGTCGAGGCAAGCCGCGACTTGGCCAGATGCGGGCAAACGCGAGAGCTTTGTCGGGAGCCATACTGCCTGCCCGGATAAACGGCAGCGTTTCCAATCTTGCTTTTCTGCTGCTGACGCCTCCTGCTTAGCGCCCTCCCCCTGTTTCGGGTTAAGATAGCGGCCATCGTTTTATCCCGGCTCCGCCGGGGCAGACCACAGGTACGCCATTGAACCGATTTACCCCATCCAGTGCGGCAAACGGCCGCGAACAGCAGGTCTTTACCGTCACCCGCCTCAACAGCGCCGTGCGCATGATCCTGGAGCAGGATCTGGGGCTGGTGTGGCTGACCGGCGAGCTCTCCAATCTGGCGATGCCAAGCTCCGGCCACTGGTATTTCTCCCTCAAGGACATGTCGGCGCAAGTGCGCTGCGCCATGTTCAAGGGCAACAACCGGCGGGTGGCCTTCCGCCCGCAGGATGGCATGCAGGTGCTGGTGCAGGCGCGGGTCTCCCTCTATGAGCCGCGCGGTGACTACCAGCTGATCATCGAGTCGATGCAGCCTGCAGGAGACGGCGTATTGGCCTTGCGTTTTGAAGAGCTCAAGCGCCGCCTCGGCGCCGAGGGGCTGTTTGACGAAAGCCGCAAGCGGCCGCTACCCCGTGAACCGCGGGCGGTGGGCCTTGTCACCTCCGCCACCGGCGCCGCCCTGCACGATATGCTGACGGTGCTTAAACGGCGTGCGCCGGATCTGCCGGTCTTTATCTACCCAACTCAGGTACAGGGAAGCACCGCCATCAGCCAGATCGTCGCGGCGATCGCCAAAGCGAACCAGCGCGCCGAGGTGGATGTGCTGATCGTTGGCCGTGGTGGCGGCTCCCTCGAAGATCTCTGGTGCTTTAACGAAGAGGCGGTGGCCCGCGCCATTGCCCACTCAGCCATACCTGTGGTGAGCGCGGTGGGCCACGAGGTGGATGTCACCATCAGCGACTTTGCCGCCGACTTGCGCGCCCCTACCCCGTCGGCTGCCGCCGAGCTGGTGGCGCCGGATCAGAGCGCCCGTGCCCAGCGTCTGGTTCACCTCAAGCAGCAACTGCTGCAGGCGATGAACCGCCAGCAGACCGCCGCCCGCCACGATTTCATCCTGCTGCAAAAACGGCTCGACCATCAGGATCCGAAACGGCGGCTGGAGCAGCAGTCCCAGCGCCTCGACGAGCTCTCCACCCGTTTGCAGCAGCTATTGCGCCAGCGGCTGCATCAGGGAGAGCGGCGCCTCGCCAACCTTGAGCTGCGCCTGCAGGGCAAAAGTCCGGAGCGCCTCTTGGCAGCTGGCAAGCGCCGCCACCAGCTGGCCGAGGAACGACTCTATGCCCTGATTGCCAAGCGGCAAGACCTTGCCAGTCACCGCCTCGCCATGCTCACCGCCCGCCTCGACGGGGTGAGCCCGCTCGCCACTCTGGGGCGCGGCTACTCCATCACCCGCACTGCGCGTGGCGACGTCATCAGCCGCGCCGATCAGGTCAACAGTGGCGATCAGCTCGTCACCACCCTGGCACAAGGGAGCTTGCAGGTGCGGGTCGAGGAAGTTATCAAAGACGCCGCACAGTAGATCGGCTGCATCAAACCACCAGCCAATCTGCCATTCAGCCCGGCAATCAGCCAAAAACAAAGGCCACCACCGCAAACAAGGTGGTGGCCTTTTTTATATCGGGTGCAGCCGCCCGCTCACCCCTTGGCGCGGCGGGCGACCAGGGTGAACTTGTAGTCATCGCTCTTGAAGAAGTTGCGACTGAACTCGAACACGGTGCCATCTTGCAAGAAGCCACGGGAGACCTTCTCGATAATGGGCTTGGCAGGATCGATACCGAGCGCCTCCACAACCTGCGCCGAGGGGAGCACCGGAATGATCTCCTGCTCGCTGCGGTCAATCACCAGCTGCTTCACCTCTTCGATGTAGTGGTACTTGGAGCCCTGCATCACCGCATAGCTGAGGTCGGGGAAGAGAGCGAGCGGCATCCAGGTCTCCTCCAGCGTTACCGCGATCTGGCGAATAAAGCGCACCCGCTTGACGTAGTAGACCAGCGCCCCCTCCACCAGATTGAGCCGCTCGGCCAGTTCGCTGCTTGCCTTGATCACCTCGAAAGCGAGAATGTCGCTGTGGGTCTCGGCCGCCGGATCGGTCACCTTCTCGTAGAGGCTGGTGAGCTGATAGATGTCGTAGTTCACCTTCTCCTGCCGCACATAGCTACCGCTGCCCTGAATGCTCTCGATGACGTTGAGTTCGGTCAGCTGCTTGAGGGCCTGACGCACCGTCACCCGGCTCACCCCGAACTGCTCGCGCAGCTCGGCTTCGGTGGGCAGAGCATCGCCGGGGGCCAGCTCCCCTTGCGCAATCCACTGCTGGATGGTGTCGGCTATCTGGCGATACATAGGTTTTTTCGACACGAAAGGCCACCTCGTCGGCTCTGCGCCATGATAAATGGAAGAGGCGTCATTCTACCCCAGTTACCCGGCAGACAAAACGGCTCAGCCTCATTTGACCTAACAAATCACCTTGACCAAGCAATACAAAAGCAATACAAATATTGAATTGTATGATACCACTCACAAAAATCAGTCGGCCGGTTTGTTAGCATCGCTGTCACTTTCACCATGACGGCTTGCTGGCAAGCCAACCTGACAGAGGATCATCATGAATCTGACCAGTCTTACCGGCCCCCATCTCATCACGCTGCAAACCCGGTTTGCCGATCGGGATGCGGCCATTCATGCCCTGGCTGATCGGCTCGATCAGGCCGGCAAGCTGCACGACAAGGCCGCCTTTCTGGCCGCGGTCATGGCCCGCGAGGCGCAGGGCCCCACCGCCCTTGGCGAAGGGCTGGCAGTGCCCCACGGCAAGTGCGATGCGGTGCGCGAAGCGGCCTTTGCCGTCGCCACCCTGAGCGAGGAGCTGGGCTGGGAGGGGATCGACGGCCCCGAGCCGGTCAACCTGATCTTCATGCTGGCGATCCCGACCGATCAGGCGGGCTCTACCCATATGCAGCTACTCACCACCCTCACTACCGCTTTGGTTGATGACGATACCCGCGAGGCGGTGCTGGCGGCCCAAAGTGCCGAGCAGCTGATGGCGCTGCTCGATGGCGAAGGGGATTGCGGTCAGCAACCAGCAAAAGAAGACAACTTAGATACAAATCAACCTACTGTGGTCTGTGTCACTGCCTGCCCGGCGGGGATCGCCCACACCTATATGGCTGCCGAGTATCTGGAAAAGGCGGGGCGCAAGCTGGGTATTCGGGTACTGGTCGAGAAGCAGGGTGCCAACGGCATCGAGGATCACCTGCCGCAAGAGGCGCTCGATGCTGCGGTGGCCTGCATCTTCGCCGCCGAGGTGGCCATCAAGGAGCAGGAGCGTTTTGCCGGCATCCCCCGGATCGAGACGCCGGTGGCCGAGCCCATCCGCCATGCAGAGCGGATCCTGAATGAGGCACTGGAAGCGGCCAAGGCCGGTCGCACCGCCCCGACGCCCAACCCCGGCCAGAGCGATGCGCCGACCAGCAAAAAGGTGACCCTCAAGACCGAGCTCAAGCAGGCGCTGCTGAGCGGTATCTCCTTTGCCGTACCGCTGATCGTGGCAGGCGGTACCGTGCTCGCCGTCTCTGTGCTGCTGGCCCAGATCTTCGGCCTGCAACATCTATTTGATACCGAGAACTCCTGGCTCTGGATGTACCGCAAGCTGGGCGGTGGCATGCTGGGCACCCTGATGGTGCCGGTGCTGGCGGCCTATACCGCCTACTCGCTGGCAGACAAACCGGCGCTGGGCCCGGGCTTTGCGGCGGGACTGGCCGCCAACATGATTGGCTCCGGTTTTCTCGGCGGTGTGGTCGGTGGCCTGATCGCCGGTTACCTGATGCGCTGGGTCAAGCAGCATGTGCGCCTCAGCCCCAACTTCAACGGCTTTCTCACCTTTTACCTCTATCCGGTGATCGGCACCCTGGTGGCGGGCAGCCTGATGCTGTTTGTCATCGGCCAGCCGGTAGCCTGGCTCAACAACAGCCTCACCGAGTGGCTCAACGGCCTCTCCGGCACCAATGCGCTGGTACTGGGCGCCTTGCTCGGCTTTATGTGCTCGTTTGACTTGGGTGGCCCGGTCAACAAGGCGGCCTACGCCTTCTGCCTCGGCGCCATGGCCAACGGGGTCTACGGCCCCTACGCCATCTTCGGCGCGGTCAAGATGGTCTCGGCCTTTACCGTCACCTTCTCCACCCTGCTGGCGCCGCGCCTGTTCCAGACCTTCGAGATCGAGACCGGCAAGTCCACCTGGCTGCTGGGGCTGGCAGGGATCACCGAGGGCGCCATTCCGATGGCCATCGAAGATCCGATCCGGGTGATCGGCTCCTTCCTCGCAGGCTCGGTGGTCACCGGCGCCATGGTGGGTGCCATGGGGATTGGTCTCTCCACCCCGGGGGCCGGCATCTTCTCCCTGTTCCTGCTCCACGATGGCGGCCACGGCGCCCTGATGGCGGCCGCCGTCTGGCTCGGTGCGGCGATGGTGGGCACCCTTATCTCCACTGTGGTGCTGATCGGCTGGCGCCGTCACGCCATGCAGCGCGGCACCTATCAGGTGGTCGCCGCAGAGTAAGGCTCATCTTCACCACCACTTTTTCAACAGACTATTTTTCCGCACGGCAGGCAAGGGCCGTCGTGCGTCAGCAAAGGATCATTGTCATGACAGTTTCACGAGTTCACATCACGCCGCACATGCACTGGGATCGGGAGTGGTACTTTACCACCGAGGAGTCCCGCATCCTGCTGGTCAACAATATGGCGGAGATCCTGGCGCGGCTTGAATCCGACCCCGACTACAAGTTCTATGTGCTAGATGGCCAGACCGCGGTGCTGGAGGATTACTTCGCCATCCAGCCCGAGAACAAGGCCCGGGTGAAGGCGCTGGTGGAATCGGGCAAGCTCATCATCGGCCCCTGGTACACCCAGACCGACACCATGCAGGTGAGCGGCGAGTCCATCCTGCGCAATCTGCTCTACGGGATGCGCGACTGCCTGAGCCTTGGCGAGCCGATGAAGATCGGTTATCTGCCCGACTCGTTCGGCATGTCCTCCCAACTGCCCCACATCTTCAACGGCTTCGGGATCGAGCGGGCCATGTTCTGGCGCGGCTGCTCCGAGCGCCACGGCACCGACAAGACCGAGTTCCTCTGGCAAAGCAACGATGGCAGCGAGGTGACCGCCCAGGTACTGCCGCTCGGCTACGCCATCGGCAAGTACCTGCCGGAAGACGAGGCGGGCCTGCGCAAGCGGCTCGAATCCTACTTCGAGGTGCTGGAGAAGGCCTCGGTGACCCAGGATATCCTGCTGCCCAACGGCCACGACCAGATGCCGCTGCAACAGAACATCTTCGCCATCATCGACAAGCTGCGGGAGATCTACCCCCAGCGTGAATTTCACATGAGCCGCTTCGAGCAGGTCTTCGAGCGCATCGAGGCGTGCCGCGATCAGCTGGCCACCCTCAAAGGGGAGTTCAACGACGGCAAATACATGCGGGTACACCGCACCATCTCCTCCACCCGGATGGACATCAAGCTGGCCCATGCCGCCATCGAGAACAAGATCGTCAACATCCTCGAGCCGCTGGCAAGCATCGCCTGGGCGCTCGGCTTTGAGTACCACCACGGGCTTTTGGAGAAGATGTGGAAGGAGATCATGAAGAACCACGCCCATGACAGCATCGGCTGCTGCTGCAGCGACAAGGTGCATCAGGAGGTGATGACCCGCTTCATTCTGGCCGACGACATGGCCGAGAACCTGATCCGCTTCTACATGCGCAAGATTGTCGACAACATGCCGGTGGCACTGTGCGAAGACGGGGTACAGGTTGCCGACAAGCTCTGCCTGTTCAACCTGATGCCCTTCCCCCGTCAGGAGGTGATCAATACCAGCATCCGCATTCGCGCCCAATCCTTTGCCCTGCGCGATGAGGCGGGCCAACCGGTGCCCTACTTCATCCGCGCCAAGCGCGAGATTGACCCGGGTCTGGTGGACAGACAAATCGTTCACTACGGCAACTACGACCCCTTTATGGAGTACGACATCCAGCTCTGCCATCCGCTGCCGGCCATGGGCTACTGCACTCTGCATATCGAGGGCAACCAGCCGGGAGTGGAGCAACCGGTGACGGCCAGCGGCGAGCTGCTGGAGAACGATTTTTACCGCATCGCCCTCAATGACAACGGCACCCTGCAGATCCTGGACAAGCTGCGCGGCACCACCTTCGATCAGGTGCTCACGCTCGAAGAGGGCTCCGATGATGGCGACGAGTATGACTACTCGCCATCGCGGGACGAGTGGTTGCGCTACTCCACCGAGTTTGCGGTGACCCGCGAGGTTACCCATCAGGCGTGGCAGAGCATCGCTACGCTCAAACTGCGTATGGCCTTGCCGGCCAACCTCGCCGAGCGGGCCAACCGCCAGTGCAGCGGCCACCTTGATGTCACCTGCCGCATCACGTTGGCGCATCAGAGTCCGCGCATCGACATCGAGCTGGAGCTCGACAATCAGGCCGATGATCACCGGGTACGGGTGCTGATCCCCACCCCCTTCCCGAGCGATACAGTGGTCTCTGACAACCAGTTTGGCTGCATCACCCGCCCCACCCGCGACAGCGCCATGGCGAACTGGGAAGCGGAGGGGTGGAAAGAGGCCCCCATTCCGGTCTGGCAACTGATGAACTTCGTCGCCCTGCAAGATGGCAAGCAGGGGCTGGCGGTGCTGAGTGACGGTCTGCGCGAGTTTGAAGTGATCGGCGAGCAGTGCGACACCCTGGCACTCACCCTGCTTCGCGGGGTCGGCGTACTCGGTAAAGAGGAGCTGCTGCTGCGCCCGGGTCGCCCCTCCGGCATCAAGCTGCCGACCCCGGACTCCCAGGTGCGTGGCAAACTCAGCTGCCGTTTCAGCCTGCTGGCGTTTGCCGGTGATCACATCAGCGCCAACGTGATGCAGGCGGCGCGCAGCTACCTCACTCCGGTGCGCTGCTACAACAAGATCCCGTTCGATGCCATGAAGCTCAACAAGGCGAGCTTCACCACCCCGCTCCACTTCAGTCTGCTCGCCATGGATCCCTCCGGTCCGGTGCTGAGTGCCCTGAAAAAAGCCGAGGATGAAGAGGCGCTGGTGATCCGGGTCTACAACCCGAGCGAGCAGGCTGTGCTGAAGGGTGGCAAAGTGAGCTGCGAACACGCCCTGAACGACTGGCAAGCGGTGCGGATGGACGAACATCCCCTGCCCCTTGAACTGACCGCTGGCGAGTTTGGCGAGCTGGCGCCGTGCCACTCCCGCAGCGTGCGCTTTCGGGTGGCTCGCGGCTAACCGCCGATAACACCCACAGGTAGCAACAGGCGGGGAAGAGTCATCCCCTCCCCGCCTGTTTATCCCTTCAAGCTGGCCTGCCCCGCTTGATAAAGACATAAAAAAATCCCCGCCAATTGGCGGGGATTTTTATTGGGTTCTGCTTCATCCCGCGAGCGGGAGCGCGCGCTTAGCTGGCCTTGCGCAGGATCTGCTCAAGGTAGTTAGCGAAGCGGTGACCGTGATGCTCCAGCAGTTTCGGGAACATGGAGATGGAGGTCATGCCCGGGAAGGTGTTGATTTCATTCAGCAGGATCTCCCCCTCCTCGGTCAGGAAGAAGTCGATGCGCGAGAGATGGGTCAGTTTCAGCTGACGGAACGCCTTGAGGGCGTACTCGTGGATCGCATCGGCCTGCGCCTGGGTCAGCCCTTCGGCACGCAGTGCGGTCTCGGTATGGCTGGCGCTGCTGTACTTCTCTTCATAGGTGTAGAACTTGTCCTGCGGCACGCAGATCTCGCCCGGATACGTCGCCACCAGCTCGTCACCATACTGGTAAACCGCCACTTCCAGCTCACGCGGCTTGACTGCTTTCTCGATCAGAACCTGTTCGGAGTAACCGAAGGCATCGGCAATGCCCTTTACCAGATCCGCTTCGTTGCTGGCGGAGTAGCAGCCAACGGAAGAACCCTGGGAGGCCGCCTTGATAAAGACCTTGCCCCACTTGGCCAGCGCAGCTTTGGCCTCGGCCAGCGCCGCCTCATTTTGCTCGGTCAGGAACAGGTACGGGGTGTTGGGAATGCCGATGGCGGAGAGCCACAGCTTGGTGCTGATCTTGTTGAAGCAGATCTTGCTCGCCTCGGCATCGCAACCGAGATAAGGCAATCCGGCCAGTTCGAGGAAGGATTGCAGATCGCCGGTCTCACCCGGGTAGCCGTGGATGCAGGGCACCACGTAATCCACCGGACGGGCCACGCTGTCAAACGAAAGCAGCTTGTCGAGCCCCAGCTTGCACTCGCGGCCATCGGCACTGAGCCAGCGATCGGCGAACATCTCGACGCGGGTCACTTCGACACCGGGCAGAAGGCCCAGTTGTTGCTCGAGGAAATTGGCGCTGCGCAGAGAAACCTCGTGCTCGGAGCCACCGCCGCCGCACAGCAGCAAGACATGCATGTTCTTCATTAGATGTGATCCCTTGGGAAAAGCGGCCTCGTCATGACCATTTGATAAGCCAACCACCATAAAAACCGGACGAAGCCAGATACGAACATAAGTGCGCGCCAGTGTAGCAAGGGAGATCAACCCTTGTCAGCTGATGGGAGACCCATGACCCCACTTCTTGCAGTGAAAAGTCTCCCCTGTGTCAAAATCGGGACACATTGCCCCTCAGCGCGGGGGATCGACCCTTCCCATGCCGTTGCCATTGACCCGAAACCAGCCGGCAATGCTGTAGCGCTCACGATTGGCAGGCAGTACCTCGTGGGGAAACTCCTCGGAGAGAAACATGACCAGCCGCCCCCCCTTGGGGCTCACATCCATCAGGAACTGCTCCTTGTCGTCATACACGCGCAGCACTCCACCCGCTTCGGGCAGCCAGTCGTTGTTGAGGTAAAACACGGTGGTAAGACGGCGGTTGGATCGACCGGCAAAGGCATCCCGATGGGTGGCGTAAAAATCCCCGCTGCGATAGCGGGCGAAGTGGGCCTCGTAGTCGAACAATCCCAGCATCAGCATCCGGTTGGCGGCAAGACGCAGGGACTCCATCCGGGCGAGGTAGTCAGCCACCGGCGCACCGAGGGAGGGCTCCAGCCAGTGGATCTGGTCACGGCGAATATCGGGATTGCCCTGGTGCAGGGCGTCACGACCGATCCCGGCCGGTTGCCATTCGCCTGGCAAACAGGCTTTGAGGGCATCCACCTCGGCGGCAGTCAAAAAATCATCCACTATCACCCATCCCCGGGTGTAAATGGCATCCATGGCAGCTTGATAGTCCAAGATTGGCTCACAATGAGTGGAAAGAGGGCGCTTTGTAGCGACTTACCGGCAAAGTCACAAACCGGTTTGCTTCTCTTGAGAAGTCCTAACATCAATACGCGAGTTGCTGCCCACCTCCCCGCATTTTTGTCGCCAGTTGTGATCCCGCCCTGCCAAAGAGCGTATTGGCTGTCGAAACTGTGATGGCCCTTGCAATCGGGACGAGGAGGCGCCGCGGCCTCCTTGCGGTGCCAAGAGCCAGCCGATACCGTATCCGCATCGCCATGTTGCTGTTCATCCGGCGCTTGTCTCTGTCACCGACCGAACTACTCACGGCACAACCCGCGCATCACCCACGAAAGGATCTTCTCATGCCTCTGCCCGATCTCACTTTGCAACGACTGGATGGTACCCCCTACCCGCTGGCTCAACTGGCGGGCAAGGTGGTGCTGGTGGTCAATGTGGCCAGTCGCTGCGGCTTTACTCCCCAATATGAAGGGCTGGAAACGCTCTATCGGGAGCTAGGCCCCAAGGGGCTGGTGATTTTGGGCTTCCCCTGCAACCAGTTCGGTCAGCAGGAGCCGGGGGATGCGGACGAGATCGCCCGCTTCTGCTCCCTCGACTATCCGGTCACCTTCCCCATCATGGCCAAGTGCGATGTCAACGGTGAGCATGCCCACCCCTTCTACCAGTGGCTCAAGCAACAGAAACCGGGCTTTCTTGGGCTGGAAAACGTCAAATGGAACTTCACCAAGTTCCTGATCGACCGCGATGGCAACGTGGTGGAACGCTTTGCCCCCCAGGCCAAACCGGAGAGTCTGGCCGAGCAGATCCGCGAGATGCTCTGATGCTCCCGCACCGTTTTACGCCACTGCGTTGAACGATTGTATGGCGGCCGGTGCGACAGCTACTGCGCAGCGGCCGCTCTTTTGCTATATTACGGCCCCACTATCTTTTCCATATCGTGGCTGGCCCCAACATGCTGGCTGCCCGTTGAGCCAAAGGCTCATCTCAGGAGTTTCTCTCGAACATGTCATTCAACGAACTGGGTCTGTCTCCGCATATTCTGCGGGCCGTCAAGGAGCTGGGTTACGAACAGCCAACCCCCATCCAGCAGCAAGCGATTCCGGCCATTCTGGCCGGTCAGGATGTGCTCGGCGGCGCTCAGACAGGCACAGGCAAAACGGCCGGTTTCACCCTGCCGATGTTGCAGCGTCTGCTGGCCAACCACGGTCGTGGCCGTCGTCAGGTGCGCGCACTGGTACTGACCCCGACCCGCGAACTGGCGGCCCAGGTTGGCGAGAGCATCATCAAGTATGCCCACCACCTGCCGTTCAAGACTCTGATCGCCTATGGCGGTGTCAGCATCAAGCCCAATCTGGACGCCATCAAGCTGGGTGTGGACATTCTGGTCGCCACCCCGGGCCGTCTGCTGGATCTGCTGACCCAGGGCGCCCTGACCCTGAGCCAGCTGGAAGTGCTGGTGCTGGATGAAGCGGATCGCATGCTCGACATGGGCTTTATCGTCGACATCCGCCGCATCATGAAGGCGCTGCCTGCAGAGCGTCAGACCCTGCTCTTCTCTGCCACCTTCTCAAACGACATCAAGGCGCTGGCGGACGATCTGCTGAACGACCCCACCCTGATCGAGGTGGACCCCAGCAATACTGCCGCCGAGCAGGTGACCCAGCGCATCATTCAGGTGGATCGGGAACGCCGCCGCGAGCTGCTCTCCCACATGATTGGCCGTGGCAACTGGCAGCGGGTGCTGGTGTTTGTCCGCACCAAGCAGATCGCCGACCGCCTCGCCCAGCAGATGCAAAAAGATGGTCTCAATACCGTGGCGATCCATGGTGACAAGAGCCAGGGAGCCCGCAACCGGGCGCTGGCCGATTTTCGCAGTGGCGAGGTGCGGGTGCTGGTGGCGACCGATATCGCCGCCCGCGGTCTGGACATCGATCAACTGCCCTACGTGATCAACTTTGAACTGCCCCAGATGGCGGAGGATTACATCCACCGTATCGGCCGCACCGGCCGCGCCGGTCGTGGCGGCGAGGCCATCTCGCTGGTCAGTCAGGACGAGCTGGGTCAGCTCAAGGCGATCGAAGCCCTGATCGGCCAATCCCTGACCGTGGAGATCCTGGAAGGGTATGAGCCAAGCGGCAAGCCGAGTCGCCAGACTCTGCCGGGCAGCAAGCCGGTGCAGAACCCGCCTCGGGCTCGCGGTCATGCCAACGCCAAGAGCAGCAATGCCAAGGGCAAGCCAGCCGCGGGCAAGGGCAAAGCCAAGGGTGACGCCAGCAAAAATCCCGCCCAGTCTCCTCAAAACAAGTCCCGCAAGCGCGAAGTGGTGGGCGAGGATATCGGCTTTGCACCGATGCGCCGCTTGCCCAAAGCAATGCGCGACAGCTATCAGGAGAGCAGCGACGAGTAAGCTCGCGCGCGACGCTAATTGCCAAGCCAAAAGAGGGAGCCTGCAAGGCTCCCTCTTTCGTTATGGATCGCACGGAGTCGTGCAAATGCTCCGCTCGGGCTCAAACCAGCGAATGGCGTACCGCGGCAGTACCATGGCTAGGCGGCGCTGAACCATCGAGCGGATTGAGCTGCAAGAACTCGAACAAGCCAGCCTGCATATTGACGTTCCAGAAGCGTCCGGCGAGGGTGAGTTGCAACCGTGCATTCTCGATCTCGGCCAGCCCGTGCTGCTGCCAGGCGGCAAAAAGCGGCATCAGATGGGTCAGCAAAGGCGCTGGCAGACGATCCAGCGCCAGCACGCCACTGTCGAGGGCGCCACGCAGCAGACCGTCCATCCTTGCATTGGGATTGCGTCCCATCACCATCCCGGGCGCCCGCTTGCCACTGGCCAGCGCGTCGTGCCAGGGGGCCAGATCCCGCCCATACATCAAGCCGTGACCAAGAATACTGCCCCCCGCACCGGCACCAAAAGGGAGGATCTCCGCACCGCGCTTGGCCATCTGGTTATAGCGACTCTGCTCGGCCGGACTGCGCCGCCAGTGGCTGCAAGATAGACGCTCCCAGCCGTGGGCTTCCAGTTGCGCTCCGCCATAGGCATACATGGCGGCCCGCTGCTGGCCATCGGCGAGCCAATCCAGGGTGCCCTTCTCCTGCGCCCGCTCCAGATTGGTGCCCTGCATGGCGATGAGCTGGTAGAGATCGACCCCGTGTACACCGCTCGCCATCACATCGCGGATATCCTGCTGCCACACGGCATCATCCTGACCGGGCAGACCAAAGATGAGATCCGCCACGATCACAGCCGCATCATCCCGGGTCAGCTCACCCAGACGGGTCAGCAGCGTCTCCCTGTCATCGAAACGGGCCGCCTGCTGACGCACCCGGGTATCAAAGCTTTGCACCCCGAATGAGAAACGGTTGAAGCCCCCCGCCAGCGCAACCTGCCATTTCTCATCATCAAAGCCGTTGAGGCGCCCCTCCAGTGTCACCTCGGCATCCGCCGCCAGCGGAAAACGGCGGATCACGGCTGCCAGCATGGCCAGCTCGTCGGCGCTCATGTCGGTCGGCGTACCGCCCCCCACATAGACGGCTGAAAACGGCATGCTCTGCGCCAGCGGGGTGTCAGCCGCCTGCGCAAGGGAGGCGCACAAGGCGTTGACATAGCGGTTGATCCGCGCCGGGTTGGCGCCATTTTCAAAGAAATTGCAGAAGCTGCAGCGCTTTCGGCAAAACGGAAAATGGATGTAAAGGGCGCGCTCCTCAGCTTCACTCTCTCGCTGCCACCAGCTCTGCCAGCCAGCCTCATCCAGCGGGAAGGGGCGCATCCCTCCCCGACTGGCGTGAGCCGAGGTCTTGGCGCTAAAAGCAAACTTGAGGGGATCCGGCGTGGCAATACCGGTCATGGAAGGGGTCAGATTCATGATGGTCACTATTATCAGCAAATAATGACAATGATAACGATTATCGTTACTAGCAGTTTGTTCTGGATCAACCCGAGGAGCAGCCCCCCTCCCGAAAGGCATTTTGGCAACCAGCATTACCGATCTGCTTAACAGATTATTTACTCAAGAGTGGTTATCGTGTGCCGATAGAGAACCATCTCCCGCCGTTTCTTCGTCTACGATCAAGATGATACGGGATCACATAACAACACCAAGCGCATGGAACTTGCCCAAAATGCATAACCTCTCCTTGAACTGGAAAATATTCCTCCCTCTTGCGCTGGTCATCAGCACCACCTTTGGCCTCTGCTTCGAACTCTCCGCCTGGCTGCAACGGGATCTCGCCATCCGGCTGGCAGAGGAGAAAGTTGAGAGCATGGCCAACACCTATATGGATCAGGTGAACGTGCTGATGATGACAGGTGGCATGGCCAACCGGCAGATAGTGCAGACCAAACTCAAGAGTGAAGCGGGCATCGTTGAGGCCCGTCTGGTGCGCGCACCAGCAGTAAGCAACCTGTTTGGCCCGGGTCATCCGGATCAGAAAGTGCAGGATCCCCTCGATGAGCGAGCCATCAATCAGGGCGAAGCCATTCTGGAGCAGCAGGGCAACCGGCTCACCCTGATCAAACCGTTCAAAGCCTACAAGGAGTATCGCGGCACCCAGTGCCTCACCTGTCACCAGGTCAATGAAGGGACCGTGATGGGGGCAGTACGGATCAGTTATGACCTCAGCCACACCTTCGGCGAGATCCGCCACAACAACCTGATCCTGAGCGGCAGCTTGGCCGCCGTCTTCAGCCTCGGCTTCGGCTTGCTCTGGTGGGTATTGCAACGTTACGTGAAACACCCTCTGCGCCAGCTGCAGCTCACCATGATCCGGATGGCCAAAGAGCGCGACCTCGCCCTCCCCCTGGTCAATCACAGCCGGGATGAACTGGGCCAGATGACCCGCGCCGTCAATGACATGGTGCAGGGCTTCCGCCACAGCCTGCAGGAGGTGGAAGGGGCAACCCACCAGCTCTATCAGGAGTCAAACCAGATCCGTCAGGTGGCGACCCAGACCGAAAACTCGGCCCGTCAACAAGAGGGGATGACCACCCAGGTCGCCGCCGCCGTCAGCGAGCTGGCCGCCAGCTCTCATGAGGTGCGCGAACATGCCCGCCACAGCGCCGAGCTCTCCGCTCTCACCAATCAGGATGCCGCTGACACCAGTCGCCTCGCCCAGCACTCCATCACCGATATGGGCGAGATGTCGGCAGAAATTGATCGGGTGGACCAGGTGATCCAGCAACTCGACAGCCGCTGCCTGGCGGTTGACGGTGTGCTCGAGGTGATCAAGGGGATTGCCGATCAGACCAACCTGCTGGCCCTCAACGCTGCGATTGAAGCGGCCCGGGCAGGTGAGCAAGGCCGTGGCTTTGCGGTGGTGGCCGATGAAGTACGAGCCCTCTCCAACCGCAGCCGCGCCGCCAGCGAAGAGATCTCCCAGATGATCGCTGCCCTGCAAAATGAGGCCCAGAGCGCAGTTACGGTGATCGGGGATGCAAAAAGCAAAGCCGATGAGAGCATCAGCAAGACCGAAGCGACCCTGGCAGCCATGCAGAACATCATCGAGCGCATCGCCCGCATCAACGACCTCAACGCCCAGATGGCACAGTCGGCCGAAGAACAGGACAGGGTCTGCCATGAGGTAGACAGTTCGGTAAGCGATATTCGCAACACCTCTAACGACACCCTGGGTCAGGCGCACGCCGCCAACCTCGCCAGCATCCAGTTGGTGGAGCAGTGTCAGAAACTGGAGGCGCTGCTGAAAACCTACCGCTGGTAATCCACTTCACCAACGACAAAGCGCGACCCGAGGGTCGCGCTTTTGCTTTATGGATTCGATATGGCCGAACGGCAGCGTTGCTGTTCCAGCGGTGCGCTGACTATTAACTACGCCGCCGGGATAACTTTAGCGGGCGTTGCGGGTTGCGACGGCATCCGCCAGGTTGCGCAGCAGCACTTCGGTATCGGCCCAACCGATACAGGCATCGGTGATGCTCTGGCCGACGGTGAGTTCACACCCTTCCACCAGATCCTGACGGCCTTCTACCAGATGGCTCTCCACCATCACACCAAACACCGCCTTGCTACCGGCACGCAGTTGGCTGGCCACATCCTCGGCCACCACCATCTGGTTCTTGAACTGCTTGCTGCTGTTGGCATGACTAAAGTCGATCATCACCTTCTGTGGCAGACCGGCCTTCTCCAGCCCCTTCACAACTTCGCTGACATGGGCCGCGCTGTAGTTCGGCTCACGACCACCACGCAGGATGATGTGACAATCCGGATTGCCACGGGTCGCCACAATAGCGGAGTGACCGTATTTGGTGACCGACAGGAAGTGGTGCGGCGCACTGGCCGCCCCGATGGCATCGATGGCGACCTTGATGGTGCCGTCAGTGCCGTTCTTGAAGCCCACCGGGCAGGAGAGACCGGAGGCCAGCTCGCGGTGTACCTGGGATTCGGTGGTACGGGCACCGATAGCGCCCCAGCTCATCAGATCCGCCACATATTGCGGGGTGATCATGTCGAGGAACTCGGAGGCAGTCGGCAGCCCCATGTCGTTGAGATCCAGCAACAGCTTGCGACCAATGCGCAGACCGTCGTTGATCTTGCAGCTGTTGTCGAGGTACGGATCGTTGATCAGCCCCTTCCAGCCCACTGTGGTGCGCGGTTTTTCGAAGTAGACCCGCATCACGATCTCCAGCTGATCTTTCAGCTCGTCGCGCAGCGCCTTGAGGCGCTTGCCGTACTCCAGCGCGGCAACCGGATCATGGATGGAGCAAGGACCAATCACCACCAGCAGACGATCATCTTCGCCGGCCAGGATATTGTGAATTGCCTGACGGGATTCAAAAACGGTGGACGAGGCCACCTCGGTAGCCGGAAACTTCTCAAGCACCGCAACCGGGGGTAATAACTCTTTGATTTCACTGATACGAACGTCGTCGGTTTGATGCTGCATGACAAGGCTTCCTGCTAGATGACTGCGATTAGGAAATCTCAACATAGCCCGCGACCGCGCATGTGTAAATAGGAAATTACAGCAATCACAAAACTATTTTATATGGCAATCTTGCAAGTTATTGAAATGATGCTAAGCGAAATGACGATACTGGTGAGGAAGGCAAAAAGGCCCGCTCAGCGCGGGCCCGAAGTGTCGGTGATGACGGGTTTGTCAGTGATCAGCCACGCTGGCTGATACTAGCCAGCTTGTCGAAGTAATCCGGGAAGGTCTTCGACGTGCACTTGGGATCATTGATGGTGACCGGTGTATCCGACAGCGCCACCAGCGAGAAGCACATGGCGATACGGTGATCGTTGTAGGTATCGATCTCGGCATGCTTGAGCTGGGTCGGCGGGGTCACGGTGATGAAGTCATGCCCCTCCTCCACTTCGACGCCCAGCTTGCGCAGCTCGGTCGCCATGGCGTGCAGACGATCGGTCTCTTTCACCCGCCAGTTGTAGATATTGCGAATGGAGGTCAGCCCCTCGGCAAACAGCGCGGCAACGGCGATGGTCATGGCCGCATCGGGAATATGGTTCATGTCCATATCCACTCCGTGCAACTGTGCCTGCTCCGCTTCGATGAAATCATCGCCCCAGGTGATGCGCGCGCCCATCTTCTCCAGCACATCGGCGAAGTGAATATCACCCTGAATGCTGTGCTTGCCGATACCGGTGACCCGTACCTTGCCCTTGATGGCACCCGCCGCGAGGAAGTAAGAGGCGCTGGAGGCATCTCCTTCCACCAGAAAGTCACCCGGACTGATGTAGGTCTGGTTGCCCTTGATGTAGAACAGCTTGTAGTTGTCGTGCTCGATGACCACCCCGAACTGCTTCATGATGTGCAGGGTGATGTCGATGTAGGGCTTGGAGACCAGCTCTCCCTTGATGTGGATCCGGGTATCACCGGCCGCCATCGGCGCCGCCATCAAAAACGCTGTCAGGAACTGGCTGGAGACGGAGCCATCGACGTGCACATCGCCGCCCCACAGCCCCTTGGCATCCACCACCAGCGGCGGATAACCATCGTGTTTCAAGTACTGGATATGGGCTCCCGCTTCACGCAGGGCATCCACCAGATGGCCGATGGGACGCTCTTCCATGCGCGGCTCGCCGCCCAGAGTATATTCACCGGAGCCTAGGCATAGCGCGGCGCACAGCGGTCGCATGGCGGTACCGGCGTTGCCAAGGAACAGATTGACCGGCTCTTTTACCGCAAAGCTGCGGCCCAGGCCCTGCACGGTACACTCGGTCTTGTCGGCGGAGAGCTTGTACTTGACCCCGAGCTGGGTCAGCGCAGCCAGCATATGACGAATGTCATCGCTGTCGAGCAGGTTGGTCAGACGGGTGGTGCCACGAGCCAGCGCCGCCAACAGCAGCGCACGGTTAGAGACACTCTTGGAGCCGGGCAGATTGACCTCACCGACTACACGAGAAATGGGTTCCAAACGCAACGAATTCATAGACTTCCTGTGCTATCTCAAAAATAAACGCCTGTCCGGACGTTAACAGCCTGCGTCCCGCTCGGCAAGGGCACTTTCAGGGGAAATCGCACGGCAAACGCCAGCGCGCTGGTTCTGTTGAAAAAAAGACGCCGGAGTATCCCCGGCGTCTTGAATCACTGCAATAGCTGGAAGCGGCTCACGGGTTGTCACGAGAGGCCGCCAGCAAGCATGTGAGTACTCTCTTTTCAGCCGTGGCGCTTGGCAAAGCCATCCATAAAGCTCACCAGGGCCTTCACTCCCTCCAGCGGCATGGCGTTGTAGATGCTGGCGCGCATGCCACCGACGATGCGGTGCCCTTTGAGGGCCAGCAGGCCGGCCGCTTCCGATTCTGCCAGGAACTGCTTGTCCAGCTCGGCATTTTCCAGCTGGAACGGGATGTTCATCCGCGAACGGCAGCTGACATCCACCTGATTGCCGTAGAAGCTCGACTGATCGAGATAGTCATAGAGGAAGTCTGCCTTCTCCTTGTTGCGCGCTTCCATCGCCTCGAGGCCACCCTGTTCTTTCAACCACTCGAACACCAGACCGGCCAGATACCAGGCGTAGGTGGGCGGGGTGTTGAACATGGAGTCGTTCTTGGCAGTGAGCTTGTAGTCAAAAATCGAGGGCACATCGGCTCTCGCCTGATCCAGCAGATCATCGCGCACGATGGCGATGGCAAGCCCGGACGGCCCGATATTCTTCTGGGCACCGGCATAGATGATGCCAAAGCGGCTCACGTCGAGAGGACGGGAGAGAATGGTGGAGGAGAGATCCGCCACCAGCGGCACCTCGCCGGTGGCCGGGATGTCGAACATCTCGATGCCGTCAATGGTTTCGTTCGGGCAGTAGTGAACATAGGCCGCATCGGCGCGAAACGCCGGGGTCGACAACAGGTGAGAGATCCCCTGCTCGTTCTTGGCAACCCCCTGGAAGGTCTGAATATCGCCATACTTTTTGGCTTCATCCACCGCGCTCTGGGACCAGACACCGGTCAGCAGGAAGTCCGCTTTCTTGTTGGCGCCGCCCAGCAGGTTCATGGGCACGGCGGAGAACTGACCGCGGCCGCCGCCGTGCATGAAGAGCACCTTGTAGTTGTCCGGCACCGCCAGCAGCTCGCGCAGATCCGCTTCGGCCTTCTCGGCAACCGCCATGTAGGGCTTGCCGCGATGGGAAAGCTCCATGACCGAGGCTCCCAGCCCCTGAAAATTACAAAATTCGCGCTGGGCGCGCTCCATGACTTCAACCGGCAGCATGGCGGGGCCGGCGCAGAAGTTGTAAATCTGTTTGCTCATGACGCTTTCCGTGAGTGGATGAGAGTAATCGATGACTTGTCAGGTTTTACACAAGAGCAGCCAGCGGATCAAAGGCTTTTTGGGAGCTGGCTCAACCTTTTACCGTCACTCTGCATCCCCCTTGCAGTAGAAAAAGCCCTGAACGGGTCAGGGCTTGCAGGGAACATGCACAGAAATGGCGGGCAGAGCGCATAAACGACCACAGCTCGGCCATTTCTGACAAATTTACAGTTTGGCGGTGAGCTCCGGCAGCAGAGTGAAGAGATCCCCCACCAGCCCGTAGTCCGCCACCTGAAAGATGGGGGCATCGCTGTCCTTGTTGATGGCCACAATCACCTTCGACTCCTTCATCCCCGCCAGATGCTGGATGGCGCCCGAAATACCGACCGCGATATAGAGCTCGGGCGCCACCACCTTGCCGGTCTGCCCCACCTGCAGATCGTTGGCGACATATCCTGCATCAACGGCGGCTCGCGATGCCCCCACGGCGCCGCCCAGCTTGTCGGCCAGCGCTTCTATCAAAGCAAACTGCGCCTTGGAGCCCAGTGCCCGGCCACCGGAGACCACCACCCGGGCGGCGGTCAGTTCGGGCCTGCTGGAGCGCACCGCGCGGCGCTCGACCAACCGGGTACGACCAGCGAATTCGGGCACGGCCAAGTGCTCGATAAGAGCCTGTCCGCCCGTCGCCGTCTTGGCAAACGCGGTAGCCCGCACCGTCATCACTTTGACGGGCGCCGAGCTCACCACTCTGGCAATGGCATTGCCCGCATAGATGGGGCGCAGGAAGGTGTCGCTGCTCTCGATAGCCGTCACCTCGGAGAGCATCTCCACCCCGAGCCGGGCCGCCACCGGTGGCAGCAGCGCCTTGCCCATGGCACTCGCCGCCATCAGGCAGTGGCTGTAACCTTCGCACCAGCTGGCCAGCAGCTTGTCCACCCCATCCAGCAGCCCGTCGGCCAAGCGGGGATGTTCGGCAAGCAACACCTTGTCGACACCGCCAAGGGCAGCCGCCTGTTCACCCGCCTCGGTCAGCCCCTGACCCAGCAACAGCAGGTCAACCTGACCGCCGATGGATCCGGCGGCGGTGACCAGTTGTGCCACGTTGTCGGCCAGATGGCCCTGATGATGTTCGGCAATGATCAGCACGCTCATGGCAGCACCTTCGCTTCGTGTTTGAGTTTGTCCACCAGCTCGTCCACCGAGCCCACCTTGATCCCGGCGCTGCGGGCTGGCGGCGCCATCACCCCGAGCAAACGGGTCTGGTTGGCCACCTCAACGGCGAGTGTCGAGAACGGAGCGCTATCAAGCGGCTTGCGCTTGGCCTTCATGATGTTGGGCAGCGAAGCAAAGCGCGGTTCATTCAAACGCAGATCGGCGCTTACCACCGCAGGCAACGGCATGCCCAGGGTCTCGAGGCCACCGTCGATTTCGCGAGTCACCAGCAGCTCTCCCGCTTCCACCTTAAGGGCGGACGCGCAGGTCGCCAGCGGCCAATCATTGAGGGCAGCCAGCATCTGGGCCACCTGATTGTTGTCTGAATCGATGGACTGCTTGCCGAGCAGCACCAGATCCGGCTGCTCCTGCTCACACACCTTGTGCAAGGCGCGGGCGACAGTCAGCGGGGTGAGCGTCTCATCGGTGACATAATGCAGCGCCCGATCCGCCCCCAGCGCCAGCCCATGGCGCAGTTGCTCGGCGGCAGCGTCAGGGCCAAAGGTCACCACCACCAGCTCGCTGGCAACCCCGGCTTCCCGCAGCCTGACCCCCTCCTCCACCGCAATTTCACAAAAGGGGTTGATCCCCATCTTCACATTGGCGAGCTCCACGTCGGAGCCGTCTCCCTTCACCCGGATCTTGACGTTGTAGTCGACTACCCGTTTGATCGCGACCAGCAGCTTCATGGGGTCATGCCTCGTCTCTTTGGATTGAATTCATTAGTGTGCCTCTGCGTTTGTTGCAGTACGCTCTTCCCTGATTTTTTGCTTTTTCTTGCTCAGTTTTGCTTACAACTGCTTTACGTTTACGTAAACTACCAGCATTACCCTAGGCCAACCAGAGCGCAGAGGCAAGATGGAACGGGAAGCAATGGAATTTGATGTCGTCATCGTCGGCGGCGGTCCGGCGGGGCTCAGTGCAGCCATCGCCCTGAAACAGCAGGATGCCACTCTCTCTGTCTGTCTGCTGGAGAAAGGGGCGGAAATTGGCGCCCATCTGCTCTCTGGCGCCCTGTTTGATCCCGTCGCCTTGCAAGAGCTGCTGCCGGATGGCTGGCAGCAAGCGCCGCTCGGCGTGCCGGTCAGCGACGATCAGGTTCATCTGCTGCAAAGCGAGCAACACTCTCTGCAACTCCCCGCCTGGGCGGTGCCACCCCGGATGCACAATGAGGGCTGTCACATCGTCAGCCTCGGCAACCTCTGCCGCTGGCTTGGCCAACAGGCGGAAAAACTGGGAGTCGAAATATACCCGGGATTTACCGCCAGCGAACTTATCATGGAAGCGGGCCGGGTCAAGGGGGTGATCACCGGCGATCTGGGGCTGGATCGGGCGGGCAATCCGAAAGCAGATCATGTGCCCGGCATGGCGCTGCTCGGCCGCTACACCTTCTTTGCCGAGGGGGCCCGCGGTCATCTCGGCAAGCAGCTGATCGCCACATTCAATCTGGCAAGCCCTGCCCAGCCCCAGCACTATGCCATCGGCTTCAAGGAGCTGTGGCAACTGCCAGCAGGTCGGGGCAACCCGGGAAAGGTGCTGCACGGCAGTGGCTGGCCCCTTGGCAAGCAGGGGGGCGGCAATAGTCACGGCGGTTTCTATCTCTATCACATGGAGGGGGATCAGGTGGCGGTCGGGCTGATTGTCGATCTCAACTACCAGAATCCCTGGCTCAGCCCGTTTGACGAATTCCAGCGCCTCAAACATCACCCGCTTATCGCCGGCGTGTTGCAAGATGGGGAGCGCATCAGCTATGGCGCCCGCGCCATCACCAAGGGGGGCTGGCACGCCCTGCCCCGCATGCACTTCCCGGGCGGCCTGCTGATCGGCTGCGATGCGGGCACCCTCGACTTTTCCCGCATCAAGGGGATCCACACCGCCATGAAGTCCGGCATGCTGGCGGCAAAAACCGTCGCGATGGCCCTGCGAGGTGGCGATGAAGGGGGCCGGGATCTGGCCCAGTATGGCGACGAGCTGCAACAGAGCTGGCTGGCCCGAGAACTCAAGGCGGCGCGCAACTTCGGCGCGGCTCTTCATCGCTATGGTCCCTGGTTGGGCGGTGCCTTCAACTGGCTGGAGCAACGGCTGTTTGGCGCAAACTCGCCCTTCAAGCTGCTCGATAAGGCTCACGACTACCGTCAGCTGCGCGTGGCCAGCCGCTGCGAGCCCATCCATTACCCCAAACCCGATGGCAGACTGAGCTTTGACAAACTCTCGTCTGTGTATCTGGCCAACACCAGTCACGACGAGGATCAGCCTTGCCACCTCAAGCTGCAGGACGAGCGCATTCCGGTCGAGGTCAATCTGCCCACCTGGGCAGAACCCGCCCAACGCTACTGCCCGGCAGGGGTGTTTGAAGTGCTTGAAATGGAAGGCGCGGCCAAACTGCAGATCAACGCCGCCAACTGCATCCACTGCAAAACCTGCGATATCAAGGACCCCAGTCAAAACATTATCTGGACGCCGCCACAGGGGGGATCCGGGCCCAATTATCCGAATATGTGATGAAGCGGGGCAGCGGCAACAAGCAGCCCCAGCTAGCCCTCCTCCAGCCAAAGGCTGGGTTCTACCCCGCATAGCCGCTCAGGTGATCCGACCTCGCTGTTTTTTTGAACAAACAGGCTGAATCCCTGATGAATAGCCCCTGACAAGCGCGGCCCGCCCCTGTATAGTTCGCCGCATTCAGGTTTTCCATCGGCCCGATCTGCTTATCCACGGGATCGCCTTCTGCAGCGATCTAAGGCCGCATGACCTGTGCAACCATCCCTGATTACCCATGACTTTTTAAGGGGGGACAGATGATCACCGCCTACATTCTCAACAACAAGGTGCTGGACATAGTCACGCTCGGGCCTGACGACATAGTACCTGACAACACGGTCTGGCTGGATGCCTACAAGCCGGACACGGCAGAGCGAGAATGGTTGACGGGCCTGTTCCTGGAAGAGGTCCCCGACAAGGAAGAGCTCGACGACATCGAAGCATCCGCCCGTTTTTACTGGGATACCGATGGTCTGCACATTCACTCCCTGTTTCCCCAGCGGATCGGTCGTGACACCAAGGGTGTCCACGTCTCCTTTACCCTGCGCAACAACCTGCTGATCAGCATTCGTGAAGATGACATCGGGCTGGTGCGCCTGCTGCGTCACTATATGCGCCAGGATCGGCTGGAGGTGGAGGATGCCCTCGACATCCTGCTGGAGGTGCAGAACCTCAAGGTGGAGTACCTCTCCGACCTTATCGAAGATGGTTACAAGACCTTGGAAAACACCGCCGATCAGATCTTCGAGCCGGATCAGATCAACCCCATGCTGAAAGAGTTGATGGCACAGGAAGAGGCCAACGGCCAGATCCGTCTCTCTCTGCACGATACCCGCCGCGCCCTGCGTTTCCTCAAACGCAGCCTGCGCCAGCGCATGAGCCTTGAGCAGAACAAGTGGATCGACGAGATGCTGCACGACGTGGAATCCCTGTTGCCCCACACCCAGTTCCTGTTCGACAAGATCAACTTCCAGCTGGAGGCCTCCATGGGGGTGACCAATCTGGAGCAGAACAAGGTGATCAAGATCTTCTCGGTAGCCGCCGTGATCTTCCTGCCGCCGACCCTGATCGCCAGTATCTACGGCATGAACTTCGGCCGCATGCCGGAGCTCGCCTGGGAGTATGGTTATCCCATGTCACTGGTGCTGATGGTGATGTCATCGCTCGGCACCGGCCTCTTCTTCAAGCGCAAAGGCTGGCTGTAACGCCGCCGACGCGCGCTGCGATATCTGAAGAAACCGATTGGGGGGCATGGCCCCCCGATTAATTTGCGCCCCGCCCAACACCTTGCAAAGGGCGCTTCGTCGCCCCATATCCCCTCCATCACTCAATTCAAGTGGATAACGGGCAACCATGACCCTCTACCCCGAACACCGATATGACGATCACGGCCAGTTGCGCCCGCCCCTCTGGTTCTGGCCCATCGCCCTGTTGCTGACCCGCTCGGTCTGGTTATTTTTGATGGCAGGGGTCACCCGCGAGAGCGGCAGCGAGATCCTGACCCTCTTCTATCCGGACAAGATCACCCTCTACATCAGCCTGCTGACCGACGTGCCCGCCATGCTGGCGTTGCTCGCCTGCGGCGGCACCTATCAGCAGACCCAGAGCATTCGCGCCAGACTCCGGCGCCACAGCCCGCTGCTGCTGCTCTGCTCTGCCGTCAGCGGTCTGCTGATGCAGTTGCACAGCCTCAATCTGCAGAAGTGGTCATTCAGCTGGCCCACCGCACTGGTGCTGGTCGCCAGCCTCTGGGCGCTCTGGTATCTGCTGCGCAGTCGCCAGCTACGGGAATATGCCGCAGATCAGCCCCACTGACGGGGCTGACACCTATTGACGAGTGACCCGGATCTGCAGGGTCTGGCGCTCGCTCTGGCTGCCTCGCCCGCCCTGTAGCTGGGTGCCGAGGCTACTCCCCTGATCCGCTGAGCTGGTCGAGAGCTCCCCCACCGTCAGCCACTGGCCCGGGGCCCCGCTCACCTCGGTGGCACTCTGGCCACGATTGATGGTGCCCTGATCCAGCCTCGCCTGTTCGCTGCTCAGCGCAATCTGCACCCGATCGCCAATCAAGGTGGCCGTGGCATAGAGGCCGTTCACCAGCGGCATCATCCCCACCACGGCGCCCCCGTTCCACTGATAGAAGGTGACCGGCTGATAGGAGCCCATCTGCAGCAGCACGGGACGGCCCGACAGCCCGCGCACCTGCCAGCTGTCGTTCTGGCTGCGCTGGTACTGCCGGGCGTTGCCATCGAGCAGCCACTGCCGCTTGGCCTCGTCGCGACTGATTGAGCCCCCCAGTTGCTGACCGCTGGCGACACCATCGACCCGCCACTCGATAAGCAGACTTTGCGGCGGCTGGTTGATCTGCGCCAGCGTGGCTTCGGCCTCCTGCAGCTGGGCTGGCGTCCCGCTCAGCACCAGCTGATTACCCATGGCACTCACCCCAAGCTGGGGATAGATCTCCTTGAGGGTCTGCACCGCCGCCTGCGCCTCGAAGACCGGGATCACCTTCACCTCGGCCCACAGCGACGGGCTCCAGAGTCCCATCATGCAGCCAAGCCACAGCAGCGCCCTGCGGTCAACCTTGCCCATCCGAACCATTACGCTCTCCTCGTTCTCTGTGCTCTTCTCGCTCTCTGTTCTCTCTCTGCTCAGGCGTAGACCTGCGCCCGCAGCCAACAGCTCAGCCCTATTCCGCTCACTCGTCGATGATGAACCCGGCGGTTGCCAAAAAACAATCGGGAATGCAGCAACTCCGTGATTTCCCACGGTATGAGGCTCTCATTCCACGCCCGTTATCGCGTAAGATAGCGCCATCATAGTTGCCCAAGCGGAATCCATCATGTTGAAACAGTTGTTGTTACTCCCCCTCGCCCTGCTGCTGGGGGCCTGCTCCCTGACCCAGTACAACGTCAGCGAGGCCGAAATCAACCAGTACCTCAAAGATCAAGTCTCTTTTGAAAAACAGCTGGGGATCCCCGGCATCATGTCGAGCAAGATCCGTCTGGATGAGATGCAGAGCCGTATAGGCCGCAAACAAGCAGATCGCATCGAGCTGGACGCTGCTGGCGACCTGCAGGTGAGCAGCCCCCTTGGCAGCCAGCAGATGAAGATCCGCTTTGCCCTGAGTGCACGCCCGGACTATGTGGCCGATCAGGGCGCCATCTATCTGCGCGACCTTGAGCTGGTCTCGGTCAAGACCGAGCCGGCCGATATCGGGGCCGCCCTCACCCCGCTGCTGCCCACCTTCAATCAGTCGCTCTCCCTGTTCCTGTCGCAGACCCCGGTCTACCGCCTCGACAGCAGCCGCAAGAACGAAGCCAGGATCAAGGAGAAGGTCGAAGCCCTCAAGGTAGAGCCAGGCCGTCTGGTCATCCCGTTCAAGCTACTCTGATCCCCGCCACACTGGCACTTTCAGCGCAATAAACAGATAACCGTCCTTTTCGACAGCGCACATCCGGTTTAACGTGCAGCCGAATGGGGCGGTTTTTTACTTCTCAAGTCCCCGCCAACACAGCATAATGCAGACCATTCTCATTTAGATTCGTCATGAGAAGCGTCAATAATAAAACCAATGGTGAGAAGGGACATGAGAAAAACCGTACTGGTTCAGGCGATCGCCTGCGCACTGATCAGCGGCGCCGCACACGCTGCCGTCAAAGTCGAAGACAAGATATTCAATACCGCCGCCAACATGCTGGCCTATACCGAATTCGAGCTCTCCGGTGAGCCGCTGGCCGAAGCGCTGGGGCTGGATCTGGACGTGCTGGATGCCAACCGTGCCGATGAGCCGACCCCGTTCGACTTCGCTGCCGGCATCGAATCCTACGAATACTCCGAAGAGGCGATGTACGCCCTCAACTACCAATCCGGCATGGGCCCGCATCTGGTGAACGGGCCGCAAAACCTGGCCCGTGGCGGCACCATGGCCTCTCTGGGGCAACGGGTGCTGGCCATGGCCGACGCCGTTGGCTTCCCGGCTGATGAAGTGCCGCAGGGCATGTATCCCCTCTCCCTGCCCTACGCCTCCGCCAATCCGGAGTTTGCCCAGGCCGTCAACGCCACCCCGGTCAATGGCGATCAGATCACCATCAAGACCGCCAAAGGGACCGGGAAAACCGTCAAGACCCAGGTGCCAGCCTACTTCCGTGACTACAGCACCCTGCGCTGGAGCGGCAGCGACAATCTGCTGGTGCCCGCAGCCGTGGGCGGTATCCTGCTCAAAGAGGTGATGTGGTCGCAAGACTTCCTCGGCGGCATGCACGTGGCCGAGACCGATGAAGAGGTAGAAGCCGCCTCCGCCACCATGGATCAGGATGGCAAGCACAAGCTGGGCGTCTCTGCCGCCGATGGTTTCAACGGCATGATGCTGACCGAGCAATCCATCGACAAGCTGGCCATCATGCAGAACCAGCTTGGCTTCGACGGCAAGCAACTGGGCGTCAAGATCACCCCGCAGTACGATCCGGCCAAGGGCGTTGTCTACTTCCCCCATCAGGTGAAAGTGACCGAAACCAGCAACAACGATGCCGGTGCCATCGGCAAGCTGGAGGTGGTGGATGGCTCCGCCCAACTGCGCGATGCCTGGATGATGCTGTGGCCACTCTCCGAGTTCTATGCCTTCAGCGATCAGCGCAGCGCCAACACCAACCAGAACCCGGCCTTCCACGCCGTGTTTGACGGTGCGCCGTTTGCCGCCGCACCGGCAGCCAACAAGACCAATGACCTGGGCAAAGCGGTCGCGGGCAACGATGCCTTCTCGCTGGCGATCAATCTCTCCAACCTCACCTTCAAGAACCTGGCAGCCCTGCACTTTGATACCAAGGCTGGCACTCTGGTGGATAGCTGGCAGGCAGGCAAACAGAGCAAGCACGTCACCACCTTTGACGCCGCTTACGCACTGGTCGCCCTGCAGATCTTCCAGCGCGCTCAGGATGCACTGCCGGTCGGTTACGCCGCCGGTGACAATGGCGAGCTGAACCTCAAGACCAAGCAGGGTCAGCAAGCGCTTGAGCTTATCCGCAAGCAGGCCGATTTCATCCTTGCCAACCTCAAGGGCAAAAATGGTCTGGTGCATGACGGCATCACCCTGGGTGGCAAGCTCGATGCCGGCCACTCCATCGATGCGCAGTTCGCCGCCATCCGTGGTCTGACCGCCGCCTTCCTCGCTACCTCCGATGCCAAGTACCGCACTGCCGCCCGCGAGCTGTTTATCGCTGCCGACAAGGCCTACTTCAATGCCAAGGCGGGCACCTGGCTGGCGGGTAAACAGGGTGAATACACCCCCTGGACCCAAGCTGCCATCTCCGGCGCCCTGCGCTCTGCCATGCTGAACCTGCGCAACGAAGGGGCCGAGAAGGCGCCCGAGCTGGAGCTGGCCAAGCTGACCGGTCAGTACGTCAGCTGGTTCCGTGGCACCGTCAACGGTGGCATGCAGATGGCCGAGTGGATCGGTGACTCCGGCGAGAACATCATCGAAGGTGCCGGCAGCGACACCGATGAAGATGGCGTACCGCAAGTGACCGCTGCCGGTGGCAAGCACGGCACCGCCATGGTGATGGCCGCCAAAGCGGTGGTTAGCGAATAATCCTCGCCATTCACCAGCATGAAAAAGGGAGCCAGTTTGGCTCCCTTTGCATTACAGCGTCTGATACAGTTTCAAGGGCCTTCCTCAAGCCAGCTTGTCCAGCATCTCCTTGGTCACCAGCACAATCCCCTGCTCGGAGCGGTAGAAGCGGCGGCTATCCTCATCGGCATTCTCGCCCACCACCAGCCCATCGGGCAGCACACAACCCTTGTCCACCACCACCCGGCGCAGACGGCAACCGGCGCCAATCTCGACCCCGGGGAAGATGATGGCCTGATCCAGGGTGCAGAAGGAGTGCACCCGCACATTGGTAAAGAGCACCGAGTTGAGCACAAACGACCCGCTGACGATGGTACCGCCCGAGAACATGGAGTTGATGGTCATGCCATGCTGACCGTTGCGATCCTGCACGAACTTGGCCGGTGGCGTCAGGGTCTGGCTGGTCCAGATGGGCCAGTTCTGATCGTAGATATCGAGCTCGGGCAGCACGGAGGCGAGATCCATGTTCGCTTCCCAGAAAGAGTCCAGCGTACCCACGTCACGCCAGTAGGGCTTTTGCCCCTCGCGCGCCCCGACACAGGACATGTTGAAGGGGTGAGCAAATGCCATCCCCTCCTCCACGATGCGGGGGATCACATCCATCCCGAAGTCGTGTTTGGAGTCCTGATTGTGAATATCCTCCTCCAGCAGTTGGTAGAGGTACTCCGCCTCGAAGATATAGATCCCCATGGAGGCCAGCGAGCGATCTTCGCAACCTGGCATGGCGGGCGGATTGGCCGGTTTTTCGACGAAGGCGCGGATCTTGCGCTGCTCGTCGATATCCATGATCCCGAAGGCGGATGCCTCGGCCCGCGGCACCTCGATACAAGCCACAGTCACCTTGGCGCCAAGGCGCACGTGGTCGAGCAGCATGGCGGCGTAATCCATCTTGTAGATGTGATCCCCCGCCAGCACCACCAGGTATTTGGGGCCGTAGTCACGGATGATATCGACGTTCTGATAGATGGCATCGGCGGTACCGCGATACCAGTGCACCTCGTCCACCCGTTGCTGGGCAGGGAGCAGGTCGATGAATTCGTTCATCTGGTAACGCAGGAAGGACCAGCCCGATTGCAGGTGACGCAGCAGGCTGTGAGATTTGTATTGGGTGACTACACCAACGCGGCGGATCCCCGAGTTGATACAGTTGGAGAGCACAAAATCAATGATCCGGAATTTGCCACCGAAATGGACGGCAGGCTTGGCGCGGTTGTCAGTCAACTGCTTCAGGCGACTACCACGTCCACCCGCCAGCACCAGTGCCATACTCTGGTTCAATAATTGTCGTGCTTTGGCACTATTTTCGGGCTCTAACAACATGATTTACCTCTGCCTTGTTTGATCTATTTTCAACTCATCTTCGCCTGTTTCGGCACCTGTGAAAGTGGTTTCACTCACATTTAACCGATCTCAATTGACCCTTTTCACCGAGTTGCGAGGAATAGCATGCTTTGCTCCGCCAGCTTGGTTAAAATTCCCCCACAAAGCAGCCACTTCAAGGATGACAAGATGGTTCACAAGCTCGGACGTACCCTCTTTCTGATCGCCACCATAGTGACCATACCCCTGCTGCTCCTGCAAGCAGTTTGGTTGGCCCTTCAGAGCACACCGCTCACTTTGGCCATTATTCTGGCCACCACACTGCTTGGCATGATCCTGCTGTTGATGCTGGCCATCCGCACCATGGATGGCATGCTCCAGCATCAGGAGCTCACCTGGGTCAAGGCGATCAGAGGGCGGGATCCCTCACAACTCGATGAGCCCGCCTCCCAGGAGGTGCTGCAACAGCTGCTGGAACAGTTCGAAAGCGCCGAGCAGAGCGCCCATCGCCAGCTGACCGAGCTCAGCAACCTGGCCACCACCGACGAGCTGACCCAGCTACTCAACCGTCATGCATTTCGCCGCGACATGACCGAGTTGCTGCAGCGGGATCAGGACACCCAGACCGCGACCCTGGTGCTGATCCGTGCCACCGAGCTTGGCAAGATCAACGCCCAGCGCGGCTTCCAGTCTGGTGATGCCTACATCAAGGACATGGCCGCTCTCATCAAGCGGGTGGTAAGCCGCTTCCCAGGCAATCAGGTCTACCGCATTTCGGGGGCCGATTTTGCCGTGCTGGTGCAACCGGTGGCCAATATTCCTCCCCATCTGCTGGGGCAGGATTTGAAGGTAGCCTTCGATCACTATCAGGATCAGCACGAGCTGGAGAGCACCGGTTACTCGGGGCTGACCAAGCTCAGCAGCGGCCAGAAAATTGAAGCCGTGCTGGCCAGAGCGGATCTGGCACTGGCTCGCGCCCAGACCGAAACCATCAACGGCTGGGCCATCCAGCAAGATGACAGCGCCTCCGATCTGCAGGGCCAACACCACTGGCGCGACGTGCTGACCGACGTGCTGGCGCAGGAGCGACTCAGCTTTACCTACCAGCCGATCCAGCCCCTGCACCGCAGCATGCTGGCTTACAACGAGATCTACACCCGCTTCAGCGGCAATGACGGCACCGCCCTGCCCACCGACACCCTATTTGCCATGGCCCAGCGGCTGGATATGGTGATGCGGCTGGAGCAGCTGGTCATTACCCACATCATGCGCCAGTACCGGGCCTTTGGTGCCAACCAGAGTCGCTGGGGGATCAATCTCTCTCCCAACTTGCTGCAAAACAGCGCCTTCCTGATCTGGCTTGACCGCCAGCTGCTCAAAGATCCTAATACCAGCGCCAATCTGGTGTTCGAACTGGATGAAGAGCATCTGGAACGCAACCTGACCGGCGCCAAGCGGGTGTTTGAACTGCTGCGCCGCAACGGCAGCCGCTCGGCCATCGCCAATTTCGGCAAGGGGATCGGCTCCTTTACCCTGTTTCGCGAGCTCAAGCCCGACTACATCAAGCTCGATCCTGCCCTGATCACCGGGCTGGAGCAGGATCAGACCAACCAGCAGTTCGTGCGGATGATCGTCGATGTATCGCATCGGATGGGGTGTCAGGTGATTGCAGAGGGGGTGGAACAGCTTGGCCAGAAACAGCTGCTGCAGGGGATGTACGTGGATGGCTTGCAGGGCTATCTGATCGCCCGGCCGCAACCGCTGCGACCGGATATCAGCCAGCTGGGGCTCTTTACTGAGGATGCTTCAGCTTCAAAAGGGTCAGAATGATGTCATTGAGCTGGCGATAGCGCTCCAGCTCTTTCTGATCGTAACGGGTCGCCAGTGTGGTGGGGTTGTGGCGGTTCTTGAGGTAACGGTTGATTTGCAGGCGATTGAACCCCGCCACCTGATAGACCTGGCCAAGCAGGGTATTGAGCTCATCGTGCTCCAGACCGGCTCTGGCCAGATAGTCCCCATCGGCGGGACTCTCGGTCTGGTGACTCCACTTGCCAATGCGACCGCTCTCTTGCAGATAGCTGAGCCACTGCTCGATATAGAGGGGTTTACACCCCGCCAACAGGTTGAAAAAGCCCACCGCATCGCAACGACAACCACTCAGGAGTACGACCGCCAGCTGATCATCATCACACTGGAAGGTCACAGGCCCGGCTTGCGCCCAATCCAGCGCCTGCACCCGAATGCTGGCCTTCTCACCCGCAGCTCCCGTTACGTCGAATACAAACATGGCGCTCCTCCCTTGGCAAAAGGTTGATGATGGACCATCCCCCTGACAGGTGCAAAGGCAAATCGGCTTTTAACTCATCAATCGGGCCATTCGACCATAAAAAAGACCGGCCCCCTCACGGATGCCGGTCTTTGTCCCGATGGCCTGTGCGTTCAGGCCATCAATGGAGGCGCTTTCAGGCGTCCAGTTCAACCAGTGCCTTGGCCAGCTCGATGGGTTCGAGCTCTTGGCCTTCCAGATCGGCGTTCCAGTTCGGGCCGACCAGTACATCGTCTTCATCCAGATCGTTGATCCAGATATCGAGAAACTCTTCCAGATCGATCACTTCCGGCTCGTAATCGGCCCACTCGTCAACACAGTGCAGACGGGCATCCTCTTCGGCAGACCAGAGCGGCATCACGTCGGCATCTTCAAATTCGGCGGAGCGGCAGACGACCCAGTCTTCCCCATAGCGCAGACCCCACACCTGACCCGACTCGCGGACTTGTTCGATAAACAGTTGGAAATTGGCGTCAAGGTTGTCGTTAAGCATGCTCATGGGATTCTCTCTTTCTTTCGGGTGCTGCGGCATTGTCGGGCGACAATACGATGGCCAAATGGTGTCGTAAAAGTGACATGGACTCAAGCATATTGGGGTTATTCCGGGAAAAAAGCCGGGATAACCCCCATTTGCCTGCAAAAACGCCTCCCGATGGAGGCGTCTTGCAGATTCAGGAGATCAACGCTCCCAGTAAACCTCTTCCAGGCTGTCCTCTTTCTCAGGCAAACCGCGGGAGAGACGGGGGCTGCTCTGGGCCAACACCTCGTAGCTGACGCGGTTGGCGTATTTGCACACCTGGGCCAGTGAGGAGTAGGTCAGGAACTCGGAGATGTGCTTGGCGGAGTTGGGCACATTCATCCGGTGATAGGAGTTGGCCACCATGTCGTGCAGCACGGCGGAAAGCGCGCCATCCCCTGCCCCGTTGGTGTTCTTGATCTTCTCCGGGCCCCCCATATACGGGGAGATGTGGGAGTAGATGCGGGCCGGTTTACGGCACTTGGCGCGGGCCATCGGGCGGCTGAACTCATACATGTTGAACTCGGGGATAACGCCCGGCAACAGGGTATGAGTGGTCTCGCGCTTGTAGTCCTCGTCGGTATAACTCGCCATGTAGAGGCCAATGGGGCCAGCAGTACAGAGCACCATGTCGGCCCAGTCGAGCGCCTTGTCGGCAGCACCCAGCGGATCAGCGATACCGGTCAGGGCTTCACCTTCGTCTTCGTTCATCGCAAGCACAGTCACGTTTTCGGCAATGAAGTCGCGCCACCACTGGGGGTTTTCGTCGATGACGAAACGGGTGCCCAGGGTCAGCACCACGGGAATACCGGCCTCGCGGGCATAACGCACCGCGGTCATGGCCGCCTCTTTCATCGGATCACCATCGTCACCACGCACCAGATAGGCGGTGATCACCAGGGCAGACGCCCCTTTGATCACATCCTCCGGAATGTGCTGCACATCCAGCTGGTTCATCTTGCCGGCGTTGATGCCGAAGCTGCGCTCGCCGCACTCGGTGATGAAGGTGAAGCAACGACCGATGGGGCCATCCACCGGCTGCAGATAGTCCAGATTGACGCGGGAAGAGGTGTTGCACAGATAACGGTAGGCGTAGCAGCCGATACGAATATCCTGACTCATCACACCCAGCAGGATGGAGTGGGAGTCGGCCAGTACCGAGTAGTTGTGTACCGTGTTGCCAATGGTGCCACCGGCAAACTCGCTCACCACCATGTTGTTGGCCTTGAGCTCGTCATAAATCCGTTCGGCTACATCGTCATTGATAACGACGGAGTGCCCCTTGCTCAGACCATAACGGGTCAGAAAGTCTTCATCCACATGGGCTTCAATATCAACCAGGGTCTGATCAATCCCGACCACGTAGGCTTTGCCCAGTTCGGTTAACAGGGGATTTTGCGGAACCAGGGGATCGCGTCTGTCGACAGGGAAGTAGTGTTTGGACTTGCGCTGACCGGGAAATTTCATGGCAATGTTCTGTGCTCTGGGGGAAAGAGGGGCGGGATTTTAACACAATCCGCCGCCCCGAAAAGTCGCCCTGTTTAAATAATGGAGTCAGTATAGACAAGGCTTGCAAGGAAAAACGTTTGCCTTTTCACCATAAAAAAACCACCCTGCCCGGGGTGGTTCCATAGCATAAAAAAGCGCCTGTTTTCAGGCGGCCGCCATCCCCTGCAACAGGGCCAGCAGCGAGAAGAGGCCGAGGGCTAGCCAGAACAGCAAGGTGCCCAGAAAACGGGGCACATTGGGGGCTTTGGGGATCTGGATGCCGATGGCATGCAGGATGCGACCGACCAGCAGCATGGCGCCACCGGCATGCAGCCAGAGCGCACCGGCACCGGATAGCTCGCACAGCGCCATCAGCAGCAGGGTCAGCGGCACATACTCGGCAAAATTACCGTGGGCCCGGATCGCCGCCAGCAGCTCGGGGGCTTCCCCCTGCCCTATCATCACCCCGAACTGGGCACGACGTCTGACCACCCAGAAAGATAGCCCCAAAAACAGCAGCCCCAGCAGGCCTGCGTATATAAGCGTGATATGTACCATGACTCGACTCCTTGTTTTACTGACTGCCGGTCACTCATGCCAATTCGCGGCAGATGAGCGAGACCATCATCCTGATGTGGGCCTGATCGCTGTTGAGGGCCGGAATATATTCAAACCGCTCGCCACCGGCCTCCATGAAGATCTCCCGATTCTGTACCTGAATTTCCTCGAGGGTTTCGAGGCAGTCGGCCGCAAAGGCAGGGCAAATCACATCGAGTCGCTTGACCCCGGCGGCCGGCAGGCCAGCGATAGTCACGTCTGTGTAGGGCTTGAGCCACTCCTCCTTGCCAAAGCGGGACTGGAAACTGGCCGTCCACTGCCCGGCCTCCAGCCCGAGCGCCTCGGCCAGCAAGCTGGCGGTATGGCGACACTGGTGACCATAGGGGTCCCCTTCGTTCTCGTAGCGCTCGGGAATACCGTGGAACGACATCAGCAGGTGATCGCCCTGACCGTGCTGCTCCCAGTGACGGCGCACGCTCATGGCCAGCGCCTGAATGTATTCGGGATGGGCGTGATAATCACGAATAAGCCGTACCACCGGCAGATTGCGTTCTCTCTTCATCGCCTTGCCCCAGGCATCGAAGACCGAGGCGGTGGTACTGACCGAATATTGCGGATAGAGCGGCAACAGGATCACCCGGTTGACCCCTTTGGCCTTGAGCGCCTGCCAGCCATCATTCACTGACGGGGAACCATAGGTCATCGCCAGTTCCACCGGCACCTCAACCCCCTCCCGCTTGAGCTCCTGCTCCAGTGCGGTGCGCTGCTGCTTGCTGATCACCATCAGCGGCGAGCCCTGCTCGGTCCACACCTGCTGATAGAGCTTGGCCACTTTGGGCGAGCGCGTCGGCAAGATGATGAAGTGGAGCAGCGGGCACCAGAGGTAACGGGGCAGGTCCACCACACGGGGATCGTGCAGGAACTGGCTGAGGAACGCTTTGACGGCAGCGGTGGTCGGTGCGGCTGGGGTACCCAGATTGACCAGCAATATTCCGGTTTTCGTGGTCACGTTGGCTTCCTGTCTATCTGTCATTATGCAAAAAGGGCCCGACAGGGCCCTTCTCTTTATTTATCTGATGGCACGGGAAACAGTGCCGGCAGCAAAGATCAGCCCAGAATGGTGGCAAGCTGCTTGCTGACCAGATCAACCGGCTGGGTGCCGTCGATCTTGACGTAACGGGTGTGGCCCGCTTCCGCCTCTTTGCCGTAGAAACCGATCAGCGGCGCGGTCTGCTGATGATATACATCCAGACGCTTGCGTACTGTGGTCTCTTCGTCGTCGGCGCGGATCACCAGATCTTCACCGGTCACGTCATCCTTGCCTTCCACTTTCGGCGGGTTGAACACCACGTGGTAGGTACGGCCGGAGCCGGAGTGAACGCGACGGCCGCTCATACGCTTGACGATCTCTTCGTCCGGCACATCGAACTCCAGCACGAAATCAACCACGACACCGGCGTCCTTCATGGCTTGCGCCTGGGGAATGGTGCGCGGGAAACCGTCCAACAGGAAGCCTTTGGCGCAGTCCGGCTGAGCGATGCGCTCTTTGACCAGACCGATGATGATGTCGTCAGAGACCAGCTGACCTGCGTCCATCACAGCTTTGGCTTTCAGACCGAGCTCGGTGCCCGCTTTGATCGCCGCACGCAGCATATCGCCGGTGGAGATCTGGGGAATACCGTGTTTTTCCATGATGAACTGAGCCTGGGTACCTTTGCCGGCGCCCGGAGCCCCCAACAGAACAATGCGCATACACGCTCCTATTGATTGGTTATTCAAATCTTGCGAAGGCAAAAAAGTACACGGTTTCGCCCGTTTCTACAAGGGTGAGCCACCTGAATGAGCACTTTATCACCACAATAACCGGCTGATCGAACAGGATTTCATCGCAAGGGGAAGACGCAAAAATAGCCAGGGATTCAGCATAGAGCGCCAAAAGCAGGAAGGAGGTACGACAGAAAAAAAGATCCCGGCTCAGGGCCGGGAATTGCGCTCAAAAGTAACTACTTGTCGCTCGTAGTAGGAACAGGGCAATAGTAGTTTGCCCCCTGTGCGTCAACAACTGTCAGATGTGACAGGCAGGCCGCTATGAAACCTGAACTGCGGATCCGGCGAGCAGATAAGCTCGGCTTCCAGCTTGCCAAAGAAGGCTACCCGCTCGCTGATATCCTCCCCTGCGTACTGTTCGGCCAGGCTCAGGTAATCCTGATAGTGACGCGCTTCGGAGCGCAGCAAAGAGACATAGAAGCGGCTCAACTCCTCGTCCAGATGGGGGGCCAGCTTGGCAAAGCGCTCGCAGGAGCGGGCCTCGATATAGGCGCCGATGATCATCTTGTCGACTATGGTGGCCGGCTCATGGGTGCGCACATGCTGCATCAACTGACGGGCATAGCGGGAGGCCGTCACCGGCCCGTATTCGATGCCGCGGGCCTGCATGATCTCCAGCACCTGCTCGAAGTGGTGCAGCTCCTCCTGAATGAGCCGCACCATGGGAAACAGCAGCGGATTGCGTTCCAGCTCGGCAAAGACGGTGCGATCAGACTCTCCCATGCTGCGTTTGCCCAGGATCTCGGCCTTCTCCGGAATGGCATCCAGCTCGCGATAAAACTCCAGCTTGGGTAGCAGATGGCGCTTGCCCTTGGGCAGGCAGTAGCGGCGCACCAGACTGTGGGCAGTAAGTGCGGCCTTGGTCTCGCAGTTGGCGTGATCGATGAGCAGGGTCGGTAAACGGGCCGGATCCCGCGCCATCTCCACCCACTCATCCGGGGTCTCGCACTGCAAAAACTGGCGCACAGGGGCTAACAGATCATCCATCTAAACTCTCGTTTGTTAAACACGCCGGTTAAAAGCGTATCGGTCATATATGTTGCCGCCTATGCTAGCGGATCCTGCTGGCCATGCCCATATCCGGCAAGATAAACGGATGTTTTTCAAACAGATACCCCCTACCCCTTCTGCCGGTGCAAGGTAGAAACGACAATGGGGGCCACTGGCCCCCATCTCGCTATCCCATCCGGCAAAACCGCAAACGTTTAACTGCCTTCGTTAAAAATTTCCAGATTGCTGGTGCCTTCCTGCCATTCACGCACCGCTTTGGTGTCATCGTTGCGCAGGGCGTTGAGGTGATCCAGATAGGACTGGTCCACGTCGGAGGTGACGTAGTGGCCATTGAAGACCGAGGTCTCGAAGTGACGCAGATCCGGGTTGATCTCCCGCACGGCGGCTTCCAGATCTTCCAGATCCTGGAAAATCAGACCGTCAGCGCCAATCAGCTTGCACACCTCTTCCACTTCACGGCCGTGGGCGATCAGCTCGTTGGCGGTGGGCATATCGATGCCATAGACGTTGGGGAAACGAATTTCCGGCGCCGCCGAGGCGAAGTAGACCTTGGCTGCCCCCGCTTCACGGGCCATCTGGATGATCTGCTCGGACGTGGTACCACGCACGATGGAATCATCCACCAGCAACACCTTTTTGCCCTTGAATTCGGAGCTGATGGCGTTGAGTTTGCGACGCACCGACTTCTTGCGCTGGGTCTGGCCCGGCATGATGAAGGTACGACCGATGTAGCGGTTCTTCACGAAGCCCTGACGGTATGGCAGATCCAGGGTGTGAGCGATCTCCAGCGCCACGTCACAGGAGGTCTCGGGGATGGGGATAACCACATCGACGTCGAGATCTTCCCACTCGCGGGCAATCTTCTGACCCAGCTTGCGACCCATGTTGAGGCGGGCGGCGTAGACCGAGACCTTGTCGATGCACGAATCGGGACGAGCGAAGTAGACGTATTCGAAGATGCAGGAGCTCATCTGCGGGTTCTCCGCACACTGCTCGGAGAAGAGCTGGCCCTGCTCGGTGATGTAGATGGCTTCACCCGGCGCAATATCCCGCACCGTCTCGAAACCGATGGCGTCGAGCGCCACGCTCTCGGAGGCGAGCATGTACTCCACCTGGCCCTGCTCGTCCTGACGACGACCGAGGATCAGTGGGCGAATGCCGTTGGGATCGCGAAAACCGATGAGACCATGACCGATCACCAGCGAGACCACCGCATAAGCGCCGCGGATCTGCTGATGGGTTCTGCGCACCGCGGCGAAGATATCTTCGGGACGCAGGGCCATCTTGTCACAGCGATCCAGCTCGTGAGCCAGCACGTTCAGCAACACTTCCGAGTCGGAGGTGGTGTTGATGTGGCGACGGGCGACCTTGAACTGCTGCTCCTTGAGCTCCTTGGCGTTGGTGAGGTTGCCGTTATGGGCCAGCACCATGCCGTAGGGTGAGTTCACATAAAAAGGTTGGGCTTCAGCGGCACTTGAGCTACCTGCGGTGGGATATCTGACATGACCTATGCCGATGTTCCCTTGCAAACGCTGCATGTGGCGCACTTCAAACACGTCCTTCACCAGGCCATTGGCCTTGCGTTGCCGGAAGTTTCCACTATCAATGGTCACGATCCCGGCGGCATCCTGTCCCCTGTGCTGCAACACCGTCAAGGCGTCGTAGAGGGCCTGATTGACGGGGGTGGTGCCAACTATACCGACAATACCACACATGTCTTTGCTACCTCGAAGTCACTATACCTGTTTAAGAAAACTGGATGAGTTCAACATGAACCCGAAAAACCACTGGATCACCGGCTTGAACTCCGGCACCAGCTTGGACGCCACCCACCAGTCGCTCTGGGAGAGGCTGGTGAAGGTATCCATGAAAAAAAGCAGGGCACTGACGATCAGCACCCCGCGAATTGCACCGAAGCAGACCCCCAGCACCCGATCGGTACCGGAGAGACCCGTCTTGTCCACCAACAGGCCCACCACATAGTTGACCACGCTGCCGAGGATCAAAGTCGCCACAAACAGCGCCGCGATGGCCAGACCGTTGCGAACCAGCGCGTCGGAGAAGGAGGTGAAATAGACGGCGAGATCGGGATAGAAATGGCTGGCAATAAAGAAGGCGACGAACCAGGTGACAAGAGACATGGCCTCCTTGACGAAGCCGCGCACCAGGCTGATGAGAGCAGAGAAACCGACGATGCCGATGATGGCGTAATCAATCCAGACCATAGAAAAAGATGTCCTGCGAAATTGCGGCGCAGTCTAACAAAAACGATTGCGCATTGCTTGATAAAAATGTGTTAACTGTTCAAAGCGACGCCGAAAAGCCGCATTTTTTCAGCACTAAAACGGTTGATCGGCGCCAGAATGCACAACGCCATGGCAATGCCATGGCGTTGTGGTCTGCGGCGTGAACTTACCCGATGTGGGTCAGGCCACCCATGTAGGATTGCAGCGCAGCCGGGATGGCGATGCGGCCATCTTCCTGCTGGTAGTTCTCCATCACTGCAACCAGGGTACGACCCACTGCCAGACCGGAGCCGTTCAGGGTGTGCAGCAGCTGCGGCTTGCCGTCGATACGCACGCGAGCCTGCATGCGGCGCGCCTGGAAGTCGGTGCAGTTGGATACAGAGGAGATCTCGCGATAGGTGTTCTGGGCCGGCAGCCACACTTCCAGATCGTAGGTCTTGGAGGCGCAGAAGCCCATGTCACCGGTAGAGAGCGCCATCACGCGATATGGCAGCTCCAGCAGTTGCAGCACCTTCTCGGCGTGACCGACCATCTCTTCAAGTGCATCCCAGGATTTCTCCGGGTGAACCAGCTGAACCATTTCGACTTTGTCGAACTGGTGCATACGGATGAGGCCACGGGTATCACGACCGTAGGAACCGGCTTCAGAGCGGAAGCAGGGGCTGTGGGCGGTCATCTTGATCGGCAGCTCTTGCACGTCAAAGATCTCGTCACGGGCCATGTTGGTGAGCGGCACTTCGGAGGTCGGGATCAGGGAGAACTTGCGCAGCTTGCCCTCTTCTTCCCCTTCACCTTCGATACCGGTATTGAACAGGTCCTGAGCAAATTTCGGCAACTGGCCGGTGCCATAGAGGCTGTCCGGGTTCACCAGATAGGGCACGTAGCACTCGGTGTAACCGTGCTGCTGGGTGTGCAGATCCAGCATGAACTGAGCCAGGGCACGGTGCAGACGGGCAATCTGACCCTTCATCACCACAAAACGGGTACCGGAGAGTTTGACGCCATTCTTGAAGTCAACGCCCTTGGCCGCTTCGCCCAGATCGATGTGATCGCGTACCGGGAAGCTGAACTCGCGCGGGGTCCCCCAACGGCGCACTTCCACGTTGTCGTTCTCGTCACGACCCACCGGCGTGGTCTCGCTCGGCAGGTTGGGGATGGCGTCGGCAATGGCTTTCAGCTGGGCCAGCAGGGCATCCAGCTCGACCTTGCTGGTTTCCAGCTCGTCGTTGATCTTGGTCACTTCGGCCTTGAGCGGGGCAACATCTTCACCACGACGGGCAGCTTCACCGATGGATTTGGAGCGGGCGTTGCGCTCGGCCTGCAGCTCCTGGGTACGGGACTGCAGATCCTTGCGTTTCTCTTCCAGAGCGTTGACAGCCGCTACGTCCAGAACGTAGCCACGTGTCGCCAGACGAGCGGCAGCCTCTTCGATATCGCTGCGCAGATATTTGGGATCCAGCATGGTTTACCTACTTTTTTAAAATGGGATCTGGGCCTGAGTCGTCATGACGGGCTGGGAAACAGATCCGGAAGTTAACATCGGTTGGCGCACCCCAATCGTCTTCAGAATCGGGCCTCAACAATCAGGCCTTCGAGATCAAGAAGATGGCGCAAGGCCAAGACAAGCGGGGTCAGACGGGCAGTGTAGCAGACCGCCCCCCCGCCCGAACAGGGACTATTTGTGTCGTTTTTACCGACTTTGGCACGCAAACCGTCCTGCATATTCAAACGCCTGACCAATTTTCAGCCATGCGAGGTAACAAAGGGGCTATTTGCCCCGTTGCTGCGGACTTTGCCTGTCCAGTTCATGGAGGTAATCGAGCTTCTGGCCAATCTGCTTTTCAAGGCCGCGATCGGTGGGCTGGTAGTACTGCTTGCCCGCCAGCTCGGGCGGGAAATACTGCTCGCCCGCAGCATAGGCGCCCGGCTCGTCATGGGCGTAGCGATACTCGGCGCCATAGCCCAGATCGCTCATCAATTTGGTCGGCGCATTGCGCAGGTGTACCGGCACCTCGAAGTCAGGGAGGTTTTTGGCATCATGAAGCGCCGCCTTCCAGGCGGTATAGACCGCATTGCTTTTCGGGGCGCAGGCGAGATAGACGATCGCCTGGGCGATGGCCCGCTCCCCTTCCGCCGGACCAATCCGATGGAAACAATCCCAAGCCGACAGGGCGACCTGCATGGCGCGCGGATCGGCATTGCCCACATCTTCCGAGGCAATCGCCAGCAAGCGGCGGGCGATATAGAGGGGATCGCAACCGGCGCTCACCATACGGGCATACCAGTAGAGCGCCGCATCCGGCGCCGAGCCGCGAATGGATTTGTGCACCGCCGAGATGAGGTCGTAGAAGTGATCGCCCCCCTTGTCGAAGCGGGCCACGTGCTCCCCCACCACGGCAGCGAGCAGGGCACTGTCGATCACCCGCGCCCCTGTGCTGTCGGTTTCGGCCATGTCGGCCAACAGCTCCAGATAGTTGAGGGACTTGCGGCCGTCCCCATCCACCGCCTTGGCCAGAGCTTCTTTGACGCCGGGGGCGAAGGTGAGTGCCGGATCATTGAGACCACGGGGATCGGTCATCGCCTGATCGAGCATGGCGAGAATATCGCTCTCCTCCAGTCGCTTGAGCAGATAGACCCGGGCCCGGGAGAGCAGTGCGTTGTTGAGTTCGAACGAGGGGTTTTCGGTGGTGGCACCGATAAAGGTGATGGTGCCATCTTCGATGTGAGGCAGGAACACATCCTGCTGGCTCTTGTTGAAGCGGTGCACTTCATCCACGAAGAGGATGGTACGCACCCCGCGCCAGCTGTTCTCCTTCGCCTTGTCGATGGCGGCGCGGATCTCCTTGATACCGGAGGTGACCGCAGAGAGTCGCTCCACTTCCGCCTGGCAGTAGTGAGCCATCAACTCCGCCAGCGTGGTCTTGCCGGTACCGGGCGGCCCCCACAGGATCATGGAGTGACAGTGACCCGCCAGGATCGCTTTGCGCAGGGGCTTGTCAGCCCCCAGGATATGTTGCTGACCGATATACTGGTCGAGGTTTTGCGGCCGCATCCGGGCCGCCAGCGGACGAAAGTCCGATGAGAAATCCAGCGACAAGTTGCTCATCTGTATTGACCACCCAACGTCACGCCACTCGCCTTTGACTGGCGCAGTGGCGAGCAATCCAACGACAGCTTGCTCATTAGCGCTGGTCGTCCAGCTCGACCCCCTTCGGGATCTTGAAAACAAATTCGTTGCCCTTGAGCACCGGCTTGCGGTTGAAGCTGCTCAGGGTGAATTCACTCCACTGCCCTTGCGCCTCTTTCACATCGAAACGACTGATGTTGTCTTGTCTGTCGAAGGTGACACGGAAGGATGCAATCAGCTCATCCTTGTTACGGCTGGTGACGGTGTAGACATCCCCCTGCTGGGTCACGTCATAATTCTTCCAGAACTTGTCGTCATTGCCAGCGATCAGAATAAAGGGGGTGTTGAGCACCGCATCTTTCAGCTTGAGGGCGGTCACCTGCTCGACGAAGGGATCATAGACCCAGACATCCTGACCATCGGCCACGATCAGGCTCTCGTCCGGCGAGGTGGTGTGCCAGTTGAAACGGTTTGGCCGCTGCACCAGCAGATCGCCGCTGGCCTTTTGCAGCTCCTTGCCCTTGCTGTCATAGACGGTCTGGGCAAATTTGGCGGAGAAGAGGCTGACACCCGCCAGCTTCTGTTTGAGATCGCTGGCCGCATCGGCCCACACCTGGCTGCTGGCCATCAGCAGCACGGTACCCATCAACAGTTGTTTTTTCATCACGCTCTTCATAAAGACGCTCTCGATAAAAGGCCACGCCCGCGGAGGGCATGGCCAGGGATAGTATGAAACGGTGAGGCTTAGTCCCGCACCGGCGGCGGTGCCAGCACGTCGCGCTGACCATTGCCACCCGGTGAGCTGACGATGCCCTGATTCTCCATCTGCTCGATGAGACGGGCTGCCCGGTTGTAACCAATCTTGAACTTGCGCTGGACGCTGGAGGTCGAGCCACGGCGGGACTCCACCACAAAAGCGACCGCTTCGTCGAACAGGGGGTCCAGCTCTTCATCGCCACCACCGCCATATTCGCCGCTGCCACCTTCGCCACCCGACTCACCGGAGAGGATCTCCTCGATGTAGTTCGGCTCGCCGCGCAGTTTCCAGTCTGCCACCACCTTGTGCACTTCATGGTCATCGACAAACGCACCGTGTACCCGGGTCGGGTTGGAGGTACCGGCCGGCATGTAGAGCATATCGCCCATACCGAGCAGAGATTCGGCGCCGCCCTGATCGATGATGGTGCGCGAGTCGATCTTGCTCGACACCTGGAACGAAATACGGGTCGGGATGTTGGCCTTGATAAGACCGGTAATGACATCCACCGACGGACGCTGGGTCGCCAGAATAAGGTGAATACCGGCGGCCCTCGCCTTCTGGGCGATCCGGGCGATCAGCTCTTCCACCTTCTTGCCGACGATCATCATCATGTCGGCAAACTCGTCCACCACCACCACGATGTGGGGCAGTTTCTCCAGCTCCGGCGGCATCTGATCCATGGAGTCACCCGGGCGCCACAACGGATCCAGCAGGGGTTCCCCCTCCTCGATGGCGGCCAGCACCTTGTCGTTGTAGCCCTTGAGGTTGCGCACCCCGACTGCCGACATCAGCTTGTAACGGCGTTCCATCTCGCCCACACACCAGCGCAGGGCGTTGGCGGCGTCCTTCATGTCGGTCACCACCTCGGTCAGCAGATGCGGGATCCCTTCGTAGACCGAGAGTTCCAGCATCTTGGGGTCGATCATGATAAAGCGCAGATCATCGGGGGATGACTTGTAGAGCATCGAGATGATCATGGTGTTGACCCCCACCGACTTACCGGAACCTGTGGTACCGGCCACCAGGAGGTGCGGCATCTTGGCCAGGTTCACCACCACCGGCTCCCCTGCGATGTCCTGACCCAGGCCCATGGTGAGCGGGTTGCGGCTATCGCGGAAGGCATCGCAGTCGAGGGTTTCGCGCAGGTAAACGGTCTGACGCACCCGGTTGGGCAGCTCGATACCGACATAGGTCTTACCCGGGATCACCTCAACCACCCGCACGCTGCTGGCAGAGAGGGAACGGGCCAGATCGCGCGAGAGGTTGGTGATCTTGCTCGCCTTCATGCCCGGCGCCAGATCCAGCTCGAAACGGGTAATGACCGGGCCCGGATAGACACCCACCACCTTGGCCTGCACGTTGTAGTCGGCAAGCTTGGCCTCCACCAGACGCCCCATGCGATCCAGCTCATCCTTGCTCATCATCTGGGTCTTGGCGGGTGGACGGTCGAGCAGCTCGATACTCGGCAACGGCGGCATTGTTGACTGCGGACGACGCTTGGGCTTGGTTGGTGCGACGGCTACCGGCGCGGCGACCTCGTCGTCCCCTTCGGCCCAGGGCAGATCCAGATCGTCCTCATCATCGTCATCGGCCACAGCCAGTACCGGCTGGCGGCGACCATTGGCGGCCGCCACCGCACGTTTCGGCTTGGCAGCCGGAGCCGGCTCATCATCTTCATCATCAAACTGTGGGTCGAACTCGAAGGTATCGTCGTCGAGTTCCGGCAGCCACTCTTCGGAGGCAGCCTTCTGGTTCTTGCCCTTGGGCTTGCGCGTCCAGCTGGTGTGCGGCTCATCTTCCTCGTCATCAAACGCGATGGCCCCTACCCCGCCTTCCAGCAAGGGATCCGGCCCCTCGTTGCGGGGTTGACGCCAGCCACCGGTCAGCCAGCGGCCGAGGGTGGTCGGGAAGTGGTAAACAGCACTGACAGAACCGGTACAGGCCGCGCCGATCTGCTCGACGATGGTGAGCCAGGACCAGCCGGTAAACAGGGTGATGCCGGTTGCCACGAAGCAGAGCAGCATCAGGTTGGCCCCGACGCCGCCAAACAGCGGCACCACCGCGGAGGCTATTACATCCCCCACCAGACCACCGGCGGAGAAGTTCTGCATATCGTTGAAGTTCATGCTGGCAATGGCCGACATGCCGAGCACAGTCAGGATAAAGCCGATGATCCGCACCCCCAGGGTGAGGTAATCCACATCGAGCAGACGGCTCGGGCGCCAGAAGAGACTCCAGCCCAGCAGTACCACCAGCGGCGGCACCAGATAGGAGAAGGCACCAAAGGTAAACATGGTGATGTCGGCGAGCCAGGCACCGGCACTACCGGCGAGGTTCTTCACCTCCCCTTGCCAGGAGGTCTGGGACCAGCCGGGATCAGCGGGATGATAGGACAACAGGGCAAGCAGAAGATAAGCAGCCATCAGGGTGATGGCGATCAAGACGGCTTCGAAGATCCGTTGTGTACCTGATAAAGGAGTAAACAGCTTTTTATCGGCCAAACTCCGGCTCCTTTCTGAAAACATGTAATGCAGGAAATAAGGGGGCCTAGTATCCCCGAAAAGCCCATCGATTGTCAGCCAGAGCCTGATGGGACGGGGCCATATTTGCAATTATCTTTACAAGAAGAAACGAGCGGACCGGCCGCTCGTTTCTGACTGTCATGGTGTCTCATATGGAAAAGATACCACGGCATAACCTGCTTTATCGGGTGCTGATCACCAGACGACTGCTCTGCTTGACCTCTTCCATCACCACATAGGTGCGGGTGTCATTGACACCGGGCAGACGCAACAGGGTTTCCCCCAACAGACGGCGGTAAGCCGACATGTCGCTGACTCGGGTCTTGAGCAGATAGTCGAAGTCACCGGAAACCAGATGACACTCCTGGATCTCTTCGAGCACCTGAACAGCCTTGTTGAACTGTTCAAACACATCAGGCGCCCCGCGATTGAGGGTTATCTCTACAAACACCAGCAGAGATGCGTCCAGATAATGAGGGTTCAGAATAGCGGCATATCCTTCGATATAACCTTGTCGCTCGAGGCGACGAACCCGTTCCAGACACGGTGTAGGACTCAGGCCAACTCGCTTGGACAACTCAACATTCGAAATCCTGCCATCCTTTTGCAGTTCATTAAGAATGTTGCGGTCAATCCTGTCCAAATCCTTTAGCCGACTCTTAGCTTCCATCATTTTATTCCATCCTTTGGCTATTTTTTGGTAAGAATCACCAGTCATTTTATAATTATGGTCACAAATCCTGTCAATACCTGAATATACTAGGCGCAAATGTTGGTTAACATTTTGGCAACATGAAACACCAATCTATAGACGAGGGATAGCATGATTATCGGTGTACCTAAAGAGATAAAAAACCATGAATACCGCGTAGGCATGGTTCCGGCCAGTGTACGTGAACTGACAGCACGAAACCATACTGTTTTCGTCCAAAGCGGTGCCGGAAACGGCATTGGCTTCAGCGATGCAGATTATATCGCTGTTGGAGCCGAAATTTTGGCCTCTGCAGCAGAGGTTTTCGCCAAAGCCGAGATGATCGTCAAGGTCAAGGAACCTCAGCCTGTCGAATGTGCCATGCTGCGTCCGGGTCAGACCCTGTTCACCTATCTGCATCTGGCGCCAGACTTGCCCCAGACCGAAGCCCTGCTGAAAAGCGGCGCCATCTGTATCGCCTATGAAACCGTCACCGACGGCCGTGGCGGCCTGCCCCTGCTGGCCCCCATGTCGGAAGTGGCCGGACGCATGTCTATTCAGGCGGGTGCCCAAGCGCTGGAAAAATCGCGCGGTGGGAGCGGTGTGCTGCTCGGCGGCGTACCCGGTGTCGAACCGGCCAAGGTGGTGATCATCGGCGGCGGCGTGGTCGGCTCCAATGCAGCCCGCATGGCCATTGGCCTGCGCGCGGATGTGACCATCCTCGATAACAACGTCGATACCCTGCGCCGTCTTGATAACGAGTTCCAGGGAGCGGCCAAGGTGGTCTACTCCAACAGCGAAACCCTGGAACGCCATCTGCTGGCGGCCGATCTGGTCATCGGCGGTGTGCTGGTACCGGGTGCCACTGCGCCAAAACTTGTCAGCCGTGACCACATTGCGCGCATGAAGCCGGGTTCTGCCATCGTCGATGTGGCCATCGATCAGGGCGGCTGTGTGGAAACCTCCCACGCCACCACCCACCAGGATCCGACCTATATCGTCGATGAGGTGGTGCACTACTGTGTCGCCAACATGCCGGGGGCGGTGGCCCGCACCTCGACCGTGGCGCTCAACAATGCCACCCTCCCTTTTATTATCAAGCTGGCCCAGCAAGGGTATCGTCAGGCACTGCTGAGCGATCCCAACCTGTTGCACGGGCTCAACGTGATGGAGGGCAAACTCACCTGCAAGGAAGTGGCCGTGGCACATGGCCTTGCCTACACGGATCCCCTGACCCTGCTGAACTGATCTGCGCTGGCCTGCGCCAGTTGGAGATGAGTGAAAATCCGCCCGCGATGGGCGGTTTTTTTATTCCTTTATTTTGCATGTCACCCCTTGTGAACACGATTAGTGCAATCGACTCGCCAGCCTTTGACCCCGGATCACGAATTACCTACAATCGCGCAAACTCATCACATCCCGGAAATGACATCATGAGCCAAGTCACTCACAGCAAATTGCTGATCTTAGGGTCAGGCCCAGCTGGTTACACCGCGGCCGTCTACGCCGCCCGCGCCAACCTCAATCCCCTGCTCATCACCGGCATGCAGCAAGGGGGTCAGCTGACCACCACCACCGAAGTGGAAAACTGGCCAGGTGATCCGGAAGGGCTGACCGGCCCGGCCCTGATGGAGCGCATGAAAGAGCATGCAGAGAAGTTCGATACCCGCATCCTGTTTGATCACATCAACAGTGTCGAACTGACTCAGCGCCCGTTCCGCCTCAAGGGCGACAACGGCGAATACACCTGCGATGCCCTGATCATCGCGACCGGCGCCTCCGCCAAATATCTGGGTCTGCCCTCTGAAGAGGCCTTCAAGGGTCGCGGCGTCTCCGCCTGTGCCACCTGTGACGGTTTCTTCTACCGCAATCAGGAAGTGGCGGTGATCGGTGGCGGCAATACCGCCGTGGAAGAGGCCCTTTATCTGGCCAACATCGCCAAGAAGGTGCATCTGATCCACCGCCGCGACGAGTTCCGTGCCGAGAAGATCCTGATCAAACGTCTGCACGACAAGGTCGCAAGCGGCAACATCGTGCTGCATACCCACCAGACCCTGGATGAAGTGCTGGGCGATCAGATGGGGGTCACCGGTGTGCGCCTGCGCAACACCCAGGACAACAGCACCAGCGAGCTGCCACTGATGGGCGTGTTCATCGCCATCGGCCACCAGCCCAACACCCAGATCTTCGATGGCCAGCTGGAGATGCAAAACGGCTATCTGAAGGTTCGTGGCGGACTGGACGGCTTTGCCACCCAGACCAGCATTGAAGGAGTGTTTGCCGCCGGTGACGTGGCAGACCACAACTACCGTCAGGCTATCACCTCGGCCGGTACCGGCTGCATGGCGGCCCTCGATGCCGAACGCTACCTCGACGCGCAATAAACCAGCGCTGATGTGATATAAGGCATACCAGTCGGTATGCCTTTTTTCATTTAAGGAGTCTAATGAAACAAAAGATATTGATTGTCGAAGATAGCCTGACGATCCGCCGTATGCTGACCCAGGCGATAGCCCAGCAGACCGGTCTGGAGATCGATGCCTTTGATACCCTCGAGGGCGCCCGTCACTGTCGGGGAGAGGAGTATGTGGTCGCCCTGGTGGATCTGACCTTGCCGGATGCACCTCGCGGAGAAGCGGTCAGCGTGTTGCTGGAGCGCGGCTTGCCAGTGGTGATCCTCACCGCCGATATCAGCGAGGATAAACGTGCGGCCTGGCTGGAAACCGGCGTACTGGACTATGTGATGAAGGATTCGCGCCACTCGCTGCAATATGCGGTCAGCCTGGTGCACCGTCTCTATCTCAACCAGTCCATCGAAGTGCTGGTCGTCGATGATTCGCGCACCTCCCGCCACCGCACCATGGCCCAGTTGCGCAAGCAATTGCTGCAGGTGCACGAGGCGAGTCACGCGCGCGAAGCGATGGCGATGCTGGAGCAATACCCCGGCATCCGGCTGGCACTGGTCGACTACTATATGCCGGAAATCGATGGCATCAGTCTGGTGCGGATGCTGAGAGAGCGATACAGCAAGCAGCAGCTCGCGATTATCGGGATCTCGGTCTCGGACAAGCGCGGTCTCTCTGCTCGCTACCTCAAGCAAGGCGCCAACGACTTTCTCAACCAGCCGTTCGAGCCGGAAGAGCTGCAGTGTCGGGTCAGCCACAATCTGGAAGCGCTCGAGCAGTTCAACAGCATTCAGGAGTCAGCCAATCGTGATTACCTGACCGGTCTCTACAACCGGCGCTACTGGTTCAACGAAGGGCAAAAATGGTTTGAAGAGCATCAGCGCCAGCAGACGCCTCTGGCACTCTGTGTGCTCGATGTGGATCACTTCAAGCAGGTCAACGATCACTGGGGCCATGCCATCGGCGATCAACTGCTCTGCCATCTGACCCGGCTACTGACCCAGTTCTTCCCCGATGCCATGATCGCCCGGTTTGGCGGAGAGGAGTTTGCCATGATGGTGCCTCACTGTACCGTCCCCGTGTTGATCAAGCGTCTTGAAGGGCTGCGTCAGCAGCTGCGCCAGCAACCCTTGTCACCGGAAACCCCGCTCTTTGTTCGCGCCAGTTACGGCGTGATCAGCGTCGGGCGGATATCCATGGACGAGGCGCTGAGCGTAGCGGATCGGCTGCTCTATCAGGCAAAGAACACCGGTCGCGACAAGATAGTCTCTCAAGAGATAAATATCTGAATCCTCAGGGCATCTGTCCCGTGTATTACCGCCCGACAGACTTTCCGACAGGAGAGTCTGCGGGTTCCTTTCCTGCCACAGTCTCCCCATCACCATGACTATCGAAAGTCAGTAAGTCTTGTCGACCCGCACCCCATCATCGAAGTAGAGAATGCGCACCTTGTCTCCATTGGCAAAGACCATGGCGGGATCATAATCCTGGATCACGTTGATAAGGGCATTTTGCTCGTTGCGGATCAGCAGCTCCACCAGCTTGTTTTCCACCACGGTTCCCCCGGACTGGTATTGCTGCGCAGCCGCAGCTCCCGCCAGCGCCCCGACGGCGGTGGCGATTTCACGACCATGACCGCCACCAAACTGGTTGCCCAGCAGACCGCCCAACACGGCACCACCCAGCGTCTTCCAGCCAGAGTGCTCGGACTCCAGGATCTGGCGCTGGGTAATATTGCGCACCGTTTCGACCTGACCAAACACCACCTGATTGACCGGCCGCGCGGTATTGCGCTGGTAGACCTCCGCCCCGGCGGGCGCCGTGACAAAGCAGAGCAAGCTGGATACTATCAGGATAATGGCCTTCATCTATGAACCTCGTTGCCTTATGTCTCGCTATCTTACCCAACTGGATGATGAGCTTTGCTGGTTTCCCGACCCCAGCCATGCGCTGGAAGAGCCCAACGGCTTGCTGGCGATCGGCGGGGATCTCTCCCCTGCCAGATTGCTGGCAGCTTACCACAAGGGGATCTTCCCGTGGAATGAACCCCACCAACCGACCCTGTGGTGGTCACCGGATCCCCGCGGGGTGATCCGTCCCGACCAACTCCATGTGGGGCGGACACTGCAGAAGATTATCCGCCGAACCCCATTCGATATTTCCGTCAATCGCGCCTTGAATGAAGTCATTACTGCCTGCGCCGCCCCTCGTCGCACTGCCGATGGCACCTGGATCAGCCAACCCATGATCGATGCCTACCAGCAGTTGCACCGGCTGGGTCATGCCCACTCTATCGAGATCTGGCAAGGGGGAGAGCTGCAAGCGGGACTGTATGGCCTCTCTATCGGCCGAATGTTTTGCGGTGAATCCATGTTCAGCCGGATTGATAACGGCGCCAAACTTGCCATGGTGGCACTCTGTCGCCACTTCGCCCGCCATCACGGCGCCCTCATCGATTGCCAGATGCAAAACCCGTTTCTGGCGACCCTGGGTATCGAGGAGTGGCCAAGGGCCCGTTTTCTGGCCGAGCTGGCGCGCCTTGGCCATCAACCACTATTGGCTTCCTGCTGGCAAGAGGGGGAGATCAGCTTATGACTGAAGAAGTGATCCTCAAAGTAGGGCTGACTCCCAAGCATCCCTGCAGTTATCTGGACCATGAACAGGAGCAGTTGCTGGTGCTGATGGATCACAATCTGCTCAACGCCAACGGTTACGAGCGATTGTTGACTGCCGGTTTTCGCCGCAGTGGCAACGACATCTATCGTCCCCACTGCCCGGCGTGCCATGCCTGCCAATCCCTTCGTATTCACAGTGAACACTTTCGTCCCAGCCGCGGCCAGAAGCGGATCCGCCAGCTCAACAGGGATATCGAGATCGTCCTGAGCTACGATGACAAACCCGAGTATTACCTGCTCTACGAACGCTATATCCGCGAACGCCACCACGATGGCAGCATGTATCCCCCCAACCGCAGCCAGTATCGCGGTTTTCTCCATTGTGACTGGATGCCGCCACTCTATCTGGAGATGCGCAAGGAGGGCCGTCTTATCGGCGTGGCCACCACAGACCTGCTACCCCACTCCTTGAGCGCCATGTACACCTTCTTCGATCCGGATTATGCCGATCGCTCCCTGGGCACCTTTGCCATCCTTTGCCAGCTCGATCTGGCCAGGCGAACCGGGCGAAGCTGGCTCTATCTTGGCTATCTGGTAGAGGCGTGTCGCAAGATGAATTACAAACGCAATTACCTCCCTCATGAGCTGTTAATTCAGGGGGAATGGAAAAATATCGACACCAAGCCCGAGTAAACTTTACACATAGCCTTAAATCCGGCATGATCCAGCGGTTTTTTGTTGTGGCTTATCAAGAGGATTCAATGGCTAAAGAAGACAGTATTGAGATGCAGGGCACTATTCTCGAAACCCTGCCCAATACCATGTTCCGTGTGGAACTGGAGAATGGTCACGTGGTTATCGCTCATATTTCAGGCAAGATGCGCAAAAACTACATTCGTATCCTGACTGGAGACAAAGTAACGGTAGCACTGACTCCCTACGATCTCTCCAAGGGACGTATTGTTTTCCGCTCTCGCTAAGCCAGGAATTCAGCAAAAAACCCCAACCTTTCGGTTGGGGTTTTTTGTCGTTTTCTGATCACTGACGCTTAGTGGGAAACAGCTTCAACATTGACCTGAAAATCAAAGCTGAGGCTGTCATTTACCAACTCAACCTTCACAATTCCCCCGTCAACCAGTGAACCGAACAGGATCTCGTTGGCCAGGGGTTTCTTGAGGTGCTCCTGGATCACCCGCCCCATAGGTCTGGCGCCCATGGCTCTGTCATATCCCTTCTCTGCCAACCAGTGGCGGGCACGCTCGGACACCTCGAGAGAAACTCCCTTCGCATCCAGTTGAACCTGCAATTCGACAATAAACTTGTCGACCACCTGATGAATCACCGTCATATCGAGATGGTTGAACCAGATGGTGTGATCAAGCCGGTTACGAAACTCCGGACTGAAGGTCTTGTTGATCACCGCCATGGCATCGTGGCTCAAATCCTGTTGCTGGAAGCCAATCGATTTACGCTGGGTCTCCTGCACACCGGCGTTGGTAGTCATGACCAAAATCACGTTACGGAAATCCGCCTTGCGCCCGTTGTTGTCGGTCAGGGTGCCGTTGTCCATCACCTGCAACAGCAGATTGAATACGTCCGGGTGAGCTTTCTCAATTTCGTCAAGCAACACAACGGAATGAGGATGCTTGATCACCGCATCAGTCAGCAGACCACCCTGCTCAAAACCAACATAGCCGGGAGGCGCACCAATCAGACGTGAGACGGTGTGACGCTCCATGTACTCGGACATATCAAAGCGCAGCATCTCCACCCCCAGCGCCTTGCCCAACTGCTGGGTAACCTCGGTCTTGCCCACCCCGGTCGGGCCAGCGAAGAGGAAGCAACCTACCGGGCGACGCTCGTTACCCAAACCTGAACGAGAGAGGCGAATTGCATCCGTCAGCACCTCGATGGCTTTATCCTGACCAAAGACCACCATCTTCAGATTGCGCTCCAGGTTCTTCAGTACCTCTTTATCCGAGGAAGAAACTGATTTCTCCGGAATGCGGGCAATCTTGGCAACAATGGACTCAATTTCCTGCACATTGATCACTTTCTTGCGCTTGCTCGCTGGCAGCAACCGTTGACCGGCACCCGCTTCGTCGATCACGTCGATCGCCTTGTCGGGCAAATGACGGTCATTGATGTACTTGGCAGAGAGTTCGGCAGCTGCACGGATCGCCTTGGCGGTATAGCGCACACCGTGGTGAGCTTCGTAGCGACTCTTGAGCCCCATCAGTATGCGCGTGGTGTCATCGATAGTCGGCTCGACAATATCGATCTTCTGGAAGCGGCGGGCCAGCGCACGGTCTTTCTCGAAGATCTGGGCGTACTCCTGATAAGTGGTGGATCCCACACAGCGGAGCAAACCGTTGGAGAGCAGCGGCTTGATCAGGTTGGCTGCATCCAGCTGACCACCGGATGCCGCACCGGCACCGATGATGGTATGGATCTCGTCGATAAAGAGGATGGCCCCTTCCTGACGCTCAATCTGCTTGAGCAGTACCTTGAGGCGCTTCTCGAAATCACCACGGTATTTGGTGCCCGCCAGCAGAGAACCCATATCCAGCGAATAGATGGTACTGCCCGCAATCACCTCGGGCACATCGCCTTTAACGATACGGTAAGCCAACCCTTCGGCAATGGCGGTTTTACCCACGCCCGCTTCACCCACCAGCAACGGGTTGTTCTTGCGACGGCGGCAGAGCACCTGAATGGTACGATTGAGCTCCTGATCACGGCCAATCAGTGGATCGATGCGCCCTTCCAGCACCAGCTGGTTCAGGTTGGTGGCAAAGCTCTCGATCTGTGCGGCCGAGACATCATCATCAGACTCGGGATTGTTATTGCTGCCGAGATCAGGCTTGCTGTCCTTGCGCACCCCGTGGGAGAGGAAATTGACGACGTCGAGACGGCTGATCTCGGCTTTTTTCAGGAAATAGGCAGCTTGTGACTCCTGCTCACTGAAGATAGCGACCAGCACATTGGCGCCGCTGACTTCGGTATTGCCGGAGGATTGCACATGGAAGACGGCACGCTGCAACACGCGCTGGAAGCCCAGTGTCGGCTGGGTTTCACGATCTTCATCGTCGCGCGGTATGAGCGGAGTGGTTTGGGTGATGAATGCGCGGATCTCCTTGCGCATCTGCTCGACATCAGCACCACAGGAGCTCAGCGCCTCATGGGCTGAACTGTTATCCAGAAGGGCTAACAACAGGTGCTCGACGGTCATGAATTCGTGGCGCTCGTCACGGGCCAGTTTGAAAGCCTCGTTCAGCGTCTTTTCTAGATCTTTATTCAACATAGGCACCTCCCCTAGTACAGCTACAATGTGGTGTCACACTCGCCATCAAGTCATCAGATTCAAGCCTTTTCCATAGTACAGAGCAGTGGATGTTCGTTGTTACGTGCATAGGTGTTGACCTGGACAACCTTGGTTTCGGCGATCTCTGCGGTAAACATGCCGCAGACACCCTTACCACTATAATGCACACTCAGCATGACCTGAGTCGCCTTGTCCAAATCCATACCAAAGAACTTTTGCAGCACCTCCACCACGAACTCCATCGGGGTGTAGTCATCGTTGTTCAACACAACCTTATACATGGGTGGCGGCTGCAGCTTTGTTTTCTCTGCTTCTGCAATCTCTTCATTAGCAAAGAGTTCTTTCTGCTTGCTCATAATCGCGCTTTGGTACCTCTAGATTACTACCGTCTAACACAAGGTTGTCAATAGACTTGTTAACCAGATCACATCAGCTGTTAACAACTTCTTGACTCGCTTAAAAGTTAGACTAGATTGGTTACTTGCTAATCTGTGCCCGTCTGCTATGGGCCCATGTCCCTAGTTATAAAGGGCTGGCGCAGGTTACTCAACGACTTCTGGGTAATCAATAAAAGGATGTAGAAGTATGGCAACCGGCACAGTTAAGTGGTTTAACAACGCAAAAGGATTTGGGTTTATCTGTCCGGAAGGGGGCGGTGAGGATATCTTCGCTCACTACTCCACGATTCAAATGGAGGGCTACAAGACCCTGAAAGCGGGTCAGGCTGTCAATTTTGAACTGCAACAGGGGCCGAAAGGAAATCACGCCTCTGTGATTGTGCCAAACGAAGCACAAAATATGTAAATAACACCCGTTGGATAAATAAAAAACCGGTTCCTCTCTGAGCAACCGGTTTTTTATTGTCAGATTTCTGGCGAATCCTGCCTCCTCACGGGATCACAGGGTTATCACCAGCCATGATCAGTCGTGATATTCACTGCAGGCGATCAGGGTATTTTCCATCAGGCTGGCGACCGTCATCGGGCCCACACCACCGGGTACCGGAGTAATGAAGGAGGCATGTCTGCGCGCCGTTTCAAACTCCACATCCCCGACCAGCGAGCCATCAGCCAGGCGATTGATGCCCACATCGATCACCAGAGCCCCCGGTTTGATCCACTCCCCTGGGATGAAGTTGGGCTTGCCGACTGCAACAACCAGCAGATCGGCACGGCGTACCTGCTCTTCCAGATCCCGCGTAAAACGGTGACAGGTCGTGGTTGTGCAGCCCGCCAGCAACAATTCGAGGGTCATGGGACGCCCCACTATGTTGGACGCTCCCACCACGACCGCATGCAGACCATGTGTCTTCACGCCGGTGGCCTCTATCAGTGTCATGATCCCTTTCGGAGTGCAGGGGCGCAGCGCCGGAATACGTTGGGCCAGACGACCGACGTTATACGGGTGGAATCCATCTACATCCTTGTCAGGCTGGATCCGCTCCAGCACCTGAGTGGTATCAAAGTGATCCGGCAAGGGCAACTGAACCAGAATGCCATCTACGTGGCTATCCGCATTCAGCTGGTCAATCAGCGCCAGCAACTCTTCCTGACTGGCAGTGGCACTCAGATCATAGGAGCGGGAGAGAAACCCCACCTCCTCACATGCCCGGCGTTTGCTGCCGACATAGACCTGAGAGGCTGGATCCGCCCCCACCAGAATGACTGCCAGCCCTGGAGCCCGTTTCCCTGCCGCCAACCGCTGTTGGACTTGCGCCGCGACCTGGCTGCGAATCGTTTGCGCAACCTGTTTTCCATCTATGATTTTGGCAGACATCGTTCTCCACTCACCATGTGTTCAACTGCCGCGCATTGTCGCATTTTTTTAGCCGGGATGTTAGCAGCAGACGCACGCCAGACCTGTAGCGGGCAATAAGTAGGCACTTGAATTTACAGGGGGAAAAAGTCGTTGACGCTGGCCCTTACGCTTGGCTATGATGCCCGCCCGTTGCCCAGTACGACTCATGTCGATATGCTGGTCAGGGATTTTCGGTGATTAGCGCAGTCCGGTAGCGCATCTGGTTTGGGACCAGAGGGTCAAAGGTTCGAATCCTTTATCACCGACCATGTTCATCGACTCGTCCTCAAGACGTGTTGGTACAAAGCGCCCTTAGCTCAGTTGGATAGAGCAACGGCCTTCTAAGCCGTGGGTCGCAGGTTCGAATCCTGCAGGGCGCGCCATTAATGTTCCCCAATCCTTCTGGATTGGCGAGCGTTGATGAAAATTTCAGTGGTGGCTGTAGCTCAGTTGGTAGAGTCCCGGATTGTGATTCCGGTTGTCGTGGGTTCGAGCCCCATCAGCCACCCCATTATTCTGTCGATAATCGCCGCAAGGTGATGTCCATCGACTTGGTGCAGTGACTTCTGGTCTGCTTCGCGAAAAACCGGCCTTGGCCGGTTTTTTTGTTTTTGCGCCCGACAGCACCTTGCCTTGTCTACAAGGCCATCATCCTCCAGATCGATAAACGCGGCTCCGCCCATTGTCACGATTCGCCCTTCCTCATCGATACACACGGCCACTCTCCCCCGCACATCAGCCTGCCCGGTTCTTTTTCTGTATTTCCCAAGCGCCATTGATATGCTGATCGCTCTTCTTCTCTCCTGCTTTCCGTTGGAGCTTTTCTATGCAACGCATTCTTTTTGTCGAAGATGATCCCGAGATTGGCCAGCTCATTAGCAGTTGGCTCGGTCGCCACGATATGGACGTGATCCTCGAGCCCAGAGGGGATATGGCACTGGCCCGGGTAGAGGCCGAGCAGCCCGATCTGGTGCTGCTCGATATCATGTTGCCGGGGCAAGATGGCATGTCCCTCTGTCGGGATCTTCGGCCACGCTTCGACGGCCCCATCGTAATGCTCACCTCGCTGGACAGCGACATGAACCAGATCCTGAGTCTGGAGCTGGGCGCCAACGACTACATCCTTAAAACCACCCCGCCCCCCGTGCTACTGGCCAGACTGAGGGTGCAGTTTCGCCAGCACCAGCAAGCATCAACCCAACCGGCAGCCACCAGCAGCGTTCCCCAGCAACTGCAATTTGGTCGGCTACGGGTGGATGGTCCGGGACGAGATGTGCGGCTCGATGGCGAGAGCATTGCTCTCTCGACCGCCGATTTTGATCTGTTGTGGGAACTCGCTTGTCACGCCGGCCAGATCCTAGGACGGGAAGCTCTCTTTCGCAGCTTGCGCGGCCGGGAGTACGACGGTCAGGATCGCAGCATGGATGTGGCCATCTCCCGCCTGCGCCGCAAACTGGGTGATAACCCCGACAACCCGACCCGGATCAAGACGGTGCGCCAGAAAGGCTACCTCTTCGTCCCCCACGCCTGGGAATAACCCTCTTTCGGGAGCACCGCCATGCGCCGTCTCTTTATCCAGTTCTATCTGTTGCTGATCAGCTGCTTCACCCTGGCCATCCTGCTGGTGGGCGTGGTCTATCAGGTGACCGCCGAACGGGCGGGTGATCGCTATCTCGAACGCATGATGCAAGGCTCTCTTGGCCTGTTGACCGGCGAGTTGGCAAGAACCCCGCCAGAGCGCTGGCCCGATCGGCTGGCCGAGCAGAGCAGTCAGTTTACCCTCCCCCTCAGGATCGGCGAGTTGGTGCGCCAGCCCCTGACCAGCGAGGATCAGGCCTTTCTGGCCGCCGGCAATATTGTCATCGTCGAGGAGGATGACACCTTCCTGCAGCGCATCCCCGATACCGATCGGGTGCTGATTGTCGGCCCGGTTCCCTACCTCTCCTACCTGCACGAGCTGCACTGGGTCGATGTGGGGCTGCTGCTGATGATCGGCCTATCCCTCGGCCTGCCCATTCTGCTCTGGTTGCGTCCCCACTGGCGCGGCTTGCAGCAGTTGGAGCAAACCGCACGTCGCGTAGGCGATGGGGATCTCTCCTGCCGAACCAATCTGCCACCGGGCAGCAGTCTGGCCCGGGTGGGACGCACCTTCGATCAAATGGCGACCCAATTGCAAGCCATGATTGCCAGCCGCAAGCAACTGACCGATGCCATCGCCCACGAGTTGCGCACCCCGCTGGTCCGGTTGCGCTATCGGCTTGCCATGCTCGATCCTGCCCCTGCCGAGCAGGAGCAGCAGGCGCTGGAGCGAGATCTGGGGGCGCTGGACGCCCTGATCGAAGAGATGCTCACCTACGCCAAGCTGGATAGACCCGAGCTGCCGCTGCAGCAAGACGAGCTGGAGCTCAGCCACTGGGCACAAGCGCATCTCGGCGACTGGCAAGCGCTGGCCCCCGAAAAGAAGCTCACCCTCGATCTGCCGCCACGTCACATGCCCTGGTGCGGCGATCAGCGTCTGCTGGCGCGCGCGGTGGAGAACCTCATCGGCAATGCTCTGCGCTACGCCGAGAGCGAGGTTACCCTCTCCATCTCGCGGCTGCAGGAGAACTATCTGCTGGAGGTGAGCGACGATGGACCGGGGATCGATCCGGCGCTGGCGCCCCAGATCTTCGAACCATTCGTGCGCCTTGATCAGAGCCGGGATCGTCGCACCGGCGGCACCGGGCTGGGGTTGGCCATCGTGCGCAGCATTGCTCGTCATCACGGGGGGGATGTAGCGCTGCTGGCCAGTGACCACGGCGCCCGCTTCTGCCTCACCCTGCCTGTACATTTGGATACAAACCGTCACCAACCGCTCACTGAAGGGTCGCCGCAACCGTCATAGGATGACTGTCATGGAGAACGCTCCATAACATCCACCCGAATAAGGAAATTGAACATGAAAAAGATCATTCCCCTGACCCTGGCTGCCGTCTTCGCTCTCACCTCCGGTTTCACCATGGCGGCCACCCCGACCAAGACAGCCACACCGCAGGCGACCCAGACCAAGGTGGTGAAAAAACACCATAAAGCCACCCACGCCAAGACCCCTGCCGTCAAAGTCGCGCCGAAAACCAAGTGATCCAACCGGTCACGGGATAGCACAGAGGGAGGCTGACGCCTCCCTTTCCATCTCTTCCCGAAATTTTCCTGACGAGCGCCTCCCTCGTCCAAACCGGATCCACGACCCGGCTCCCCCTTTGCGGGAAACGGTCAATGACCACAGGAACATGGCATGTGGCGTCATCTGCTTAAATGGCTAGGCCCCTTGTGCAGCTTGCTGCTGCTCGGCACCGCACTGACCGTGCTGTATCACCTGACTCAGGCATGGCACTGGCACGATATTCGTGTGGCCATCTGGTCCCAACCCCTGCCGCGACTGGCGGGCGCCCTGTTGCTGACCCTGCTCAGTTATGGTTGCCTCTGCAGCTATGACATGCTGGCGCTCCATGCGCTGGGCAAGCGCCTTCCCTGGCAACAGGTCAGCATCACCTCCTTTATCGCCTACACCTTCTCCAACACCCTGGGATTTGCCCTGCTGACCGGCACCTCGGTACGCTATCGCCTCTACTCAGCCCTCGGTCTGGCGACCGGTGAGGTAGCCCGCGTGGTGCTGTTCTGCTCCATCACCTTCTTCCTCGGCCTGCTGGCGTGGGGAGGTGGCGCCCTACTGACCTGCGATGTATCACAGTTGCTGCCTGACTGGCCGCAATGGGCAGATACCCTGCTCAGGCTGGCGGGCATGATGGCTCTGCTGTTGGTGGCCTGCTACCTCTGCTGGCCCACACACCGTCTCTCCTGGCGCGAACACAGCCTGATCCTGCCCGGCTTCAAGGTTCGTCTGTTGCAGCTGTTGGTCGCGCTGGCCGACTGGATGGCCGCCGCCGCAGTGCTGTTTGTGCTGTTGCCTGCAGATAGCGTCCCCTACCCTGTGCTGCTCAGTGCCTTCGTGCTGGCCAGCTTCCTCGGGGTACTGGCCCACGTGCCGGGCGGGATCGGCGTGTTCGAAGCGAGCATGAGCCTGTTGCTGGCTAACTACCTGCCAACCGACAAGCTGCTCGCCTCGCTGCTGCTCTATCGCTGCATCTATTACCTGCTTCCCTTTCTCTGTGCCCTGCTGCTCTTTGCGAGTCAGGAGATGCTGCAACAAAAAGCACGCTGGCAGCGGCTACAGGGGCTGATGAGCGCGGTGCGCGAATTTCTGCCTGCCCTTATCAGCATGGGCACCTTCGCCGCCGGCAGCCTGCTGCTCTGCTCGGGCATGATCCCGACCATGCGCAGCCACATTGAAGTGTGGCTGCAGGTGTTACCGCTCCATCTGCTGGAGATCTCCCACGTGCTCGGCAGCGTGAGCGGTATCCTCCTGATCCTGCTGGCACGCAGCCTCTATCGCCGTCACGACGCCGCGTTTCGCATCACCCAGCTGCTGCTGGCTCTGGGGATCGCCTTCTCCCTGCTCAAGGGGGGAGACTGGGAGTCAGCCCTGCTGCTCGGCAGCTTCCTGCTCATCATGACACCCTGCCGCACCCTCTTCTATCGCAAGGGGTCGCTGCTCTATCCCCAGTACACCCCGGGCTGGCTCATCTCGGTCGGCGCCGTGCTGCTGGGAGCCCTGTGGCTGCTGCTCTTCTCCTACCGTCAGGTGGAGTATGACCACGCCCTCTGGTTCCACTTCTCGCCCCACGGCGGGGCTGCCCGCGGCCTGCGCGCCATGGGGAGCGTGGTGGCCGTGCTGGCCGTGGCCGGGGTTGCCCAGCTGCTTGCACCGCTGCGCGTGGTCGGTGAAAAGCCGGACAAGGAGACGCTGGCGCGCGCTCACGAGCTGGTGGTGCGCGAAGGGGGGATCCACGGTTATCTGGCCCAGCTGCAGGACAAGTCCCTGCTGTTCCATCCCGCCGGCGACGCCTTCCTGATGTATGGCATCGAGGGCAACAGCTGGATTGTGATGGGGGATCCGGTCGGTCGCCCCGAGCAGATCGAAGAGCTGCTCTGGCAATTTCGCGAGCGCTGCGACGAGCACGACGCCAATCCGGTTTTCTATCAGGTGTCGGCCCGCTATCTGCCGCTCTATCTGGAGCTGGGGCTGATCCCCTTCAAGCTTGGTGAAGAGGCGATGGTCGATCTGGCTACCTTCGATCTGGCGGGCAGCCGGCTGCGCAACCTGCGTCAGAGCCACGCCAAGGGCAAACGGGAAGGATTGACCTTCGAGGTGGTCGATGCCAGTGCCGTGGCCCCCCTGCTGCCCAGATTGCAGACCGTCTCCGATACCTGGCTGCAGAGCAAGATGGGCAAGGAGAAGGGCTTCTCGGTCGGCCGCTTCGAGCCTGACTACCTGACCTTGAGCCCGGCTGCACTGGTGTGGCACGAGGGGCAGATTGTCGGCTTTGCCAACCTCTGGGTGAGCGACAACAAGGAGACCCTCTCCATCGATCTGATGCGCTACAGCCTGGATACCGGCACCGCCCCCATCATGGATTTTCTCTTTGTCGAGCTGCTGCTGTGGGGTAAGGCGCAGGGGTACGCCAGCTTCAATCTGGGGATGGCCCCCATGTCCGGCTTCAACGATCACCCGCTCAACAGCTACTGGGCCCGCCTTGGCAATACCCTGTTCGTCCGTGGCAGCCGCTTTTACAACTTCCAAGGGCTCAGACGCTACAAGGAGAAATTTTCGCCCCGCTGGGAACCCCGCTACCTGCTCTGCAGCAGCAAGCTGGTACTGCCCAGAACCCTGACTCACCTGATCACCCTGATTAGCCGCGGCCCGTTGGGGCTGATCAAGAAATAGGAGCATGGCCAATGAGAGCCCTGATATTGCTGTTACTCAGTCTCGTACTGCCCGTTTCGTCTTTTGCGGCGCACGCCGCCCCGGTCAAGGATGACCTGAGCCTGATTGAGCTGCCGGTCAAGCAGCCATCCGACACCCCCATGGTGATCTTTCTCAGCGGCGATGGCGGCTGGGCGGCCCTCGACAAGGGGTTAAGCGCCCAGTTTCAGCTGCACGGCATGCCGGTCGTGGGCTGGAGCTCCCTCACCTACTACTGGAAGAAGAAAACCCCGGAGCAGGTGACCGCCGATCTGGAGCGGATCCTTGATGATTACCAGACTCGTTGGCAGCGTCCCCGCTGGCTGCTGGTCGGCTTCTCGTTTGGTGCCGAGATTGTCCCCTTCGTCATCAACCGGTTACCGGAGCACTATCGTCAGGGGCTGGTCGGGGCCGTGATGCTCTCCCCCTCCACCAGCTCGGATTTCGAGATCCACGTCAGCGACATGCTGACCCACAAGACACGTAGCTACCCGACCGAGCCGCAGGTGAAGACCATCCGCGATCTGCCGATGCTCTGCCTGCAAGGCGCCGATGACGATGACGGCGACCGCCTCTGCCCCCGTCTCAACCAGCCCAACGTCACCACCGTCACTCTGCCGGGAGGACACCATTTTGACGATAACTACCCCCAGCTCTATCAGGCCATCACAGGAACACTCACCCCCAAGGGCCTCTGGGAGATTTACCGGCCCACCCCGACCCAGAACCGGCGCTGCCACCCGAGTTCATCTTGATCGTAGGGCCAACCAGTGTGACGCCACCACCATCCACCTTGATAAAGCAGCCGCCCACCTTGACGGTAATTTCAGATCCCGCCTCCAGTACCACCTTGGCACCAGCCTTGACGTGCACCTCCTGCCCGGCCTGGGTGAGCCAACTTTGTCCCAGTTTTTGGTGCATGGAGGCATCCACCGTCAGCGAATAGTCCGTCTTGATGTGATCCCGTTTTTCACCCTCCACCGTCAGGTGGTCATTGGCCTTGATGCGGGTCACCCGCTCGTTGTCGATGTCGGTGTGCTGGTCGTGCTTGATATGCCACGCCGCATCGTTCTCTATCAGCACGTTCAGGTCTTTCTGACCGTGGATATAAATCTCTTCCTGTCCCGCCTGGTCTTCAAAACGCAGCTCGTTGAAGCCCTCGCCCTGGTGGGTTTCGGTGCGCAGCACGGTGCGGGTCTTGTTGGCGGGCAGCTCATACGGCGGTCGGTTGGTGGCATGGAAGGTACGGCCGGTGACGATGGGCTGGTCGGGGTCACCCTCCAGAAACGAGACAATCACCTCGTGGCCGATGCGCGGGATGGCCATCATGCCGTACTGGCCACCAGCCCAGCCCTGACTCACCCGCACCCAGCAGGAGCTCTGGTCGTTGGAGCTGCCGTAGCGGTCCCACGGGAACTGCAGCTTCACCCGGCCATGTTCGTCGCAGTAAATCTCCTCCCCTTCTGGGCCAACCACGATGGCGATTTGCGGGCCGTCCACCATCGGCTTGTGGGGTGCCTCGGGACTGCCGATGCGGGCCCGCCAGGTGGTGCTCGCTTTCACCACGCCAAATTCGTTGTGGTAGACGGTCGGGCCGTTCCCACCTTCTTCCTCCAGCGCTTGTGGCTGTTCGCCAGTGTGGCGGATATGGACGATTTGCCAGTCGGTGTTAAGGCTACTGTTAGGATGCTCGGTCAGTGAAAAGTGCTGACCTGGCAAGAGCGCCGCGCTGTTGGACTTGCCACTGCCCGCCACCGCATCGTTACGCAACGCATCGAGCCGATGCTGGGCAAACGCCTTGCCACTCGGGTCCTGCTTGTAGCGACCCGGGTAGTCGAAGTGCTGGTAAGTGTCTCGTTGGTGCTCAAGCTCTGCGCCCTGCTTTTTATGGGAGAGGCCATAAGCCGGCGTCTTGAAGCTGTAATCCTTTAGCTCTACATCGCTTGGCCGTACCGCCTCGCGGTAGTGGAACTGGCGCACATAGGGGCCCTGCTCCAGCGAACGGTTGCCGAGGTTGAAGAAGAGCTCGGGGCCAGCGGTCAGGGCTGCCGCATCGTCAGCAAAGACGATGCGATGTTTGCCCTGCTCAAATTCGTGGAAGTAGAACAGCCCTTCTTCGGCAGCGAGGCGATTCACGAAATCGAGGTCGGTCTCCCGATACTGCACGCAGTATTCGCGCTGGGCGTGCTCGTTTTTCAGGGCAAAGGCGTAGTCGGTGATACCGTGCTCTTGCAGCAGGATACTGAGGATTTCATCGGGCTTCTGCGCCTGGAAGATGCGTGAGTTCTGGCGCAGCCCCAATCGCCAGAGGGCCGGTTTGACTTGCAGGCTGTAACGGGTGCGGCGAAAGCCGCTGTCCCCTTGGGCAAACTCGCTCACAACCCCGCAGACCCGGCGTTGCAGCTCGCCGTTGTACCACACCATCAGCTCGCAGGGCTGGTCCAGCACGGCGCCAAAGTCGACATCAGGCTGGCTACTCGCCAACTCCAGCTGCAGGTTGAACGGCCGGTTCAGCCCCTCATCCAGCTGGAAACTGGCCACCACAAAGGTGCTCTCGGGCAGCGCCCCCACCTTGACCGTAAATTGTAATCCTGTGCTTTGTGCCATGACTCTGTTCCTTATCCTGCCTGTCCGCTACCGGAACCAATCACCACGCCACCACAATCCACTGCCGTGCCGGTGACGGCGATGGGTTTGCCATTCACCAGCACAGAGCCAACACCACTGGCAATGGCCCGTGGGTGCGGCGGGTTGTTGGGCTTGTCATGGGGCGCCAGTGGATCACCTTGACGAGCTACAGGCTTGCCATCGAGGAACACGTCGGGACTGGCAGCTATCACCGGGGTCGGTGGAAAGCCATCGTGGTCGGTGCCGATGTCACCGAGCAGTGCGATAGCGGGGCACATAGTCATTCTCCATATGAGTGGGGAGACGCACAGACATCATCCCTCTGCCCCTGTGCCCGGTGGAACGCACCAGGCACAGGCGACTTTGATAAACAGAACAGGCCGCAGCACAGGCTATGCCATTCAGCACTGGCGAAATTAGCCAAATAAAATCAAATGGTTAGCCTCTTTCGATAGATGATAGAGTTATCCATTCGCAAGGGATTGCGCAAACTGGGCAATCCCCCTGCCAAACATTGCATCTGCAGTGCAACTCTCTGGAATATGCGCAACTGGTTGCGCATAACAGAGCAATCAGCTACCGGATAGCCCCTGTTGCAGTTGGTAAAGCCGGATATTGAGTGCTTTCAAGTCACTCTCTATCCCTTTCAGCTCGGCGGCCGTAATAGGCTCCTGCGACGCTTTTCGCGCCTCCAGTTCGCTCAGGCGCAAGCTGAACGGGACCTCCTGCATCAGGTTCTTCTGTACCTCGTAGAGCTGAGACTTGAGGTAGGAAATTGTGACCGTCTTGCGCTGACGCTCCAGCTCCAGCAGCTGATCGATCAGGGCATCGACCCCGGCGCGCGCCTCCAGATAGGTCGGCACCCGGTTGAGATCCCCCTGCTGGCCGGCCAGCGCGGTCTGCCACTGTTTGTCGAGGGCCTTTACCGCCAGCGAGTCGGGATAGAGCATCTGCAGCGAATTGCGCAGCCCCTCGCCATAGCGGTACCAGTAGAGGGGAGAGGTCTGCTCAAGCCGGTCCAGCTGTGCCTGATAACGCGACACCAGCTCGCTCTCCATCCCCTGCAGGGTCTGCTCCCCCAACACGATGCGCGCCTGCCGAATGTCGTCATAACTCAGGGCCTGCGGTAACGCTGCAGCGGGTTGTTGCAACCGTTGCGCCGCGATGACCTTCTCCTGCTGCTGATGTTGCCAGCCAAGCCATCCCATCATGGGCAAGGCGCAGGCGAGCAGGCCACAGCCAAACCAGAACCAGGCCGGCCGCTGTTTGCGGTGCTGCTCAATCTTGAGCACGGTCGGCTTCATCTGCCCCTTCTCACGCCCCACTAGGATACTGCCCTGAGGCAGGTGCGGGGTTGCCCCGACAGAGGCGCCGTGGTCGCTCTCCATGTCGGATTTGAAGAAGACCATCGGCGGGATCTGCAGCTCATCCTTGAGGCCCGGCTCATCGGAGACGATGACGATCTCGGTCTCGTCAAACAGATGGGTGTACCCCTCGATAAAGTGCACCAAATTCTCGACCCGGGGGATGCGGCTCAAACCGGCGTTGTGCAGCTTCTCGCTGATGAGTTGCAGCGCCCGCTCGCAGCGGTAGATCAACCGCTTGTCCTCGTGGCTGATCTGGTACTGGCGGATCACGTCGCTGATGCGGGCGATAAACCAGTCGAGCATCTCGATGCGGGCCCGCTCCTGATGCACCGGTGGCCAGAAACTCTCCCACTGGGTGACGATCAGGTTGGCGAGAAACTCGCCCCCTTCGGTAAAGCCGCTCAGCCCCTGAATGCGGGAGCGCGCCAGAGTGAAGTAGATGGCGGTTTGCAGATCCACCCCGTGCTTTTCAAAGATTTGACTGGCGAGCTGATGGATCCTGACCCAATCCACCTCGGGGCGGGAGGCGTGGCTGAGCTTGTTGATCTCGGCGCGCAGCGCCTCGTACTCAGGCAACATTCTGGGGTCACGCCCCACTTTCAATGCCTGCTGACCTTGTTGATTCTGTGACATATCAGATTCCAAAATGCGGGGGGCATGACGCCCCCCAACATGATCAATAGAGGGATTCAGGCAAGCTGAACTGACTGAACAGGCCGCCGGTGAAGGGGTTCTGGGCGCTGTCGGTATAGACCCGATAGGTCATGGCACCCTGATCCACCGGGAAGCGCACATCAAAGGTGGCCTCGTTGACCTGAGTCAGCTCCCCCTTGTCCATCAGGCGGAACATGGCCCAGGGACCGACAAAGCCCTCGCTGCGCGGTGAACGTTCGCGGGCAGCCGGTACCAGGGTGATCTTGCTTTCGGCCCCGTCGCGCATGGTGTTTGGCCACACCAGCGGGATCTTGTTGCGACGGCCGTGGGCATACTCCAGCAACTGGCCGTCCAGGTTGAGCACACTACGCCGCTTGTTGGCGGTGAGTTCGATGGGCTCGAGGGCAAATTGCACCTCCAGATTGCCCTGCTGGCTGAAGAAGATCTGGCGGATCCGCGCAGCGCGATCCAGCTGTTTGATAAGCTCAGCCTGAATGGGTGAGCTCAGTTCTCCCTCCATCAAGCCCCCCTCCACCATGGGTTTCAGGTTGACCTGATAGAAGCTGTCCAGGGTGCCGCCCGGCGCAAAGAAGCGCTCCATCTCGGAGAGCGGCACATCCTTGGCAGAACCCGGATTGAACGGATAGCGATCCGCCAATTGGCTGTTGAACGGTGCCAGCACCTTCGCCTGCCACTCCTGATTGAGGGATGACATCGCCAGATCAATCACCAGTTGCGAACTCTGATCCGCCAGTTGACCCACCCAGCGATTTAGCGGTTCGGGCAGACCACGAGCATATTGCTGCAATGCAAAGACCGGATCAGCGTACTTGTTGGTCAAACGCACTTGCACCGCCTTGAGGGCTGACTGTCCCGGCTCGGTGGCATTGACGATCAGCTCCATATAGTGCTGCAGCTCAATCAGCTTCTGGTTCACTTCCGAAATCAGCGGCCCCTGTTCCCCACGGCCAGTCAAGACGCCATTGGTGGCCATAAAGGGGCGACCTATCCGGGCAGTGATCGCCTGCGCCGGATCTCCTTCCGCATCGGAGATCTTGCGAATACGGGTATTGTCATCCAGCGCTGCGAGCACCCGCTGGAATGGCTGGTCGTTGCCGGTGATGGCAGAGAGCACATCGAGCGCCTGCTCGGGGCTGGCAAGGGTCTGCACATCCAGATTGGTCAGCAATTTTTGCCACTGGTTGACGTAATCGGTGACATAGCGATCGTTGACCTGACGGGTGATCTCCTTGCGATCGGCCTCGCTCAACTGGCTCAGCTTGCGCTGGCCCAGCACCCAGGCATCCATGGCGGTGAGATCGATCAGCGCCTTGTCCTGCTTAAGGAAGAAGTCACTGAACCCGGGCCAGGTCAGCAAACGCGGCACCTGACCAGCACTCTCGTTGCGCAGGGCAAACACGGTGTCGAAGGTGGGGCCCACCTCGTCACGGACATTGAGATCCGGCGGCAACACATCACCCGCCTTCACCACCAGATTCTGATAGACCCGCTGATACATGGGCAATTTGCCCAGTTCACGCTGGGCGCCATACACCGGCTCCTTGAATGGCACAAATGCCGTGATGGCGGCCTGATCCCGGGCGGCACGAGCAGCGTGCCAGTCGGTGTGATCGAGGGCATAGTCAAGATGCCCCATCAACTGCTCCTGCACCGCCCCCTGCCCCGGGAACGCTTTCTGCCATCGGCTGGCCATGTACTGCTCCACCAGCTCCTTGTTGCGACCGGAGGCATCATCGATCATCCGCATCACCCGCAGGATGGAGAGCTTCTCCTCGCTGCCAGCCGGTGCACGGTTGAGATCCTCCAGCAGTCCCTGCATCTGGGCAGGCAGGAAACGCAGCCCCAGCAGTTGCAGATAGGAGCCTTCCACATAGGGGCCAATCTCATCCCCCTGATAGAGACCAAGGTCTGCCACCAGCGGCATCCGTTCGCGGTAGTTGCCAAAAGAGAGGGTCGCCTCGCGAATAAGGTTGAGACGTGGCAACTGGCTGACACCGAAGGCATGTTCATCAGCGACCTCGTTGGTCTCGGTGAACGCTTGCGCCTTGGTCAGTACATTGCGCCCCGCCTCCTCATTGACCCGGTAGAAGTAGTGCCAGCCACCGATCAGGGCTGCAGAGAAGAGCGACAAGCAACTCAAGCCAATGGCCATCCGGCGACGACGATAGAGGGTATGCAGCCGATTTTCTCCGGCCAGATGGGCCTCGGGGAAGATGATCGAAGAGAACAACTTGCGCACAAAATAGGTGTTGGACTCCCCGCGCAGGGCGGAGTGAATAGGCTCGGGCAAGCTGTAACGCCGGGAAGCGGCCTGAGCAAAGGCATCGAACGGGACACCTTGCTGATAAACGGAGCTGATATAGACGCCGCGCACCAGCAGTGGTTTGCTCTCTTCAATGGTCAGGGTTTCATCGAGCAGGCTGGTCACATAATCCTTGAGACCCGCCAATTGGCGAACAAACGAGAAGAGGGCGTTGCGCTGGGCGGCATCGAGCCGGGCCAGCATCATCTCCGGCAGATTGCGGTTGAGATTGTCGACCCACTGATCCCAGAACAGCGCCAGATCCTGCTGCCAGGATTTGCCCTGACTGCTGCCGGGGTTGAAGGTTACCCCCAGCACGGCGTCACGGGCCTCTTTATCCAGCTGTTCATAGACCACATCAAAGCCGCGCAGCATGTCGAGTTTGGTGAAGGTGACATAGAGCGGCAGCCGGGTATTCATGGTGGCCGACACCTCTTGCAACCGGGCACGCATCAGCTGGGCATACGCCTTGCGCTCGGCCACGCTGGCCGCAGACAACCACGCCAAATCAACGGTCAGTACCAGACCATTAAGGGGCTGACGACGACGGTGCTCGTTGAGCCAGTTGAGTAGATGCAACCAGAGCCGCTCATGCTTGCGAGCTTGCGGATCCAGCTCGGGCTCAGCTTGTGACAACAGTGCACCGGCCGGATCCAGCATCACGGCTTGCTCCCCCAGCCAGCAATCGACCAGCTGGCCTTGCACCACGTCCCGCAGTTCGGTATCGAGTCTGGGATTGAGCTTGTTGGCCGGATTGGCACGGTGGATCAGGCTGCTCTTGCCGCTGCCGGGCAGACCCAGCACCAGATACCAGGGCATGGCGTAGAGCGCCCCCTTGCCAAGGTGTTCATTCAAGGCTTGCAACCAACGATTGAGGAACTGCGCCTGTTTGTCGATGAGCCCTTTGACCGGATCTTGTTCCAGCAGCACCTCATGCTGGCGCTCGGCCTTGAGCTGCTTCATCTTGCGCCATACCCGCCAGGAGAGTACCCCCAGCAGCAACCAGAGCCAGAGCAGGGTAAACACCACCCGCCCCCACAAGGACTCGAATGGCTTGGCATCACGGATCTCGATGCGAGGCCCCAGCCACCACACCAGGATCAGGGCGACAACCCACAGCACCACACCGAGCAGGGGCCAGGAGGGTTTCAGTTTCGGCAGCTGTTGCCGCAGAAAGGTAAAGATGGTTTTGAACATAAAATGTGATCCAACTCCGACTCAATGACTCATTTCGGCACTTATTTCGGCAAATGGGTGGCATAGGGGGCCAGGCGGCTGACCAACCCGGGCTCCCACTGCGACAACCCGAGGCGATCTGCCTCTTGCCACAAGTGTTGATATTGCTGGCGCGCAAGCGCCTCCATGCCTTCCTGCTCCAACAACTCCGCCTGCACCAGCAAGGCATGGAAGCGGGCTCTTGGCTCTTTCATCTGTGCCATCCGCTCATCAAGCAGGGCGAGCGCGGCGGCAATCCCCTGCTCCCCATGACGCAAGGCGACCTCCTCGGCCAGTTCGGCCTGTCCGCTGCCGCCCCCACTGCTCTTGGCAGGCTGCAACCAGCGGCTGCACTCGGGGGAGAGAAACGGGGAACCATCGCTGAAGGTGAGATCCCGCAGCGCTGGCAGGCGCTGCAAAAACGCATCCAGCTCCGCCATGATCGCCTGCACCACCGCGCCATATCCCAGCTTCTGGGCCACCTCGGCCGAGAGCCTGTGCCCCTCGAACCAGTAAGGGGCCAGCGTCAGGCTCTGCTCGATGCGCTGCCAGAGCGCCAGATCTGGCGTGCCCATGGCTGCGCGATACTCATCCACCATGTCAACCGACATGGGCGCAAGCTGGGTCTTGTTGCCCTGCGCAGCCATGGGAGGTGTCGTGATACCGGCCCAGATGGCGTGACGACGCAACCGATAACCGATCGCCGCCTCCGGCTGGCGCTCAATCAGCAGCTCCGCCACCTTGAGCTGGGTCTGTCGCCATGCCCGATCGTTGGAGCTGTCAATCTCGACCCCGGAGCCCTTGCTGCTGCCACTGAGCACCATGGTGCCCGCCATCCCGCTCGCACTGGCGGTGGCTGCAGCAGCGCTGCTTGCAGGTTGACCCCCGGCATCTGCCTGGGCTTGGGCAACCTGCTGTCGCTGAGCCCGCTTCAACCCCATCACCAGAGGATCCAGCAGTTCTCCCTTGTCAGGGCTCTGGGCCAGCCAGACGGCCTCCAGCTGTTCTGCCTGCGCCAGCAACTGCGCCAGTTCCGCCGCCGAGGCGCTTTCGCTCACCCTCGGCAGGGCCCCCTCGAAGCGCTTGATGATCTGCACCATCAATCGCTGCTTCTGGGTCGCATTCCCGGGCCAGGCCAACAGCCAGTAAGCCTTGATCCAGGCTTCCAGCAAGCTCAGCGCAGCGCCCATCGGGGTCGCCTTGGCGGGGTGCTGCAGGCAGCGCAAAAGCTGTGCCAGCACCCGCATATCCTTGGTGCGGCTCTCCAGCAACCCCAGACAGGCTTCGGCGACCGCATTGAGATCGACCTGGCTGTGGGCAAGGGAGCCCAACTTGACCAGCTCGGTCTCCACATAGTCCCAGCGAGGCTCATCGGCCAGCACGGCCCCTTTGATCTGTTCATCCGGCAAGCTGGTGAGCAGACGGCTACACCAGGGGTGTTGATAGCTCATCTTCCCCCCTACCAGCGACACTGTTGGCGCACCGGTATCAGCGCCTCTTTCAGGCCGCTGAGATCGACCCGCAGCAAGGCGCCGTTGGCCGCCTGAACCTGCAATTCACGATGACCGATCCAGCGTTTTAGCTCCTCGATGGCGGGCAGACCGCGGCCATATTCGAGCAGCCATCCCTGATCCCGGATAAACCAGCTCTGACTGCTGCGAGTTGCTTGTCCATCCAGCGCGACTTCGACACTCTCCCCGCGCCACGGCGCATCCAGCCGCAAGCGAATATGGGTGATGCTGTTGACACAACCGATCGCCAGGGTGGCACCGCGCAGGGCCGGACGGGTCAATACCGCCGTGCCACTCTCCTCATCCTGTCGCAACAGGAAGGGTGAGCTATCCGGCACTCGGGCCAACTCCTGCTCCGCTATCGCCAGCCAGGCCGGAGACTTGGTGCTCTCCTTGTTGCCTGATTGCGTCGCCTCATTGCCAAGGGCGTCATAGCAGGCGAGCCGGATCAGAGGGGATGGCTCGCGACGACACGCTTGCCACGCCGCCATATCAAGGGGAGGCACCGCATTGCCGGTCGCCAGCAGCAGGGGCAACAAACCCATGATGCTCATCAGTTCACCTCCAGTTTCTGGCACTTGTGATCCAGGGTGCGCTTGGGAATATTGAGGCTCTCGGCCACCAGCATGCGATTGCCCTGAAAGTAGCGCAGGCGCGCTTCAATCACCGATGCCTCGTACTGCTGCATGGCACGGCGCAGATCGCGGATATGGTTGTAATCGTCCAGCGCATCGGGCAATTCGGCACATACCCGATCCCGCAGCTCCGGCGGCAAGGCGCCAAGCCCCACCTCTTCACCGTGACGGGTGTGAGCACAGGCCACCTCCAGCAGATTGCGCAGTTCGCGCACGTTGCCGGGGAAATCGTAACTTTGCAGTTGCTTGAGGAACTTGCGCTGCAAGCCAGCCAGACCCTTGTCATCCTGCGCGGCAAACTGGGCCATGAAGTGCTGACAGAGCAGCGGCACATCCTCGATATGCTCGCGCAAGGGGGCGATCAGCAGCAGACACTGGCAGAGACGGTGGTAGAGGTCGGCACGGAACCGCCCCTCCTCCACATGGCGGGTCAGCGGCTGATGGGTGGCCGCGATGAGGCGAAAATCGGAGTGATACTCCTGCTCTGCCCCAAGCGGCCGGTAGCTGCGGGTTTCCAGCACCCGTAGCAGCTTGGCCTGCATGGCGGCGGGCATGTCGCCCACTTCGTCGAGAAACAGGGTGCCACCATTGGCCTGCGCCACCAGTCCGGTCTTTTTGGAGAGGGCGCCGGAGAAGGCCCCCTTCTGATAACCGAACAGCTCGCTCTCAATGAGATTCTCGGGGATGGCGGCACAGTTGATGGCGACGAACGGCTTGGCGGCGCGCTCGGAGCACTGGTGCACCAAGCGGGCGACCACCTCCTTGCCACTGCCTGTCTCCCCCTGAATGAGCACGGTCAGCTTGTGCTGGCCCGCCTGGGCGATCTGCTCGCGCAAGCCGCGGATCACCGCCGACTGGCCAACCAGCTGATCCCCCAGCAACTTCTCGTGCTGGCGCTGGCGCTCCCCCTCCCCCTTGATCTGACGCAGCGAGTCGCGCAACACGTTCTGATCCCGGCGGCTACGACCCAGATCGCGGATCAGGGTAAGCTGGTTGCAAAAGACCTGCGCCAGACTGGCCAGCTCGGGGCGAGCCGCCCACTCCTGCAACACATCGCCACTGTCCATCATCGCCAGCACGGCAAACGGCTTGCCGTTGCCATCATTGAGCGGAAAGGCGTGCAGGCCGCACTGCTGGCCAAGGTTGGCCAGCAGTGCGCGAAAACCGGCGTGCTCAATGCGGGCACCGCCATGGAGGGAATCCCAGGTGCGGGATTGCGCCTTGTGCAGCACATAGGCGAGTGGATGAGAGAAATCATCTACCGCCAGCGCCAGCGCAACCTCCTGCCCCTTTACCCACCCTTTGCACTCCAGCTGGCGGCCGCTCACATCCAGCATGCCAAGCAGCAGTCCTTTGGGCTGGAAGCTGGCATGGAGGGTCGAGCTCCACCAGTGGCAGAGATGTTGTTCATCCCGTTGCGAGGTGAGGGCCAGGGCGAATGTGAGGGCTTGCTCCATGGTCAGCCCTCCACCTCGGCCACAAACTGGTGATCGGCCACCGAGAAGCGCACCCGGTTGATGGGCTCACCGGCCGAGAGGCGCTGCAACAGTTGCAGGGAAACCGGCGGCAACAGGGCTCCATCAATGACGGACTCCAGCATCCGCGCGCCATTCTCGCTGCGGTTGGCCCGCAGCAGGATCTCCTCGGCCACCTCGCTCTCCAGCACCACCTCGGCACCGAAACGCTCCTTGAGCAGCTTGACCAGCCGGTTGAGTTTGCCACCGACGATCTGCACCAGGGTGTCGTGACCGAGCGGCAGGTATGGGATCACCTCCATCCGCGCCAGCAGGGCCGGTTTGAAGAAGGCGGCCAGCTCCGGATAGAGTGCATCCAGCAGGTCATCAGGCTGCTCGGCATGATCGACGATGGTCTGGAAACCAAGGTTGGAGGTGAGGAAAAAGACCACGTTCTTGCAGTCGATGATCCGCCCTTCCCCATCGGCCAGCTCGCCCTTGTCGAACGCCTGATAGAAGAGGTTGAGCACGTCAGGATGGGCTTTTTCCACCTCATCCAGCAGCACCACCGAGTAGGGCTTCTGCCGAATGGCCTCGGTCAGCACACCACCCTCACCAAAGCCGACATAGCCGGGAGGCGAACCGATCAGACGGGAGACGGTGTGCTTCTCCTGATACTCGGACATGTTGATGGTGGTGAGATACTGGCGACCACCAAACATCAGTTCGGCAATCTGCAACACGGTTTCGGTCTTGCCGACCCCGCTTGGCCCCACCAGCAGGAAGGCGCCCAGCGGACGGCCTGGACGACGCAGATCGGCGCGGGCGGTCAGCAGGTGCTTGTGCAGATGGGCCACCGCCACATCCTGCCCCTTGATGAGCTCGCCAAGGTACTCCGGCAGACGGGTCACTACATCGAGTTCCCCTTGGGAGATGCGATTAAGCGGCACCCCGGTCCACTCGGCGATCACCGCTGCGATCTGAGTCTTGTCGACATGGGCAGAGACCAGTACCTTACCCTGTTGCAGCTCGGCCAGCTCGCGCTCGAGCCCTGCCAGCTGCTCGGCAGCCGCTTGCGGATCGAGCGGCGCATCGGCGAGATCCAGCGCTTCTCTGGCCAGCATCTCATCCTGCTGATCGGCCAGCAGGGCGGCACGCAGCTCGACAATCTGATGCACCAATCCCTGCTGTTGCTGCCACTGTGCTTCCTGCTCACGCAGAGTGTCACGGCAGGTCTGCTGGGCTGCTTTCAGTTCTGTGAGTCGCTCATCGTTGTCACCCAGACCGATCAGACTCTGGCGCTCCAGCTGACGGATCTCCAGCTCACGCTGGCGCAGTTCGTTTTGCAGGTGACTGACGGCGCGCGGCGGCGTGGTGAGGTTGATGGCCACCCGGGCACAGGCGGTATCGAGTACGTCGATCGCTTTGTCCGGCAGTTGACGACCGGAGATGTAACGGGCGGAGAGCTGGGCGGCGGCTTGCAGCGCTTCCTCATCGATCAGCACCCCGTGGGCCTTTTCGTAGATGCTGCGCAGACCGCGCAGGATTACGGTGGCTTCATCTGCATTAGGCTCACCCACTTTCACCAACTGGAAACGGCGCGACAGGGCGGCATCTTTTTCCACGTACTTCTTGTACTCGCCCCAGGTGGTGGCGGCGATGGTGCGCAGCTCGCCACGGGCCAGCGCAGGCTTGATGAGGTTGGAGACATCCAGCCCGCCCGCCTGATTGCCCGCCCCGATCAGGGTGTGGGCCTCATCGATAAAGAGGATGACAGGTCGCACGGCATCCTTGACCTCCTGCATCACCCCCTTGAAACGCTTCTCGAACTCCCCCTTGACCGAGGCACCGGCCTGCATGGCGCCCAGATCCAGGGTCATCAGCTCCACATCGCGCAATTTTTCCGGCACCTGGCCTGCGACGATGCGCAGCGCCAACCCTTCGATCAGGGCACTTTTACCGACACCCGCCTCACCCACCACAATGGGGTTGTTTTTGCGGCGACGGGAGAGGATGTCGATCATCAGATCGATCTCGTGATCCCGGCAGAGTACCGGATCCAGGGTTCCCTGACGGGCCTGTTCGGTGACGTTGACGGTGAAGCGGGCCAGCAGGCTGGCATCGGCGGGCAGCGCGGCCTGAGTAGAAGTACCGTTGGCAGAAACAGTCACTTGGGTCTCGGCAGACTCTTTCACCCACTCGTCGAACTGCTGGCGCAGCAGCTCGCGATTGATGTTGGCAAGCAAACGGGTCACCGAGCCCGGCAAGTAACGCTGGGGAGTCATCAGCAGCACCAGCAGCATGACGCCGCTGCGCAGTTGACCGTGTTGCAACTCGGCAGAGGCGAGCAGCCAGCTGTCTTGCAGCCATTCCACTAATAGCGGCGAGAAGGAGGGATAACCCTGACCATAACCGTTATCGGCCGCCGAGGGGTGCAGCAGGCTCTTTAACTCTTCAACCTCAACTTCAGCCCGTTTGAGGATCTGGCGTACATCGCTGAGGGGGGTCTCCAGCATCTTGAGCAGCAGGTGCTCGATGCGGATCTCGGCACCCTGATGATTGACACAGAGGGCCGCGGCCTCCTCCAGCATGTGACGGCAGATGGGGTTGAGTCTTTCCACCAGTACCGGTAGCTCTATACGAATCAAGGCGTGCTCTCCTTAAGTATTTATTTTAATAATTCGCCCAGTTGACGCAGTACGTCCTGGGTCTGGTTATTGAGTTGGTGGTGATAGAGGCCAAAGATGATGGCCAGGGTCAACGCGCCGCCCATAAACAGGGTGCGCAGGGAGACTTGCGTGCGCAGCTGGTAGCGAGACGCCTGCTGACCGAGATCGAGATGAAACACGCTGGGTGCCTCACCGCCACGTTCGAGTGACAACTGTTTGTGCAATTGCTTGACGATCCGTTCAAACTCGTCACGGCCCTGGCTCATCACCTTGTAGCGCCCCTCAAAACCGAGGCAAAGGCAGAGATAGATGAACTCCAGAATGTCGCGATAGCGCACCGGATCTTCCTGCAGACGCGACAGCAGCACGAATACCTTCTCGCCCCCCCAGGTCTCGTTGTGAAACCGAGCCAGCAGGGAGTGTTGGGACCATTCGCTCTGGCTGCCCCAGTCGCGCCCCATCACTGCCTCATCGATGAAAGTACAGAGGATGTAGCGAAACGAGAGGACGACGCCATTCTCGTAACCCTGCGCCATCAACTCCTGCTCGATGGCCTGGATCTCGGTCACCACCCGTTGATAAAGCTCGGGCACCCGGTCGTAGCGCGACAACAGACGCACCCGCTGTACCAGCCCCAGCAGCGGGGTCACCGCATCGATCATCGGGTTGATGCTCTGGCCACGCAGGCGGAACCAGTAGTCCGAATCCATGTCCAGCTGCTCGGCGTGATCGAACAGCAGGTCGCTCAGTTGCTCGTTGTTGATAATGTCCGTGGTCATCTCTGCTTGTTTCCTTGATGCGATCACTGGCTACGGATGGCCCAGAGCTGCATGTCGAGCTCGGGGAAATCGCCGGCGATGTGGAAGGCGAGCGTGTTGCTGACCGCCAGCATCTGCCAGGCAGGGCTCTGACGGTCGAGCTGGAAGTAGCTGTAACCGGCGTGATAGGGCAACTGGCGCGGCGCCACCGGCAGCGGCAACAGCGGGATACCGGGCAGCTGCAGGCTGATGAGTTCGCGGATCTTGTCGCTCGACGCCACCTTGGTCTGCTGCAGCAACTGTTTGCGCAGCTGCTCCTGCGGCATGCGGGCACGCACTGCCAGCACGAAGTCGGCGCTTTGCATCAACTCGCTCTCGTTGACCATGGCCACCATAACGCCGTACTGGTGCTTGCGCAGCTGGATAGAGACGGCACGTGGCGACAGCACGGTACTGAGCGCCTGACGCAGGGCCAACATCACCGGCTCGAAGCTCACCTGCTGATCGTCATGACGATAGGCGGGGAACTCGGGGGGCAGACGGGACTCGTCGGTAAAGGTCATCAACTCGCCACAAAGCTGCACCAGCGCCTCGTGCAACCGCTCGGGGTGCAGGGTGCCAAGACGCGCCAGATGGGAGAGCTGTGGTTGAGCCCGGTTGAGCAGTTGCAGCATCATGAACTCGGCCACATCGGCCACCCCCTGCTGTCCCGGCGCAGCGATGCGCTGGGAGAGGCTGCGAGCCCGCTCGGCCACGAGACCCGCCGATTCGCCGAGGAAGCGCTTGAGGGGCGGAATGGCAGAGACACTGATACTGCAAGGCATGAAGTTGAGATCCAGCACCAGACCGCCATCCGGGCGCTTGTCCAGAATGCGGGCGATGGCGAGGGACGCATAGGCGCTGCGATCTTCCCGCTCCAGCATCAGGCGCAGGCTGACCCGCCCCACTTCGAGGGAGACCACGTCGCCCCCTTCGCTGTGCAGATCCCGCACATCGTGGCGATGAGCCTGCAGCCGGGTTGCTACCTGACCGCCCTGATTGACCTCGTTGACCCCGCTCACCGAGAGCGGCAGCGCCAGATAGACCTTCTGGTTGGCCACCGAGGCATCGGTGATCTCCAGCGGGGTCGGCAGCACATCATCGTTCGGAATGTTGAAGACGGTGCCGTCCGGCAGGATACCGGTGGCCCCCACCAGCGCGATGCGGCCAAAGCCGAGGTAATCCTCGTTGATGGCAAGCGACTGCAACCCGTAGAAATAGTCGGACAGCGCGCTCAAACGCGCGTGCAGCGCGTAATCTGAATGTCTCTGTTGTTGCTGGAAGTGCTGGGGCTTGATAAAGAGCCCTTCACGCCAGATAACCCGATTTCGACTCGACATGATTATTCTTCTTCTTTTTGTAGTTCCACTTCATCCAGGCGCAGGTGCACCAGGATTTGATAGGCCGTTCCCTTGCTCTTGACCTTGATGACCTTGCGCCACTCGGCGCTGTCCGGATCGGCGTACCGTGCAATCACGCCGATGTAACGGGTCTTCTCGTCAAGCTTGACGGGGGGCAGGTATTTGAACTGGCCGGGCAGCAGGGTGTAGTCCTGATGATCCAGGTAGTTCTTGCCAAGGGCCTTCTCTACATCCGCCGTCACCTGGTCATAGTCCGTAGCGAGCAGCTTGGAATCTTCAGCCAGCAGCACCACCTGAAACTCGATAGGCGCCGCCTCCCCACTTTCGTTGGGGTTGACGTCAGGCTCAGCCAACAGGCTCAGCCCCAAAGTGGAAGGCTGATCATCGTTGCTCCCCACCTGGATATCCGGGTTCATGGCCACATCGGCCATCTTGCCCATGGTGGTACAACCGGCCAGGGCCAGCAGACAGGCCCCAAACCACAGTGCACGTATCATCAAATCAGTCCCTGTTGCTGACGCACGGCCTGGTCATACGCCTGGGCGTAAACCTGATGGAACAGCTTGTCGAACCCCTGCTGACGGGCGGAGGTGAGCTCGCGGTAGTAGTGCTGGTACATATTCCAGGCCCAGCCTTCATCGGCCACACCCGGGGTACCGGTACGACGGTAGTGCTCGAAACGACCGAGCAACACCTCGGGCGAGAAGGCCTGCAGGATGCTGTCGAGCGCAGCGCCAATAGCCTGCTGGTTCGCCACGTGGTGAATGCGCACATTGCGCAGACTCTCGGCCACCGCGGCCGGCGCGCTCAGGTGCACCGGGCTCTTCTGCTCGGCAAACATAACCGCCAGGGTCTCGTCATAATCGAGACCAAGGCGCAGCGGGTTGTCCTCGATGGGGCGCAGGTGCTTGTCTGCCAGCGCAGCCTGATCGCTTTGCAGTTGCAGCAACCCCTCCACCATGGCACGCACTGTCTTGCCCATCTCTTCGAGCATGTCGTGGGCTTGCTGGGTGTCTTGCAGCTGCAACGGCTGGCCCAGACCACGCATCAGCGGAGTCAGGGCGACGTGATCAACGCCCTCCAGTGGCTGAAAATCGGGGTGGTTCTCGATGGTGGGCATATCCAGAAATTCTTGGTTCATGGTGTTCTCGACGGCTGAAAATGGAGCGAGGGATACGGTGTCCATATCCGGTTGAAACTGCGGTTGAGCCTGCAGGCGAGCATCCACCAAGGGACTCGGGGCCGCACGCTCCTGCTGCAATGCCAGCAGGGGGTCGACCGCCAGGGCCTGTGGATCATCCAGGGTCTGGGAGTGGTGAGGATCGCTTGCCAGCCACTCATCAAGCTGCTCGGTCGGACGGTTGCCCAGCACCTGCTGCAAACTCTGCTCGGGGGAGATGGCACCGAGATAGGCTCTCAGGCGAAAAGGGCCGACAATCAGCTCGTCACCCTGCTCGAGGTTGACCTTGCGAGCCCGCCCAATGGGCGAGGTGGCACCATTGATGTAGGTCTGGCCGCTGAGATCGCACAGGCAGAAACGACCGTCATTGAGCTCGACCCGGGCATGGGCTGGCATCACCGCCCCCAACCTGTCTCGCAGTTGCCAGTCATCCTGTTCGGAGGAGCCCAATGTTCCCCCCATCTCGTCGAAGCGATATTGCACCTGCTGGCTGCCGTCGAGCTGCTCGCTGTTGAGCACCACCAGAGATAGTTGCTGGTTAAAGTCGTCCACATTCACTCCTGCACGTATTCCTACACTGAATTTCTGTGCTTATTCCTGTACACAGATCGTCACGAACGGATCACTCGGCGGTTGGCCGAGAAAGGTACTCCACCCCAGACGGGCACTCTGCTCCTCCCCCAATCTCAGCCCCTTGGCCTGCTCCTGGCCGAAGCCAAGCCGCAGATCCCAAGCCAGCTGATCGCGCAAGATGAAGGAGACAAAGGTCACCAGTGCGTGGAAATGCTCCCCATTCGGGAGAAATCCGAGAAACTGGCTAAAACTCAGATCATTGATTTTCAATAAAAACTTGCCGGCACAATCATTGACCTTGTCACCGATGACGAAGTCGTGCCCCAACGTAGCGCAAGCACCGCCCAGGCGGTTTTGCTGCTCCGGATGGATCGGCACCTTGCGCCACTGCCAGGCACTCACTTCCACATCCGCCAGATCGAAGCAGTGTGCCACCAGACCGGCGACCACCTCTGGAGAGCGGCTGGGGCTGGCCAGCATGCCCGCATAGGAGAGCATCTTGGCGCGGTTGACCGGCAAACTCTGACAGACGGCATCGTTGCCAAGCCCCACCAACGCAAACATCAGACGGGAGAACCCATCCTCACCGTCATCCTGAAAACGGACGTGGTAGCGATACTTGCGCCAGATCCGGTGCAGCAGGGTCAGCAGGCGATGGTGGAAGAAATCCAGGAAAAGACCGAGCTTTTGTTCACCCTGGGCGTACTCCCACGCCAGCGAGTCGAGGTAATACCCCGGCATCGGCGACTGGCTGCCGTGCAGACCCAGAAAGGCCACTTCCAGTTCGTGACGCCCCTTCTCGTCACGACCAATTTGCAGCACGTCGCTGGTGGGAAATCCCAGCGATGCTGTCGCCTTGAAACGAATATTCTCGTCACTCGGCAGGTGGTCGAGACCACGCTCCTGATCGGCACCATCCAGCCGGTTGAGCAGCTCAACCAGCTGGAAGAAATTGAAACGGGGCGCCTCGTTGGCGGCACTCACATCAGGGAGTGCTGACCGATCTGGACTGGCCACTGATAGCGCTCCTTGTTATCGAGATTGACCACCTCAAGCAGGTGGAAAGCGTTGACGCTGGCATAGAGCGAGAAGAAGTGGGCCAGTACGGTGCTGAAGAGATAGAGCTCCCCTTCGCTACCAAAGGCGGACTGACGGATGGAGAGTACAGACTTGAGCCCCCGCACCGGCATGCCGCGCACCAGCCTGTCCACCGGCTTGGTCTCGATCTCCTCGATCCCCGCCAGCCGCTTGCGCGACGCCTGCTCTGCCTGCTTGTCGTGCAAAGCGGGAAAGTCATAGGTACGCAGCACCTGCACCAGGGCATCCCGGCGCAGCAGAGAGACATAGTTGAGCGACAGGTTGGAAATCAGGGTCCAATGCAGGCTGCCATCCAGTGCCGGACGCAGCGGCCGGGTCGGCCGGATCAGGTTGCGGAAGGTAGCAAACGACGGTGAACTGCCGGTCGGCACGCAGATACTGCCCACCTTGAGGCGGGCTGCGCGGGAGCGGTTGGTGCAGGTGAGCGTCACCGAAATGGATTCATCCAGATCGACCGTAGTGGTTTCATCCCCCCGCACAAACGACAGACTGTGCTCGAAGCCATCACCACTCACCGACTCCCTGACCCGCACCCTGTAATAGAGCGCCAGCCGCTGTTTGGCCCGCTCAATCTGATGCTGAAAACTTTCAAACGGCTGATAGATGCGTGGCGTACCGCGGGAGCGGCCCATATTGCCCTCAACCCAGCCTTCAACCTGATCCACCGAGAAAATTTCGAAACTGTCGGCATAGCGATAGCTCGCCTTGAGCGGGTATTCTGCCTGACGGCCGTTGAGATTGACCGGCTCGCTGTCGTGCTGGAACAGATTGATAGCTGGCACGCAGTTGAGCATGAAAGAGTCGGGACGGATCTTGAGTTCCGCCGGCAAGGGCCGGTCGAAACAGAAATGGATTTTGAATTCACTCACCGGCAGCGGCTGTTTGGGCCACTCGCCACCGGAAAGTTCAAAGAAGAGAAAGCTCTCCGGAAAGCAGAAATACTCCTGCAGTATCCGGTAGCCGGAATAGACATTATTCGGATAGGGCAGCAGCGCATCGTCGCGCTCGAAGCCGACCGATTTGAGTGCCTTGGCCTCCTGACGAAAGCGCTTGCCGTCGATCTCCAGCTCGATATGGGAGAGCTGGTTGGAGAGCCAGAAGTAGAGCTCATACGCGGTGTAGCTGTCGCCACCGAGGAAGAAGCGCAGCTTGTCCAGCTGCAATTCGCTAAGCGGCAGGGGGGCATGCAGCGCAATATCGAGCGAGATAGTAGAGAGATCATTGCCACTTTGCGCCGTTATCTGGCGCATTTCGGCCGGATAGACCCAGGCATCGTGACAGGTCTGAAAATGACAGGTTACGTCGTCGATTGGCAGACTGTCCAGCTGGCAACCCTGCCTGACCAGTGCCGGTTGGGCAATGGCACCCGGAATGACCGAAAACTGCATGATGGTCATGCTGGGGACGGGGCGCAGATAGTTCGGCCAGAGCATATTGAGCAGACCGTGAGTCAGCTCGGGGAACTCGTCCTCGATTTTGGCGCGCAGGTTGCCCGTAAGAAACGCAAAGCCTTCCAGCAGGCGTTCCACATCCGGGTCGGTATTCTGCTCCGACAAAAAGCGGGTGAGTTCGGGATAGCTATCGGCAAATTCGCGCCCTTGCAGGCGCAAAAAAGCCAACTCATCCCTGAAGTAATGTTCCAGCGACATTGATCAGACCATGCGGTAGTGACGGTGACTGTCCATATGGACGTTGAACGAGGTAACTTGCTCGATATGCTCCAGCCGCACATGGGCCGTCACCTGAAACGACATCTCAAGCGGACTTGCCTGATAGTCGGGTGAACGGACATCCACATGGATGATCCGAGGTTCATAACGACGGATGCATTGCCGGATCGCCTCCCGGATCCGCCCCTTGATATCCGCACTGCCCTGAGTGGCGTCATTGAGATCAATAACCCCCAAATCGGGTGCACTGCGGCAATTGCCGGGACGGGTGTTGAGGATCTGGTCGAGCTGACGTTTGACAGAGTCGACCAATTCATCAACTTCCGAACGAGGGGAGGAGCCAAGCCCCTCCCCCCGGATGCGATCAAACAGGCTGGCCGCATTTCCTCTATCCCAGGAAGAGAGATGCGGCATCGGGCCTTATTCCTTGTCCAGTCGACCTACCAGAGAGAGCTCGAAGCTCGCCCCCATGTACTTGAAGTGCGGGCGCACGGCCATGGCAACCTGGTACCAGCCCGGCTCCCCTTCCACATCCAGCACCTTGATCTGGGCGGCGCGCAACGGACGACGGCTACGGACGTCTGCCGGCGGGTTCTCTTGGTCTGCAACGTACTGCTTGATCCAGCCGTTTAGTTCACGCTCCAGATCCTGACGCTCCTTCCAGGAGCCGATCTGCTCGCGCTGCAGCACTTTGATGTAGTGCGCCAGACGGTTGATGATGAACATGTAGGGCAGCTGGGTACCCAGCTTGTAGTTGGTCTCTGCCTCTTTGCCCTCTTTGGTGTTGGGGAACACCTTGGGCTTTTGTACCGAGTTGGCAGAGAAGAAGGCGGCGTTGTCGCTGTCCTTGCGCATGGTCAGGGTGATGAAACCCTCTTCGGAGAGCTCATACTCGCGACGGTCGGTGATGAGCACCTCGGTCGGGATCTTCGCCTGCAGCTGACCCATCGCCTCATAGACGTGCACCGGCAGATCGTGGATGGCACCACCGCTCTGCGGGCCGATGATGTTCGGGCACCAGCGGTACTTGGCGAAGCTGTCGGTCAGGGAAGTGCCCATCAGATAGGCAGTATTGCCCCACAGGTAGTGGTCGTGATCCGAGCTGATATCTTCCTTGTAGTTGAAGCCCTTGATGGGGTTCTCGGTCGGATCGTAGGGCAGACGGGCCAGGAAACGCGGCGCAGTCAGACCCAGATAGCGGGAATCTTCCGATTCACGCAGGGAACGCCATTTGGTGTAGGCCGGTCCTTCGAACACCGATTTCAGATCCTTGATGGAGGGCAGATCGGTGAAGCTGTCAACGCCGAAGAAAGCGGGGGCGACAGAGGAGATGAAGGGGGCGTGGGCCATGGCACCGACGGCACTGACATACTGCATCAGCTTGATGTCAGGGGAGCTGTGGGTAAAGGCGTAGTCACCGATCACGGCACCGATCGGCTGACCGCCGAATTGGCCGTAGCCGGTAGAATAGACATGCTTGTAGAGACCGGACTGGGTGATCTCCGGGGAAAACTCGAAATCTTCCAGCAGCTCTTCCTTAGTAGCGTGCAGCACCTGGATCTTGATGTTTTCACGAAAATCGGTGCGATCTACCAACAGCTTGAGGGAGCGCCAGGAGGATTCCATCTCTTGCAGCTCTTTGGCATGCAGGATGACGTCCATCTGCTTGCTCAGCTTCTTGTCGAGCTCGACAATCATGCTGTCAACCAATGCCTTGTTGACCGGCTCGCTGGTGGTACCGCTGTCCAGAATGTTGGCGATAAGCGCAGCCACACCCTGCTTGGCAACACTGTACCCCTCATCAACCGGTGTGATGCGAGCCTGCGCCATGATTTCGTCCAGCAAAGAGGACGAGGAGGCTGCACCCGCCCCCGCTTGAACCTGTTCTTCGACCAAAGACATGTTTGTTCCTTTCTCGTCAGTCAATACAACCCGCCGATCACTCGGCAGGCTTGATCAAATCCAGCTCTTTGAGCAGTTGCTCACGAGCCTCATCACTGGACAGCAGATCCTGCAAACGATTGCGGAAAGAAGGGATATTGCCCAATGGCCCCTTCAGGGCAACCAGCGCCTCACGCAGTTCAAGCAGCTTGCGCAGCTCGGGGACCTGTTGGGCAACACTGTCAGGAGTGAAGTCTTCCAGAGACTGGATTTTGATCGAAACCGGCATCTCGTCTTGGCTGTTCTCTTCCAGACGATTGGGAACAGAGAAGTTCAGTTCCAGTGCAGATTCTTTCATGACGGAAGAAAAGTTGTTTTTGTCGATGGAAACGGTTTGGCGCTCCTCGATCGGCGTTTCTTCGGTACGGCCCTTCATATTACCAACCACCATCATAGTCAGCGGAAGTTCAATTTCCGCCTGTTGACCACCGGTTGCCGGTACATATTTGATATTGATACGTTCTTTGGGCGCAACTGTGGCGCCGTCAATTCCTTTTCCCATGCTCTAAATACCAAGTTAAGGGTCACCCAAGACCCTATAGCTTATAGCTTATACCCCTCCCCTCAACTGTAAGATATTACAGTTGAGCCATCCTATGGACGTTCTTGTCAAAGAGGCACTCACCAACGATGCACTTTTGATATATTTCAAGCAAAAGCTCTAGTTATCAAAAGCACAATATTTCTTGTTATTTATCTACAACCCGATGCCTCAACTCAATGGTGTGAGGTCATATTGGCATTAATGCCTATTTTGAGCGGCATGGTATATAGAGAGAATTTGATGGTCAACGAATAATTCTAACTCGAACACATAAAAAACATTAAAACCATTAAAAAACAAATACTTAATAGAGAAATCAATCTTCGCAACAATAAAGACGCTCGCACGATGACTTCACAATAACAACCTGTCATTTATTACAGTTGACCTAGGGTCGCATTAGAAGAATGCGCCATCGAATCACATTATTGATACCGCCTTGATCGCTATGCGAGTGCATGCGTCAAAATCAGTCGTTAAGCCAATCGAATGAATTGAATTAAGTAACGCTAATAATTTGATTCATATGGCTTGCTTGCATTTATGGCCAGTTTAAAAAACAAACAACTATTTATCGAAAACATAAATGACAATCCGTAGTCATCACTCCCCTCATAAATCCAGCCGTAGCGTACAAGCCCCCCCTAATCTACAAGTTATGCAACATTGAATCGCGTTGAGACCAGAACAAGCTATTAGGCTGACAACGCCATGTCCTGCATAACCGCTACACTGGAGCATTTCGCTTGTTTAGGCGCATGCCCCACCAGACCAACTACTAAATGCAACTTTCGCTAAACAACCCACACGTTTGCACCATCATTGATAACGCCCCCGTTCCCTTCACATTGAGAGCATCCTTGCTAATCCTCAGCGCATTCATCAACTCTAACAAGGTATCTAGTCCCCCTTCACTGCCTCTCAAGATGAGGCAGAAAACCCTGCGCATCCCAAATGGCCTGATCGGTGTAGAGGGAGTTGATAAAACTCGGATACGTCGTACCTGTGGACGTGGCAGCACCTGCTACGTAGCCTTGCTATCAACCTGTGAGCCATGATCGCTCACAAGCCTATTGCGCCGAGGCCATTCAGTGATAGGCCGAGACGCGTTCCCATAGTGTTGATTTGAAGAGAATGACGCGATTTGGCATCAGGTAGTATTTGATTGGCTAGTGAAGGCGTGGATATGAGATGGGAGAAGAGTATTCATAACCCAAGTGGCATGACAGGCTATTTCGAGAGCGAGCGTTTCTATCCCGTTGTACAACGCATAAAGACCAACTTTGCGACAGGTTCTTTTTGTTCCTTTTCCGGGTTAGAACTGGATTATTTGCAGCTCAGTGGCTCACCGCTTCGAAGCGGCCGTTGGCAGCCATGCATAACCCCGAACGACTCCCGTGTGGATTATTCCCCTCGTCGGTATAAGAGTTCCGTATAGCAAAAAGCCCTGATGTTTCCATCAGGGCTTTGCAATTTGGCGGTGAGGGAGGGATTCGAACCCTCACTTTTGTATATCACAGCACAAATATAACCTTTATATTCAATGACTTACGCTATCAACATCGTTCATAAAAGCAGCGAGATTGACTCAAGTTATTGCCATTAGATTTCTATATCATTTATAAAGAGAAACTCTGGAATGTCAAGAACATGCTTTCTGACTATCGGAATCATGTTATCGTTTCCTCAAAATGACAAGTCGATTCACATCTCCGTGAACGCTCTGTTAAGAAGTGAGCGGCATTGTTTCCCAAATCAGCCAGCAAGTCATGACTTCGCCAGCCCCAGGTGACCGCTACACTCGGGGCTTTCTGACAGGTAGGCCAAGGGTATTCAGTTTATTTATGGCGCTGACATACGCCATGACTTCTCCCACTTGGCCGTTGTAGTTACGCAGACTGATTTTTCCCGCCAGCAACTGCTTGAACCGATACATCGCCGTCTCGGCCAGTGAGCGACGGTGATACCCCGATATCTTCTTCCAGTGCGCCAACCCTTCTTTGCGCATCACCAGCACGGCCTCATTTCTTGGGTGCCCCTTTTTCCAGAGCCCTGCATTCTTGCGAGGCGGGATACTGGCTGTCGCCCCTTTGCGCGAGATAAGCTGATGGCTGGCTTTGCTGTCGTAGGCGCCATCCGCATAAACACGTCCCAGCTTGCGCCGCAGAGGGTTGAGCAAGGTCGGCAACACCTCGGCGTCATGGACATTTTCCAACGACACTTCCGCCGCCACGATATCGTGGGCCACCGGGTCTACCGCCAGATGCAACTTGCGCCACACTCGCCGCTTCTCGGCGCCGTGTTTTCTGACCTTCCACTCGCCTTCGCCAAACACCTTCAGCCCGGTTGAATCGATAACCAGGTCGGTAATGCCTCCCTTTGGTGGCTGTCGATAAGCCACTGTCACCGTGCGTGCTCGCTTGCTGACACAGCTATAGTCCGGCGCACACAGCGGTACGTTCATCAACTCGAACAGGGAGTCGAGTAGTCCCTGTGTTGCTCGCAGAGTGAGGTTGAAAATCCCCTTGAGCATCAGGAAGGTTGCGATGGTCTGGTCAGTGTAAAGCTGGCTGAGGCCCCGCCGCCCATGATAGTCGTGGTGAAACCAGTTGCTCATGGCCTCGGCATCAACCCAGAAAGTGAGTGAACCACGGTTAATCAAAGACTTGTTGTATTGAGGCCAGTTGGTGATGGGGTGAAGCGACGTGCCCATGATGCAGACTTGAAGGGGATGGTGGTGATCAGATCACCGAACCCTCAGTTAGTTCCATTCAAGCTGCATTGATTTGGGAAACAACGCCCGGCTCACCAAATGAGCCTATTGTTGGTTCTTTATGGTCACGTATGACCATTTAATCAACAGGGGATGCCATGCCTAATCCGGCCGACAAGCTCGATGACTGCCTGCGCTCCCATAGGCGTAGTAATCACATCAGCCGGTTTTTCACCACCTAATCCCCACGCTGAGCGGGTGAGCCATCTCATCGTTTTAGCAGTATCTCCCCGATGTAGGGATATGGCTGCATCCACTGCTAAGGCCACCCAGTAAACGCGATCTCCCTGAGCTGTCGATAAGCTATTGCCCCGTTTGATTTGGCGATTCAGTGTGTCTCGGCTAATGCCAATCATCTGGCAAATTGTTCGGGTATTAGACCCCAATAGCTTGCTCAGTTTGACGACGATCTCAGGAGATACACCAGACACTATGTGTTGATGAGCGGCTAACCAGTTACGTGGTAGACCTAGCGACTCTAGAACAGATAGATTGCTGGTTGTGGGAGATTGCCCAACATAAGTCATGATGAGTCTGTGCCTCCGTTTGGGGGTTGTTGATGGCAGCCAATGCGAATCATCATTCAAGAGTTCATTGGGTCATCGTCTAGTTTGAGAGATCTGTACACTTGGAGAAACTGCTTAACACAAAATCTGTCTTGTATGGGGGTCAGATAAGCTCTAGGTTCCGACTGATCAACCCAAAATCCCGTTCTAGATCATATTCTTTTTCTGAAAACATCATGGCCCCACGCCGTTCCTCTTTCATATTTGCGATGACTTGAAAGAAGCAGCACTCGCACAGATGGACCTCGTACTGTTCACCATCGTGCTGAGAGCCATAACCCCATTGGGCACTCAATGTTCCAAACGAGATGTTTGAACAGTCCGTTTGGCAGCTCTTTTCACAGACATCACAGCGGACATCGCTGACTACCTCTACCTCTTTTATTGCCATAATTTTCATATCTTGCAGCTCCATTTGTGCGGTTAGTCACTTATTGTGCAGCATCTTCCGACAAACGACATCCCCAGCGGGTTCTTTCAATGGTACTAGTTGTGTCATGAGCCGAATGATGGCTATTATCGGTTCATACTGTGAGCCGAATAAGGTGTCAATTCGGCTCATTTGTGGCATTGCACTACTTGCCCGCGACACAGAATCAACGAGGATATCGATGGCAGCAAACTGGATCTGGCAACACGATGAGTGGCCAAATTTTTGCTGGCAAGATAAGCCGTTACTGCCACGGCTACGCATGGTGTACCGCAATCTGGGACTACTCCAGGGCCTTCACTTATCAGCCCACAACACAAAACTAGCGCATCAATCACATGTGCTTGATACGCTACTTGCCAATCTTATTGCTTCATCGGCCATCGAGAATCAACGACTTAATGGGCAATCATTACGTACATCGCTGGCTCGTCACCTTGACATATCGGAACAGGCACCTTACCCCACCTCAGATCGCTCTGATGGATTGGCGGCCATGATTGTTGATGCAATCTATAACACCGATGAGCAGTTGACGCTGGAACGCTTGCTGCAATGGCACCGCTGGCTTTTTCCCGCAGATGACCGGAGATTGCATCAGATACGCGTTGGCCAACTGCGTGGTGATGAGCTGATGCAGGTGATATCCGGAGCACGTGATCGACTCATCGTGCATTTCGAAGCCCCACCACGAGAGGGGCTGGAGCAGGAATTGGCCACTTTCATCGACTGGTTCAGAACCAGTCTCGATGACCCCTGCCTAGACCCATTACTAAGGGCCGCCATCAGCCACATATGGTTTGTCACTTTGCATCCGTTTGATGACGGTAATGGGAGAGTCACCCGAGCCCTAACCGATCTTGCACTCTCTCAGGCCGACAACCAGAGCATCACTCTGTATGCAATGTCGACCGTGATTTTCGAACACCGAGCCGATTACTATCGCGCTCTGGAGCAGACTCAGAGAGGAGGCGTGGATGTCACAGAGTGGCTGGTTTGGTTTTTGGACACACTCAACGTCACGCTGGAACAGGCCCAACAATCATGTACCCATACTCTGGCCCGGAACCGTTTCTGGCTGCGACACGCTAGTGACCAACTGTGCCCTGAACAGGTAATGATCCTACACCGTATGTTAGACACTGATGACGTGCACTGTTTGCAGAGCATTAGTGCTGGCCAGTATCAAGCTATAGCTCAGGTTAGCAAAGCGACGGCAACACGCCATATCACTGATTTACTTGAAAAAAATTGCCTTGAGAAAATATCTGCTGGAGGTAGAAGCACACGTTACAGGCTCTTATTGACAAATATCCTATAAGACGATTCAAAATGTGACTAGTTTCACAGGTATAGCGAAAAACCCATCGATTATGAGCATGTGTGATTGACCACCGTCAGATTGGTTTCTTTATATAGGATGCCTGACGCCAGGTAGAGAATTGGGGAGCAAAACAATGGACCAAACGATAGCTGTTTTGAGCATTGAGCCACTGGGACTGTGGTTGTACGCGGACGGAAAAAAGTTTTTTTTGGAATTTAGACATTTTCCGTGGTTTAGCGGAGCTCCAGTAGCATCGGTGTTTAGTGTTGAACCGTTAGGGGATGACGGAGTACGGTGGCCTGATCTGGACATTGATCTACATCTGGCCAGTATTCAGGATCCGGCTCGATATCCACTCATTAGTCAAGATCCACCAGTAGCCCCCGCAGTAATGGCTGCGGCCATAGCATTACATGATGGTAATGCATCACGTGCACTACGATGGTTGCAGAAACCTGCGATAGCACTTGGGGGCAGGCGTCCGGTTGACTACCAGGATAGCGCCGACCACATCCAGGCCGTGCTCGATCTTATCGGGCGCATCGAGCACGGCGTCCTAAACTAAAGCGGAATCTCGCACCAATTTAAGGCCGGTGTCAGGTGATAACTAGATCTGTACAGATTTGCAGCTTAGCAAATTGAAACGATCTCTATGAATAACACATCCAGTGACCTACTATTCGGAATAACTATTTAAAACTGTACAAACAACCCAATATTATCCATATGCAAATCCTTGATATCCATATACCGATGTCAAGCCAAACTGTTCAATAACAAAACGGTCTTCAACTAACTCTAGTATGACCTTTTCTTTTCTTTCTGATACGAAACTATTAAAAATAATTGCCTCATCAACTGATTGAGGTATCCTTATCTTAATTATGTCATATATGCATAGATTGACCTCGTTGAAGCGAAAATCATCGTTGTAAATATCGAAATCATCAACCGCGAGTGAAATATTATGACTTTTTAGATAGTTCAAACTGGAGATGACATAAACAGCATCAGAATCAATTGATTTTCTTTCAGTGACTTCAACCACTAGCTCAATGGCATTCATTTCCAGTAATTTTTTTGAGACAGCTATAATCGCTATCAAATTAAAGATATTGCATAATTCTCTACGTTCCACATTTATAAATAACTTTGTATTAAAAAGAAATTGTTGATTGTTTAACAGAGTATAAAGTAGATACTCCAATGCAGTACCATTATCAATAGACTCATAATAAGTTGTTAGCTTGTTCGGAATGCAATTTTTTGCTTTTGAAAAATCCAGCAACACCTCATATCCAATCAAAGAATTGTCGCAAGAAACGATTTTTTGAAGTTTGTAGTAAAATTTGGGGTCTATATATGAATACATAAAAGTTATCCAGAGTGAGCAGTAGCAATAACAAGTACAGATTGAAAATGCTCCCTATCTATTGACGTACAAATTAAAAATTATATGACTGAGATCATCTCTCACATGCAAAAATAAAATGAAACCACTATTTATAAATTTATAATCAATAAGTTTTTGAAGTTTTTGCTTCATAGGATTTTAAAGAGGATTGTCAGTTAACTTTCACTATACGTACAAAACATCGGAAAGAGCGTAAAAAAAAATAAATAAAAATTTATTTATTGCTTTAAGATCTTGCTGTGCTTAAAGGATTTGCATTGGTTTGTTTGATATTGCATACACATTATAGGTTAGTATTCAATCAGTTGACGACTGAATGGGCTTTGAACGAGGCCTCTTGGTGTGCTCAGAAAGGAACTTATTGATCATCAAGTGTAAAGCTGGATTGTCGCTCCCCCTGTCGAGAGCTCTCAGGTCAAAGGTTTGCTGACAAACATACCAGGCGTTATAAACGTGACCAGAACCCTCACTTCAGCAAACATTTGGTCCTTAAGGCATTGTGGTTTACTAAGCTCAGTGTAGGTCTGATGAACTGCTTGAATCATACATGTGCTATTGACTATCGGTGATAATCTGAGCCTTTCAGTTCATTGGTTCTGAGTACTACAACTGCTTTTTTGCATGATGGTCTCGGCGACAGCGGTGCACTTGGCAATTCTACAGTTTAATCGCTTACTCATCCCAAGAAGTTTCATTGTGCCAAGGCCTTATTACTCTATTACTCTATTACTCTATTACTCTATTACTCTATTACTAGCGGTATCACTAGTATATGAGCTTGTCATCTGATGCTTTCAAATAATTTTATAGGCTCAGGTTGTTACGCGCCCATATGAGACCCAACTTCCGTAACAATGCTCGCTGAGTGTCCGTAAAAACAACAGTAAAAAAGCAAAGTTGCGCATGAGCAATATCACACGTTTTGCATCCCCCCATAAATCACGCCTGACAGTTTCGTAAAAATGCGCTCATAAACCAATCAATGCGGCAATCAGACAACCAAACGCTCGGTTGGTTTTACTCCTGTTATTACGCCCTCTCCCCATTTTCAGCCCCCCCAAAAAATTTATTATCATTTATTATTTCATTTATCCACCCTGTTCATTGATTATGCGTCTCGCTGCAAGGCTGCAAGACGATTAAATGCATAGAGCCAATAAATCTTTTGTTCTATGTTGTATGACTGTCTAGGCGGCAGCAAATGCAACAATCTAGGCACTAGAAAACACAAATAAGAGAGTCAAAAAAATGAAATTGTCACGAGTCGCTTTTTATACCGCAATGCTCATCTCTTCTGGAGCAACTTACGCCAATGAGCCTCAAATTATTGGAAATCCCTCTGTTTCTACAGAGATATTGACAGTTACAGACTCTAGTGAAACGAAAGCTGAAATCAAAACAGTTGGGGTGTTAGATGTCAGTTATCTCAGAGAAAGTTGGGACAATAAGGTTGCAGATATTGAGGTCAGTGGAGCTAAAAACTTGGCTATACGGTTTGTAGATTCAGATCCAGAAGCAACTCACTGCTCTGTATTGAAGGGACAGCTGAATCAGGAAAATACTGTTCACGTATGCTTTAATTACAAATCGGGAAATGTTGATTTAAATGGAAACAAATATTATAAGGTAGATAAAACCCCCAATGGAAAGGGTTCTATTGTTGTTCGCTCTGGTGGTAAAAATAAAGATGGAAGAACTAATCCACAAGCAGATACTTACCAGATGTCTGTTGAATTGGTCAGCTACACTATTTAACAGAAACATATTACGTATAACATACGTTTTTATTTAATACGGACGAAACACACATACAGTTAAGATGTGTGTTTCGTCTTAATAGGTGAATTAAATGTTGGTTAAGTTGTGTATTTTAATGTCGGCGTGTTTGATTTACATATCTAGTACCCATGCAAATGAAAGTGTGATAGAACAAAAAATAAAGTCATTCTCTCTGAAACTTGGTGTTACCAGATTAATACATAAAACTGATGGTAAAGCAAGCGTACTACCTATTAGCAATGATAATCACTATCCCATCTTGGCTCAAATATCTGTGATACCAGGTAAAGACAATCAGGATCTAAACGCACAGTTTAGTTCTGTGCCACCACTATTCCGCCTTGATAGTAAGCAGAGAGCAAAAGTAAGGATCATTCACTCTGGTGGATCGTTTCCAACCGACCGTGAGTCGCTTTATTGGGTTTGCGTCAAAGGAATCCCACCTAGTGGAAACGATAGCTGGTCAGATAGTTTATCGCCAGATACACCCAAGTTGAATGTGAGCGTAGTAGTCAATAACTGCATTAAACTGTTTGTCCGTCCTAATAGCATTAGCGGGCAAGATGCTTTAGCTATGGCAGAAAAGCTGACATGGCACAGAATAGAAAATAAGCTGACAGGAAATAACCCTACTCCTTTTTATATTAATTTAAGCACCCTAACTGTTGGTGGTGTGACAGTTGATAATATTCAACACATAGCGCCTTTTTCTAGTTATACATTCACTATACCACCAGAGTCAAAAGGTCCTGTACAGTGGAGCGCAATAAATGATTTAGGTGGTAATGGACCTGTTATTAGTAAGCATATTGATTAGTTAACGCCCCAATTTTTAGTACATGTCAGGTTTTCATGAAACTCAGCTTCAATTTATTTTTATTCACAAATGCTATATCTCCTTTGATTGCACATGCAGATTATAACTTTGATTTAAAACTCCTTGGCGAAAATCCAGATATCAATATAAATGAATTTATTAAACAACACCCTCCTGGCACTTATCTAGTTGATATATTAATGAACGATAGAGTGGTAGATACAGGTGAGTACGTATTTGAATCAGATAACCAAGGGAACTTGAATACTTGTCTTAGTAAGGCACAGTTAATAAGCTATGGTATTAACATAGAAGAATACCCAGCCTTGTTTACACCATTCCGACTTGAAAATACTAGATTATTACAAAGAACTACTTCGGAAAGTTGCGCTGATATTTCAGCTATTCCACATGCTAGTGTATGGTTTGATTTTTATGCTCAGCAGCTGAGACTTAGTGTGCCGCAAGTGGCTTTGAAGCAGGATGCACTAGCGATTGTTCCAAATGAATTGTGGGACGATGGTATACCAGCATTTCTAATGAACTACCAGGTCGGATTTAATAGAACCATTCGTAATAATAACAGTATTTCATATAAAAATGATTTATGGTCAGCAACTCTGGAGCCAGGCATTAATTTAGGACCATGGCGGTTACGAAATTCGAGCAGTTGGCAACCAGGCGAATGGCAGTATGCATATACTTATGCAGAGCGTGGCATTAATCGATGGCAAAGTCGGTTAGTGCTTGGTGAACGATTTACATCCTCCACCATCTTTGATGGAGTTCCATTTACCGGAGCTATGTTAGCAACTGATGATGATATGCTGCCTTATGAGCAGCGCATCTATAGTCCAGTGGTGCGTGGAACAGCACGTACTCAGGCAAGGCTAGAAGTAAGGCAGAATGGCTATCTCATTTATAGCACGACAGTTTCACCAGGCCCCTTCGAGTTTAGCGATATCCCCATCAGCGGCTCACAAGGTGATCTTGAAGTAACTATATTAGAAACTGATGGTTCACCTCAGGTATTTAACGTTATCTATGCAATACCTGCTATTGCTCTTCGAGAGGGTACATTTAAATATGATATAGCTGGCGGGCACTATCGGTCAGCAACCCAAGGGGTTGATAAAGTCCCTCTTGGGCAATTATCGTTGATGTATGGTCTGCCTCTTGGCATAACTTTTTATGGTGGTGGTCAGTGGTCATCTAACTATTATTCTCACGCATTGGGTATCGGCAGTGGATTAGGCAATTTTGGCGCATTATCTGTTGATGCAACCAGAGCAAGTTGGGATCAATACGGTTCTAAATCTGAGCATGGGGGTAAGTTACGGCTACTTTATAGCAAACATATTGATTCAACAAACAGCTGGTTATCTATAGAAAAAAACTATTATTCATCCTCAGGATTTCGAACCATGGGGGAAGTTCTGGATAGTAACTCTGAGCAGGAGGCGATTGAAGGGAACAAGTATAACGATTTTATAAAGGAAAATACTTCAATAATAATGGGGCAGTCTCTAGCATCATTTGGTAACCTTAATGTATCGGCTATTTACAGCTCTTACCGTCAATCACGTCCAGCAGATAAATCCTTACGCATCTCTTATAGTGCGTCGTTTAAGAAAACGTCAGTGTCGTTAGATTGGTCAACTAATTATCGTTCTTCATCATCTTGGCAGAACGAGCAACGAGAGCAGTTGTTTGGATTGCGGCTCTCATATCCATTATCGTTTGGATACTCACGACCTGTTTATATGAGTTATCAGCTTAGAGGCAGCGACAAACAACCTTTACAACATGAGCTGGGCGTTAAGGGTTATGCATTTGAAAGACGCATGAACTGGGATTTTCGCGAGCAGATAACCGTGGGAAAAGAACAAGAAAAAAACGAGCGCAGCTTAATTAACTTAGGGTGGAATCATAAGTATGGTCTTATGAATGGAGGTTATGGATACTCGAACAATAGTAAACAAATGAACGCCAATATATCTGGTGGTATTATTCTACATGAAGATGGTCTAACACTGGGACAGCCATTGGGCCAAACCGTAGGGCTTGTGGTTGCACCTGAGGCTAACAATATGGCAGTTGGTTTATGGCCTGGTGTTAGCACAGATGACAGAGGTTATGCTGCGCTAAGCTCTCTAACACCGTACCACTACAATGAGATCTCAGTAGATCCTTCAACGTTGCGTGATGATGTAACGCTCTCAGAAACAGAGAAAAAGGTCGTGCCAACGACTGGGGCTATTGTTCCTGTGCGGTTTACAACTAGAAAAGGAGCAAGCGCCATTATTCATCTTTCTCGCGCAGATGGCTCAATGCCTCCCTTTGGTTCTGTTGCTGTAATTGAGAAAGAAAAGGAAGTTAGAACAGGTATGAGTGTGGGCATTGTTGGTGATCGGGGTAACGTCTATTTGAGTGGTATCTCAAATACAGGACGACTTTTGGTACGCTGGGGGGGCACAGATACAGAAAAGTGCTTTGTTGACTATGATTTATCAACATCTCAATCTAAACTAGGTAACATTTATGAAATGCATGCTGTATGTCAATAAAGTTATGAGGTACTTACCATCACATATAGTTTTTATGCTATGTGTATTGGAATTACTTTATTTTCCATCTGCTAAAGCTGACGAATCTAGTGCATTTATTACGCTTTCCCCACCTATTTTACAAGGAGGGTATTTGAAAGATGGAGATTTAATAACTGATGGCAAAGTTGTGTGCACTGATGGGACGACTCGATCTCGCTTATGGATGGCAAGCGATTACCTATCTCCAGATAGGGATAGCTATGTTGTATATCAGATTAATAACATGCGTGCCAGATTGAATGTTAAGTTGAAAGGTGACGGATGGAGTACCTCTTCTGTCTTGGCTGGAGGAATTATCAATAATAATGCAGGTGTAAGCACAAGTTTTAATATTGTAGCTAACGGCGATCAATATGCTCTACCTGGCGATTATATTCTAAGTGTTGCTGGAGAATGTTTTACCTAGGTGTTATCTACATAACGTGTTGAAAGGTTAATATCATGAACTAGAAGTTGACAGTAAAATACCCCTAGCCTTTCAACACGTACCACGCGCTTAATTAATCTATTGTGGCTGTAGATGAGAGATAAGTCAGTTGGCATGTTTTGACAAGATGAGAAAGCACCGGCGAGCGAACTTAGCCATAGTGAATATCTATTGGTGAATTTGAGGAGTCTGAGATTTTCCGGTAGGTAAGTACTGACGTCAGCACGTTGAAAAATTTATGTACTTCTGAATCGCAGTCTTGGCCTATGTTCTCATCTTGAATCGATTGTGGTATACTAATTAGTCTTTAAGAGACTACCACAAACTTTCTATAAGGCGTTGTCCTGTAAGGTATCATCTAAACGTCCCCCTTGCCTGATATGGAGGTCTACATGTCTTATTCTTTGATAGCTAGGTAAGATTTGGCACACTATTTACTACACTGGTCTGTGTTATGGGTGCCCGGCTTCTGCTTTCTGCTGCGAAAAAGGCTCATCAGATCAACCAGACGATCATTAACTTTCATTGCATAATCAACTATTTCACATGTATGCATATCCTTGAGATCTGGTAGACGGAGAAAACCTTCGTTGGTGACGATATAGGTGATACCTATCATTTAGGCTTCGTTCGATCTAGTGGGCGCAATTGACAATCATATCTTTAGAAAGAGACTCTCTCTCTCTTCTAGTTGCTTCAGCTAAGCTGAAGCCTTGATGCAACACCACCCGAACTAACTTACGTGAAGCCTAGTATAATAGAATTATCTTGATTTTATTAAAAATTTATCGTAGCAACCGGGATGATATGTGAAAGTCAGTTAGCCTAGAAAAAATAAATTTTTGGATCTTCTGGGAAGAAAATCAATAATCCTTCTTCCTTTAATAAGTCAAAAGATAATGTCATATCATCACCAAGAATCCAGCCTGATGATTGCAAAGGCATTTTTCAATAGACATGCATTGTGTGTGATATAATATATGTAAATTATATATCGCATTCAGAAAATAGCATCTATCCTAATTTTTAGATATGAATTTGAATAGCCAGTTATTTTAACAAAACATGTTCACCACAACTAAATCCAACCAATTTTTTAAAAGGGTTAATGTGAGATATTATTTCATCATTTTAATGATGTTGTAATATAGATTTACATAAATTAGGTAGTCCCTAGCCACATCATAATATAAATAGGGGGCATTTTATGATGCAAACAGCTTTCATCATTTATTGAAAGAACTATTCATGTATATTGTTGATTTTTTCAGGCCTGTTACAATCCGTTACTTTGCATGAATTGTATTTATTACCATTATAATTTATTTTTTACTATACTATAATGACAATGCAATCAACCAAAAATGATTTTATGTTAATAAATTCAGAAGCTAGAGGGTTTCATCATGTTAAGTGATAACGTCAAGTTTCTTATTGAAGGCAATAAAATAAAGTCCCTTGATGGTAAATTAGTTAAGCGACTCAGTTATGCTGAAATAGCCATACTAACGGCTTTGATCGATGCGAAAGGAGAGCCTGTAAGTCGCGACATTTTGATTTCTCTTGGGTGGCCAGGTAAAATTGTTGTGCCTAACTCGTTGAACATGGCAGTATTATCTCTTAGAAGGTCTCTTGATGCTTTAGGGCTATCGGAACATGTAGTTACAGTTCCTCGGTTTGGATTTCTCTTGGCTCAACACAATTTATTCCAATGTGTTAATGTTCATGAAAACATTATTTCTGACGCTGACGCTGACGCTGACGCTATAATTTACAGTAATTTATTAACAGTTGATAAAAAAAATCATGAAACTTATCCATTGCATATTACAGAGCCGATAGGCTTGTCATCTCAAAAAACTGATGTGATAAGAGAAAGCAAACAAAAATTAAAATATGCGGTTATTGTTTCTCTATGCCTATTTAATTTTTTCGTTTTATCAACGTATAATTCACACACACCTAGGCTGGTATGTGATACATTTTATAGTAAGACTATAGTTTGCGCCAATAGCTTTGATGATAATTTGAGAGATGCAATAAAGATATATTTATCAAAGTCAGATTTTAATGATGTTCGTGGCATTTTTGCAGAAAAAAACCCACACCATGAAAATGGTTATAAGTTTTATTTATGGGATATAGAGTGAGCTTTACATGAAAAAAGTTAAATTGCTCCTTGGTTGTTTAATAATTACATTTTCCATTTATCTCATCCTACCATTCATCAATGGTTTGGGCTGTAACTTTACATTTCAAGCAAAAGGAGAGCACATTACGCAAATTGGAAAATGTAAGGCGGGTGTACTAACTACCTTTTATCAGGTGCCCGGTTATGGCAAGTCATCTTATAATCGTTACGTATATGGTACTTTGGGAAATACATCATATCTAATAAGAATAAATAAAGAGCGTCTTGAACAACGACTCTCCCACGAGTCAGTTAAAAACTCATTTGAAGATCACCATCACATGTTTAGTCTGTATGATGGAGATATGCTATATATAAACAAGAACATTTGTATAATAGATGGAAAGTGTCTAGTTATAACAGGAAATCCTATAGAAAATGTCTATGAGATGACTTACGAAGGTAATTTGAGTTTTATAAGTCATCTGCTAGGTAATGCTTTTATTACTCCATAGCGGGACATAAGAGAAAGTTCATACAGCTAAGCTGGATTGAAAATTGGTCATGCATGTGGACTCATATCTTCCAGAGAAGTTACTTTGTCGCAAAGGTGGACTAGCCCCAAGACGTTAGACATACTCTGTTATTTCTAAGGCCTCATTAATTACACCAACAAAATAATTATGGCGTCGCTCTCTTTTATAGAGAACTTCAATCTAATCGAAAATATCGGTGCAAAAAGATCTCGGGTTTTGCATATCCGTTTTCTGACGCTCTGCGCTGTCAGTAAACTGGAAAATATTCAGCTGCAACATCAAAGCATGGAAATTTAATGCTTGCAGGGACTATAAATCACCAATAAAAGAAGCTACCATCAAATATGGATCATATGCTCGCAGAGCAATATAAATAAACATCAATTCTTGTCCTTCTATTTTATAGATATGATTCTGATACGGAAAATCAACTGATTGATTCTATTGTAAATAATGACATCAATGCTTGAATGACACGTTCTAGTTGTTTTCAATGTGATTCACATTTTACATTGAAAACAAAGGCTCTGTTGTTTATTTAAGAATCATAATGCATTTTAAATGCAATTTCTAAAATAAGCACTAGGCGCTCTTGTACATGAAAGGGGGATATGTAAGGGTGGTAATTCTGGATGCAATCTATTTGTATGGAGATGGTATTCACCTGACAATTGTAGTGGTCAACTAAATCCGGACACTTGGTTAGGCCGAACCTCGACTCTCTTTCAAACTTCCTGTGGCATGTGGCTATTTCTATCCTGATTTTGTGTGTGAATTGACTGATGGTCGTTTGCTGGTTGTCGAATACAAAGGTCAACACCTGCAAGATAACGCGGATAGTCGGGAGAAAGCAGCAGTTGGAGCACATTGGGAGAAAACCAGTGGTGGGCAATGCCTTTTCTTGATGGCAACGGCAGACAATAAAGGGGCTAATGTATCAAGCCAAATTAACTGAAAATCGATGCTAGATAGACAATGTTTGGCCTCGTAAAAAAATCGAGGCGTTATACCAAATCTAACAAATAAAAAGGGACTGCAAACGCGCTGCGCTTTCAGTCCCGCTTATTTTAAGATTACTACTTTCATCAGATGTGCATTTCACGTTATTGGTGAAGGTGTTTTAACCTCATACATATCATGTTCAAACTTCTTACACATCAATAAGATTGATGGAGCAAGCCAGACTAACTTTCAATAGTTAGTTTTGCTCGAACCAACATCAATAATGGCTATACTTTTACTCTTGAGAGTACATTTATCGCCATTTTGTAATTTTCTATAATAGTAGATTCATTCACATTGTCAGCCCCCATCTCTGCGAGGAAATTCTCAGCAGATTGGTAGTCTCCACCTGGCATATAGTAACTAGGCATGTTGCTACGGGCCCAATCAGAATGTACTTGATCATAAGTAACAGTACTACCATTCTCATCATTGTAAAATGCATCAGCGAGATCATCATAATATGTCTTAATAGACACATCATCTAATGCTCTTGCAACATGCGTTGCAATGTCCTTATTTACAAGGACAAACGGGGGAAAATCATGAAGTTCATACATATAGTTACTATTTTTGAGCACCACATGCTTATCAAGGGCACAGGTGTTTTCATTCAGGTTATAGGCCCCCATCAAAAGGACGAGTGCATTATTAATAACCTCAGATTCAATCGCACAGACGTCATCATTAACTTTTTCAATCATAATACAACCTCATATATTAACGAAGATTTTTCAGCACTTGTGTTTATCTATTGGTAGGTTGAAGACCTACCCCAAAGCAATGAGTTTATTGCCAAATAAAAACTTATAGGTTAACGCAAAACACATTCACTATTTGTAGGTGTAAATGTATAGCGCGCGCCTAGTTGCAGTTAATTTAGGTTGATTTCATGCAAATGGCAATAGCAATTATCAAAAATATCTAAAATATTTTTTCCATTAAATTTTAACTGATTTTTCGCTCTCTTTTCATTGTCTATAGTGAGAAGTTTAAAACAATGAAAATCAAAAAAAATCACACGGAGAAAAGTCTTTTTCGTGGAAAAAAAATAATGGGGTTTCACATAATTATTTCCAACATAAAAAGTAAAAAAACAGTATAAAAATCTCGCCAAAAAATCATGAGTTCATGAAAAAAAAGCTTAGATGTTCTGGAAAAAAACCGTGGCTTTTTTACGTGTGTAAACTGAGATTTCTATGAACCTACATGAGCAAAAAATCGATTACTAACAGACTACCCCTTGCTCGACCAAGAACAAGTGTGGCGAGCGTGACGGTGAGATGCACCAGACCAAGAAAGGCAATCAATGGTACTTCGGCATGAAGGCTCATATAGGTGTCGATGCCAAGAGTGGCCTTACGCACAGTCTGGAGACCACGGCAGCCAATGAGCATGACCTCAATCAAGTGGGAAATCTGCTCCATGGCGAGGAGGCATTTGTGTTCGCTGACGCAGGATATCAGGGTGCGGAAAATCGTGAAGAGCTGGCGGATGTAAAGGCACAATGGGCGATTGCGATGCGACCTGGCAGGCTCAAGGAGCTCAACAAGCATCCGCGAAAAAATAAGGCTGTGATTGCCTTTGAGAGGCTCAAATCCAGCATCCGCGCCAAAGTGGAGCCCCCGTTTCAGATCATCAAACGTCAGTTTGGCTTTGTGAAGGCGCGGTTCAAGGGGCTGCGCAAGAACGACAACCAACTGGCGATGTTGTTTACGCTGGTGAATCTGTTTCGCGTGGACCAGATGATACGGGCATGGGATAGCTGTGCCCCAAAATCGAGATAAGCCTCGAAAATGAGGCTAAATGGCGCTTAATAGCCGAATACTTGCGGCCAAAAGTTAGGTTTTTGGAGTGATGGGCATTTCAAATGCGGACAAAGAGCTCGTGGTGAAGGTGCGATCCAGTTGTTCGCACCTTCCCTAGACTAACTGCTTGCGACACAAATCCCGCTATCCCGCAACATTCCATCCGAACACCGTGCGACAGTGGAGTGAAACACATCGCTGAGGTCGTAAACCGGATCGTGGAGCAAATTAAATTCAGTCACCAGTAGATCCAGTCGATCCAGCAGATGGTGTGGGATTGCACCCAGCAGGTGGTTACGCAGATACTGGGTCATCTGGAAAAAGTCCTTGCCCGATAACAGGGGGGTGTCCAATCGAATCAGCTCCATAAACGATTGTGGATGGCTAGACGGGTCGATGATATAGCCGCTGACCTGATAGGTGTAGGTACGAGCCCGTAGTAGTCTGTTTTCCTGGCATCTATGCCCATCCTCTGGCTGCGTATAGCACTGCTCCCGGGGTGGCTGCGGGATAAACTCGAGATGCGGCAGATCGGGATGACCCAGCAGGATCAGTTGGGTGATCAGGCAGTGTCGAACGTCGGCGCTACCACTGCCAGAATTAAAACCAGCCTCGACGCTGTCACGTCGCAGTTGGTTGAAATGTTTAGCCAGCAAAATGGGTTGGTTATAGGATCTTTTGTCGGAAAATGGAATTTCATATCCGGGCTTGGTGACATAGCCGTTTAGGTGGTAGATGAATGGGCCGATGAAAGGTTTTCGAGTAAGAATTATCATGATTAGTCCAGTGGGGGCAATCGGCAGATGGCTGCCGTGTTGATGATAGTAGTGCAGGTGATCGTTACGTTTAGATTTAAATAAAGCTACCAACTCTGATAACACTCAGACCTCTATAACAATCATCCTATTTGGATGATATTGGAGCAGAACCCGATCACCAGCCCCACGAAAAAATCGTATAAATAGAGATATTGAAATTTTTAAATTTCTCCCGCCATTTCAAACTCCTATCGCATAGTCTATCGCATAATTGATCCATCATGAGTCGTCATTGGGTATCTAAGATAGTGCCCACGGTAAACCGAGACACTGCCATCTGTCAAGCGACAAAAATGGATCATGCCATTGATTTTAAAGGAGTTTTTTATTGAAAAAATAATTGTACAAATTTCGTTCTTGGTTGTTTTTTGCTCTTCCTGAGTGTTGATTGCACAACATTTGACCTATAACATGCCCATAAACAGAATGGACTTGGTTGGGATGGTAAAATATCGATAATGCGGTAGTCATTACATGTGGATGATATGCTCGAAGAGCAATATAAATAAAAACATTTTTGCCATTCGATTTAATGGATATGAGGCTTAAAAAGAACATAAACAGACGAATTCCTGCATATAGCAGGACATCAATTCTTGAATGACATGTTCTAGTTGTTTTCAATGTGATACATATTTTATTTTGAAAACAAAGGCTCAATTGTTTATTTCAGAATCATAATGCATTTAAAATGCAATGTCTAAAATAAGCACTAGGCGCTCTTGTGCATGAAAGGGGGATATGTAAGGGGGGTAATTCTGGATGCAATCTATTTATAGATAGAGGTTCATTACACTCTTGCATCCAGATGGTAGAGATTGTGTGTTTAGACTGATACATCAGTGAGTAAATCTGTGGCGATGTACTCATACGTTTTATCCGGCCTCCTTTCCCGCCGAATCCAAGTATTTGATACGCATTTTCTGATATAGTTTTTTGCCTGCCGTTCCTGTATGGAAAATTCTGCACAAAAGGAGTTCACTAACTCGGCTGCTGATACAGAGGTATGCCCACTCAGAGCTTTTTTCAGGGAAGTTAATAATGTGTTGTTATCACTATCATTCGCGCTGACGAATATCAGATGTTCTGTTCGGTTTAATAAAATCTCATCAGGAGTTTCAACCGCTCTCGAACTAAATCTGAGGCTGAATCTAGCCCCCTGCCCATCCCGTAATGCTAGTGACATAACGCCATCAGCCTCACCATGAATGGATGATGCCCCCCTGATACCAGCAGCGCCTGCGTTGTAACCCTCCGCTCCTGGCGAGGATTTTCTTGCATGATGCACAACAATGTGGGCTACGGGTTGACTTATTTTTCTGATGGACCGCATCACCTGGCCCATCATGCTATTATCATTTTCCACCGCCGTATGCATCCTGGCTAGTACATCCCAAATAATCAGGTCAGGCTGGATCTCATTCACGATGGAGATCATTTTTTTCGCCTCTACAGGATCCAATACATCCGTTGTCTGGAAATCACCACACCGGAAAAAATTCCGCTCAATTGTTTGGTCAGTCACATTATTATGTGCTGTCATGGTTAAAAAGCGTTTCCAAAACAACCGATCTTTTAGCTCAAAATCCATATACAACACTCGTGCTGGAGTTTGATTCTTCCAGTTGAGGAACTGTCCTCCACTGGCGATGGCCAATGCGAGCTGCGTTGCGAGCAGCGATTTGCCTGATTTGGGGGCACCATTGATGATCCACTGATCACCCTGCTCAATCAGTTCGTCCAACAACCAAACCGGTTTTTGCTCACTGGCAATCCGCCCCTCACTAACCCCCCAAGCCCACATTTTATTCTGGAGCATACAGACTCTCCCCCCAAAAAAGGTTATTATTGTTTGTTGTTTTTATATATCGATAGTAGATATTCATTATTGCTATTTATAAAAATAAACATTGCAAATAATCTTTTATTGATGATGTTCCGTAAATATAAAAAACAAACGCCATTCAGAATATTTTACAAAGAAAGATCTGAATCCATTTCATGACGTGCAGTCCTCTGGCCAGAGTGCTCGTGCTGAGATTTTAATGCATACTCTCCAGGCCTCATCCTGAAACGTGCAATTTTTTTGGCTGCTAATATAGGGTTATCCATTATGATTCTAAGACCTCGAGTAGCAATCTCACCGACCTCTGCGTACTCTCTACGGAGCCGCTCAAGGTCTGAACCTGCTCCTGCAACTGTTCGAGCGAAACGCTCATCTGATGAATGGAGTTCTCGGCAGAGACGTTGCTGTCGCTGGTATGCGTGTTCAAATGCTGCACCATGGTCAGCAAGACCTGATGGTCGTTCATTATCTGCTGCTGTGTGACATGCTGCGATTGAACCTGCTCCCTGAGCGTTGCTATCGAGCTCATCTGCTCGGTGTTGATAAAACTGAGCAACTCTAATAATTGTTTCTCTAAATTCATGATTCACTCCTAGTAATGCTAAAATAGCGCTCAAAATTTTCATCAGCAGTTGAATTAATGCCTTTTCGGTGTCTACTGTTAGGGTTCCCTCAGGGTTAATTGGGGTCAGTGTGTAACCTGCATATAGCTGCATCTGCTGTTGCCAAAAAAGCGCATTTGTTGGCTGTTTGCGATGTCTCTGGGTTATCACTGCGGCCATACCTGTCGGTCGTCTCACAGGCCTCGGAGAGGGCATTGGGTGCAGCGTCTCAGTGACGTTATAGCGGCTCTGATTGAAGGCCCGGCGTTTGGCTATCCGCTCCTCAATCTGCTGCCAGAGTGCATCCAACGACGGTTGTGGAGGCGTTGTTATCGTCAGCGTCGGTCTCACCACATCAATACTGGTAAACGCACGGCTAAATAAAGGTCCTTTCAGCCGAAAAGCCTTGATCTTTCCCTCTGGCACAATCCGTATGTAATCCTTTTTAGCCTCGACTTCGCTAATACCATACATTTGTCGAGTCTGAGGTTGCTCCAGCCAATCAATCACAGCTTGTCGGTTACATAACTGACCCTGAGTTACCCGTAACTGCACCGCATCAGATAACGCTGCAATCAAGTCCGCATTTTTACTGTACCGTGGTATTGTTCCTGTCAGCCTCTGGCGTCGCGGATCATCTGGACGTGCGAGGTTATATTTCAGGTTGAGGTAATCACGGATCGCATTAAAATCTCCTTCCGCACCTGGTGGGTGAGGGTTGAAATATTTTCCAGTGCGCAGATTAATCCGTGGGATTAAAAAATGATTCTCCAGATTTTGTTCATGCGTATGTTGTACCCACAAGATCATCCTGTCCTCTATGGGTAATCCCGCAAAAACCAGCTCCTCCATCAATGCACGAAATTCTTGAGCAATATCAGGATTGGAACTCAGCGTCTGGTTGTCCTCAATTGCATGTGCAATGACACCGCTGGTGTATTTATATTTATGTGGCGATATCTCGATTGCATAAGCAATGTCTCGTGGATTTCCAGCCAACAGCTCAGGTGGTGGAGTCCGTTGTACACCATGGATCAGTCTCAGTTGTTGGTTCAACCGATGAACCAATGGAGCGTCATTTTTATCACGAGCAACCCTAATCGCATCAGCGATTGTACTACGCTCATTTTTTTGTTGCGGCGTCAGAGCGCTGTAGATACCCAGTAGGTAATCTATTGGGGCGCTGGACTTAGTCTGGCGATGCCCATTGGTTGCAAAAAATCTAATCACCGCCATAGCTCATGCTCCTCATACTCACTCTCGATTAATGCTGGATTTACCTCCACTGCATCCTCGTCATCCTCACCTGAGTGTGACCATGTAGTGTCTGGGGTCGCAGTATCGCTTTTGTCATGGCGTATAACCCGAGATGGCTGTGTTAATTGTGGTGATAACATCTCGTTGATTTTATCAACCTGCTCTTTATGTTGTTTTTCTAGTTCCCTGAGTTCGCATAAAATAAAAAGTAGATTTACATCGCCCTTATGGGAGTTACACCATTTTACCAGCTGATTGAAATTGTTATAAAACCCGGTCTGTTGCGCAATAAGATTATTTATTGTGTCGCGTAATGTTTCTGCTGGAGAAATGACGATTTTCAATTTTGTGAGAGATTGAGATGCTAACCTCGATACAGTGATGCTTGCATTTTTAGCCTTTTTCTCCCAACGACGTTTTTCCTCATATGTGCAGCGTAGCTCGATTCGATGATCACGGATCTCTGTAAAACTCGGCAGCATTTGTCGAACGATGTCTGTATCCATATTTACATCTCTAGCTATACCGTTAATAGTGACAGCGACATCGTCATTGATGCACCTGATAACGGCCCTTTCAATGAGCAGCATGAGATCAGGATCTCTTGTCAGCTCCTCACGTAAAGTATTATTTTTGCTATTCCTTAATTTTTTATTTTCTTTTCCCACGTATTGTCTCCTGGCTGCTGAACAGCTCTAATTTATATATTTATTTAGCGGGTCTGGGCGGCAGCCCAGGTAGGTCCAGGGCGACAGCCATGGCAAGGCTCCGTACACCGTACATTGCGGAACGCAATTTGTACGGTGTAGGAGTGACCTTGCTCTTTTTATTAAAAGCAATAAACTGCCTGATTAGATAGTAGCGTCAACGATAGTTTTTAGCTGCAACGATACCGTACACACTTAGATCATATTAACCCGATAACTCTCTTTAATTTATGCTATCGTAATTCACTTCTTTTTAAGGAGCATTTCGATTAATGGTATTATCGATTGCATCTCTGGCATGGTCATCAACTCATTCCAATTTCTGTACAATGTGGCAGATGGCGCAGCAGACTGCTCTACCGTATCTACAGCATTCGAATGTAAGCACCGTTGCAAAACCGCTCCTGCCTGGGCTCCAAAATCGACTGCATCCTCGACTAACCATTGGCCATAACAGCGCTGAATCATTTCAGTACCAGCATGCCCCATCTGCCGTGCAATCCATGGTACATTTATTCCGGCAGACAATAGTTGACTGGCAAATGTATGACGGAATTGCGATGGCCCGCGATAATCAACGCCAAGAGAGATACAGTACGGTTTAAAGAATTTTTCTCTGTATTCATCAACTGAGGCGTAAGGACGCCGCTTTGCACAAAAATAGGCTAACAATGTCCGAGATTCGATTAATTTAGTTCGATTATCATTCTGCGTGACTTTTATATTTTTTGCCTTTCTATTCTTGGCTTGTTCTAGCAGTAGAGTTAGCGGTTCTATTGCCTGCGCTGTCAATTCTATTGTTCGTCTAGACCCCTCATTTTTAGGGGTTTTATACACACCATTTACCAAAGCCAGATCTATGGTTAGCATCTTTTTTTCGAGATCAACAACTTCAGCACTTAAGGCGAGCAGTTCACTAATTCGTAAACCAGTTGCTATCCCTACCTGTATCAATGCAGTTTCAATTTGATAGTTTTCCTGCTTATTCTGTTGTAGCAAAAGTGCAATCTCAGACTGCAAGAATGGTTTCGGCTTCTTTCTGGTAAATTTACATTTCTTTATGTTTTCCATCGGATTAGATGGAATTAAACCGTCGAGTTTCGCCCTAACAAATACACTGCGCAGAATTTCCAGGTAGTGATTAACTGTACAGCCATTATATTTCTTCAAAAGTTTTACGACCATCATCTCTATGTCTGTAGAGCTAAAGTCGATCAACTTTTTCTTACCGAACCAAGTTACAAGCTGCTTGCTCTTGCGGCGATATGGTCCAATGGTTGATTCAGCATAGCGGGCTTCTTTAAATTTCAGATTTTCATTTATTGCTAGTCCAAGAGTCTTATTTAAATCTTTGGCCTGTGAGTTTTTATCATTGTTCATCGGCTCTAATCCAGTTGATTTGCGCATAGGTTATGAGCATTAAAAAAACAAGTCAACAGATTTTTGATGCACAAACGAAATTGCAAGTCAAGAAAATTATTTGGTTTTTTTAAATAATATCGTTCCACCACAACATCTGAGCCACACAGGGCACGATTTCTGGTTGAATTTCCCTGTTGTAGAGCACGACTGATCCCACCTATCAGATAAGTGAGCATTGAGTTGGGGCTTATACGTCTATGAGCACTACAGCAAAAGTTCACCAGACGGTACTGGATTGACACTTATACTAAGTCTCTGGGAATCAACTCTATCTTTTCTTTCAAAAGAGATACGCTTACCCGTTTACCATAGCGGCCAAAAGTGATCCCTGTTTTACTATGTCCCGCCAACTCAGCCACAATATGCTCAGCAACGTCCGCCTGCTGTAACTCATCGATGTAGCTATGCCGCAGCCCGTAAAGCGTGGGACGGCCCTGACCTACGATGCCAGCATCATTGAGGTGGCGTTGGAAGCGACAGGTGATGTTATGCGCCCAGTCGTCGTCTTTGCCTGATGGTTTGTCGTCGAACAAAAATACCTGCCCCTGACCGCGACGACTCTCCACATAGTCCAGGAATTGATGTCCGATCAACGCACTATGTAGCGGCACGGTACGGTACGCATTGGCACTCTTGAGCTGTTGATCCACCTCTCCCGCATCGACCATCAGACACCAAATCCCCTCAACCTGTTTGATGTTCTGAGTTTTGAGCTGGCAAGCCTCGGAGGGTCGCAGCCCGGCATACAGGCACAGCAGGGGCACCCACCAGTCTTGAACTCTCAATTTTTTGCCTTTCTGGGATTGTTTGCTGCGCAGGCTGGCAAACAGCTGAGCCAGTTGAGGGCGATGCCAGCGCACTCGCTCCTCATCCGCCCGTTTGTGCGGCTTCTTGCCTGCCGTCAACCCATCAAAAGGGTTACGGCTGCAATAGTCCAGCGCCACGCACCAACGGAAGAACTGTTTCAGGGCGGCGAGGTAATCTCCTTTGGTTTTGAAACTGAGGTTGGTCTTGCGCAGCAAGCTGTTGCGGTACTCCTGTGCCAGCGCGGGCGTCACCTCATCGACTTTAACCCCTTTGGCCCAGGTGACGAAGGCGTTGATCCGAAGTTGGAGCTGGCCCACCGACCTATGCTGGATCCCCTCACTGGTTTTAGTCTCGATGAATCTCGCCAATGCGTGGGTGAGCATGATCCCACTGCTGGGGCATCAACAGAAGGTTCACGAGGTGTGGAAGGTGTTTGAGGAGGGATGAACCCCGCTGCTTTGAACGCGTCTAGATCGGCGCGGATCCAGCGATAGAAACTGCGGGGGGCAGTATCGGCAGGAGTAGCCGCGATAAGTGCGCGAGTACGAGCTGCCACTGCCAGGTTGCGGTCTACGGCAAGCTGACGATCTTTGGTGCAAAGGGAAGTACGGATAGCGAAGGGCAAGCCACGGTCACGTAATGACTTAGGCAGCGGGAGACGAGTGTAGTAGGTGCCGGAGGCATTTTTACTCAGATACATGATTGTTCCACCCAGTTGATCCAGGAAAAAAATCACGTAAGTCTAGAAATGAAAAAACCCGTTGAAATTCAACGGGTTATATTTGGCGGTGAGGGAGGGATTCGAACCCTCGATACGTTGCCGTATACACACTTTCCAGGCGTGCTCCTTCAGCCACTCGGACACCTCACCAAATTTTTGCTCACTGCTTTATGTGCTTGAGCTGCACATTCACTGGCGAACCATGCCGCGGTGACGGGGCGTAATGTAAGGGATACGATGGCTTTTGGTCAATGCAATTTTTTACTTTTTGCGTTAGTTTGCTCAATATCCGAACCAAGTGACCAAAAATATGCCGTTTCGTATCCCTTTCAATCAATTTACTGCCGCTTCGTGCAAATGTTCACCTTTGAGCGCCTCTTCCAGCGAGCCGTAAAATTCCAGCTTGCCGGGCTGCGGCCGCACCTTGGCACGGGCCAGGGTCTTGAGCGGTTGGAACTGCAACTCGGCCACCCGCAACTCGACACCGGCTTTAGCCATCTGCTTGCCAAAGTGGAGAAAGGCTGACAGGCCGCCCGCATCGAGGATGGAAACCGCCTCCATCTGCAACACCAGTACCTTGTGTCCTTTCACTTGCGCTTCCAGCTCGGCAAAGACCCGTTCGGCCGCGGCGAAGAAGAGCGGGCCGTTGATCTTGTAGAGCAGGCCGTTGTCCGGCACCTCATGGGCATAGCGCTTGTGCTCGGCCAAATCGTGCAGTTTGGTCATCTTGGCGATTTCGCGCATAAAGAGCAGGGATGCCAGGATCACCCCGAAGGTGATGGCGATGACCATGTCGAAAATGACGGTGAGTGACAGGCAGACCAGCAGCACCAGCACATCAGATTTGGGGGCGCGACGGATCAGCTCCACCACCTTGTGCGCTTCACTCATGTTCCAGGCCACGATGAGCAGCAAGGCAGCCATGGCCGAGAGCGGCAACCAGGAGAGCCAGGGGGCCAGCACCAGAATGGCGGCCAGCACCACCAGCGCATGGACGATCCCCGAGATGGGGGACGTAGCGCCGGCACGCACGTTGGCGGCAGAGCGGGCGATGGCAGCGGTAGCGGTAATGCCGCCAAAGAAGGGGGCGAAGATGTTGCCAAGCCCCTGCCCCACCAGCTCGGCGTTGGAGCTGTGTTTGCGACCGGTCATCCCATCGAGCACCACGGCGCAGAGCAGCGATTCGATCGCCCCCAGCATCGCCATGGAGAAGGCGGCAGGCAGCAGCCGCTCAACAGCCGCCAGGTTCCATTCAACTGGCAAGCCATCCGGTCCGGGCAAGGCCCAGGGCATCACCAGGGTCGGCGCGATGGGCGGGATCCCCATCCCCTGGGTGCCATCAGCCAGGGTATAGCTGAACTTGCTGCCGATGGTGGCCACATCCACCCCAAAGTAATGGAGGCCAAAACCCAGACCTACCCCGACCAGCACTGCGGGCAGGTGGCCGGGCACCGGCAGACGCAGGCGCGGCCAGAGCAGCAGCACGGCCAGCGTTGCGACCCCCACCAGGGTATCGCCCCACTGCCAGCTTGGCAGGGCGGCGGCCAGCGCTTCGACCTTGCCCAGATAGGTTTCCGGCATCTCGGGCACGCTCAGTCCAAAGAAGTCCTTGATTTGCAAGGTGGCGATCACGATGGCGATACCACCGGTAAAGCCCAGCGTCACTGACGGAGGAATGTACTCGATAAGGCGGCCAAGACGGGCCATCCCCATCGCCACCAGAAAGAGGCCTGAGATGAGCGTCGCCATCAACAGACCGCCAACCCCGAACTGCTGGGCGACAGGATAGAGGATCACCACAAAGGCAGCGGTCGGGCCGGAGATGGAGTAGCGGGAGCCACCGGTCACGGCGATCACGATTCCGGCAATGATGGCGGTATAGAGACCGTGTTGCGGCGGCACACCGCTGGCGATGGCCAGTGCCATGGCGAGCGGGATGGCGATGATGCCCACCGTCACACCGGCGATAAGATCACGGCCGAAGCGGGCCATGCTGTAAGGTTCATCAATACAGGACTGGCGTAAGGCTATGGCGAGCTTCACGCTATTTAAAGAGGCTTGCTTGTGCATGTATATCGTAATACCAGAAGAGGGAGATAAAGGCCGGAGAGATCCGGCGCCCGATCATCATCAAGGGCCGGCAGGGCTGTCGACGCGGCGATGGTATCCTGCGTAACCTTACTCCAGACGGGCCATTTTTTCGATGGGCAGGATCAATGAAACGCGCGCTCACCCATTATTTGGCCTATTTGCCGCCAAATCGCCGATCTTGGCTCCTGCTATCCCCCTTTTTGCCACAAAGATTACCATTTGAGCCTCGCAGTGTTACCAGCACGTTCGCGACATCATGCTGGCATCATCAGGTTGATGCGAACCGAGCCAATAACCCCTGCGCCGGTTGGGGGCTTCGATGGCAAGGGACTGATTGTGCTGAAAATAAACCGCAAAGCGCAACTTTTGGGCAAACAGTCCGAAAATCCGGTTTTCGGGAAATTCGCGGGTTGACACCCGCCGCCCTGGTCATTAATATTCGCCCCGTCTTAACGAGACAGGCAATTCCTCCTTAGTTCAGTCGGTAGAACGGCGGACTGTTAATCCGTATGTCACTGGTTCAAGTCCAGTAGGAGGAGCCACTTTTCCCTCGTAGTTCAGTCGGTAGAACGGCGGACTGTTAATCCGTATGTCACAGGTTCAAGTCCTGTCGAGGGAGCCAAATTCTAAAGCCCAGCCTTTTGGCTGGGCTTTTTCGTATCTGCCTCAGAAGAGTCTAGAGAAGCCTGGATTACTCATCCCCACACTGGGGGCTGTCACGTCCACAAACAGGTCAATACCGCGCCACAACCGAGCATGCTCACGGAGTGCTTGCTGATAGGCCCAAGTAGCAATGGCAGTAGAACGCTCGGCATCGACGCTCACCAGAGGGGCCAGCTCATCGGTGAGGTACGCCCCGTGAGTCAGGATATTCTGCTCGTACCAAGCATCCCTGTGCTCGGGCGCGGCAAGAAAATCCCGTTTGCTCCGGTTACAGTTGGCATGTGCTAATACGAAGTTGTGGCCCAAATCGATTGGATAACGACGCCAGGGGATGAAATGGTCTACCTCACCACTCCCGTGTATCGCCTTGTTACAGTAAAAACAGGTTCCCCCCTGCAAGTCCCTCAATACCTCTCCTACTCGCCCCAGCGCCTGACGGCTTGAACCAAATAGAAAATTCTCCAACCCCACACTTGGGCCAATCAGTGGCTGATTACCCTTGATGTCGCAGATAAGCTGTAACCAATGCTGTCGGGAGAGAGAGACCACCAGATCGTAAAAGCGGTGGAGACAGTAGAGAATGCCGGGGTTAAGGCAGATATGATCCGTGCCCCTTTGATGAGGATAGAGGTGACACTCCTCTCGCCCACCCAGGATCTGCAGACGCCACAAGGGCCCCTCAACAAGGATGCGCCGAACTCGGGCAAGAAGAGGCCGCCAGGCGTCGTGACGACGCAGTGCAGTCACCGAGCGGACACCCTCTTCACGCAGCCGCGACAACTCCGTCAGCATGATGGCCTGACGACCGCAGCTCTGTTTGAGCAAGGTAGCCGTTTCTCCCGTTGCCGAGTAGGGCAGACTGTGCTGCCAATAGAGCTCCACAAACTTGGTGGCTAGTTCGTCCAGCGTAATAGTGCGCGCCGCCATCAGCTCATGGGTCTCGGTACTGCGCTCAATTGCGATATCTGCAATCCCGTGAAGTAAGGCGCACTTGTAAGTGGCAACAAAGTCGCCTTCGGTAAAGATGCGTTGCAGATAGACAATAAAAGCGAGTTGTTGCTCAGGGGAGGCGTGCATGTTCGCCCCCAAGGATCAGACTCTGCCAACTCAAGCCGCTACGCGCCAAGGCATCCCCCTGTGGCTCTGACACATGGAGCAGTGTCATCCCCCCCTCCAATGCAAACAGCTCCACTTCATCGACAGCTACCGGATACATGGCTCGCTCCCGCATCTCCAGCTCCGACACAGTCAGGCGAAGACTCAGTACCAGATAGCCGTCTGGTGAGAGCAGCTCATGAAGACGTGCCAGAGCCAAGGGGCGAGACTCCGGGGGTAGATGCATCCAGACAGCACTGAGCAAAATCAGATCAAAAGTACCGGTCACGCGAGAGAGAGCAGGCATAGCGTCATTGACCCACGCCACCGCTGCCTCACGGGTATGACATTGCCCCTGCGCAGCAAGTGCCTGACAGGGCTCGACAGCGACCACCATGTTGCCCTGATGGAGCTCGGCTAAAAACGCGGCATCACGACCACTTCCGGCCCCCACATCGAGTAACCTGCGCGGTGCCGCAAGGAGCCAAGGCTCCAGTAGTGTGAGTCAGTCGCCGTGAACGGCGCGCGCAGATACCTGTTGGTAACGAGTCGCCAATTCGGTGGCATGGCACTGGTAGTAGTCGAGGGACACAATGCGTTCCGAACGGAGAAGGAAGTAAAATAATCTCACAAGATCAGTTAGTTGGCCATGGCCAGAACGACACTTTCCCAACATGAACGATTAATCGGGCAGCGGCATTTACAAAACCGGGTGTCCGCCAAAAGAACCGCGGCCAGAGGGCTCTGAATGATGCCATCATTCAACATTTCGGGTAATATTCGGCCAACTCACTGATCTCTTGGCACTTATTATCGCCATGAGAGGTCAACGCCAGATGGAGATGGCTATTAATGAACTCGACTGATGTCGTGACCCTGTTTGGGGATGACAAGATTCTTTCCTTTGACCTTGAACTGACCCGGGACGAAAAACTCCGTCATCTGGGGGCGCTCCTGGCTGGTCGTGAACTCAATCTCAAGGGCCCGCAGGATCTCGCACTCAAGGAGCTAAATGCGCTGGCACAAGGGGCAGATGTAGTCCTTGGTCACAATATTCTCGATTTTGATCTCCCCTGGTTGGCCAAACAGGCTGTACGTCCCCAGTTGCTTCTCGAAAAGCCGGTAATAGATACCCTCTATCTATCTCCCCTTGCCTTTCCCAAAAACCCCTATCACCGCTTGGTCAAGGATTACAAACTGGTTCGGGATACCCTCAATGATCCGGTCGCGGATGCAAGGCTCGCATTGCAGATCTTCTCGGAACAGCTGATAGCACTACAAGCCTTACCCCTGTCCCAATTGCAGCTTTATCAATATCTGTTCGACCAGGGAGTCATGGCGCAATTTAACACTCAGGGTCTGTCACTGGTGTTTGCCAGACTGACAGGCCGCCCGCCAGTGCGGGTCTCGGAGCTACCCACTCTCATCAAGAGCATTGCCCATGAGAAAGCGTGCCCCAATCAGCTCAACCGAGTGATTGGTGATGCCCTGCGTCAACCCATGCTGTTGTTACCATTGGCTTATGCCTGCGCCTGGTTGCCCGTGTCCGGCGGGAACTCCGTATTGCCCCCCTGGATTTGGCGCCGCTTCCCCCAGACCGCAGAAATCATTCACACAGTTCGTGAACGTCACTGCGGTCATGCTGACTGCAGCTATTGTCAGGAGAACCACGACGCACGCCGCCATCTGCAGCGAATTTTCGAGCTCGACAACTTTCGCAACCTGCCTGATGGGACACCATTGCAGAAGACCTTGATCGAGGAAGCCATGGCTGGCGTCGCACTGCTCGGCATACTCCCAACCAGCGGTGGCAAGTCGCTCTGCTACCAGCTCCCGGCACTGGTGCGTAACCAGCGAAGCGGTGCTCTCACGGTCGTGATATCCCCCCTGCAGGCACTGATGAAAGATCAAGTGGACAACCTTAAACACAAGGCCGGTATTGAAGGGGTTGCCGCTATCTCGGGGCTGCTGACGCTACCAGAGCGAGGCGCGATTCTTGAACAGATCCGCATGGGGGATATCGCCTTGCTCTATATCTCCCCCGAGCAGTTGCGCAACCGCACAGTCAAACAAGCAATACGACAACGTCAAATCGGTGGCTGGGTATTTGACGAAGCGCACTGCCTGTCGAAATGGGGACATGATTTCCGCCCTGACTATCTCTACTGCGCCAAGGCCATCGCCACAATTGCCAAGGAACAGCAGGTCCCCATGCCTCCAGTCTTCTGCTATACCGCGACCGCCAAACCGGATGTGATTGAGGATATTTGCGCCCAGTTTCTCGACAAACAGCCCCGACCTCTTCTCAGACTGGAAGGAGGGGTTGAACGTACCAACCTCGAATATGCCGTCGTTGAGTGCCCCGGTCTCAATAAACAGGGCCATATCCTTAACCTGCTCGAGCAGTTCTTCGGTGAGGAAAAGCCCGGTTCCTGCGTTATCTACTGCGCAACAAAGCGCAGCGTGGACGAGCTGGCCGATTTCCTCGGTCAGCAACAATCCCTCCCTGTCTCACGCTTTTACGCCCGCATGGACAGTGCCCAGAAGAAAACCACCCTCGAACAATTTATCAATGGCGAGATCCGGGTCATCTGCGCGACCAATGCCTTCGGGATGGGGATCGACAAGGATGATGTGCGTTTGGTGATCCATGCCGATATCCCCGGCTCCCTCGAAAACTATCTACAGGAAGCGGGACGAGCTGGCCGCGATACAGCACAAGCCCACTGCGTATTGCTGTTTGATGAACAAGATATCGAGAAACAGTTTCAGCTCGAGGCCATGAGTGAAGTCAGCCTGCGCGATATCAAACAGATCCTGCGCGGAATAAGGCTCAGGGCCAGCAAAGGAGGCAAGCAGGATAACAACTCGCCACTGGTCGCCACCAGTGCAGAGCTCATCAACCAGCCAGAGGTAGAAACCAGCTTCGCTGCCGATGACAGCAATGCGGATACCAAGGTCAAGACAGCTATTGCCTGGCTCGAACGAGCGGGCTATCTGGAGCGTAGCGACAACATCACTCAGGTTTTTCAGGGGCGCCCTCTGTTTGCTTCCACCGAGGAGGCGATGAAAAGGGTAGAGAGTCTGAAACTGGCTCCCAAGGCCAAAGCCATCTGGCAAGCTGTTATCCAGGCGCTGATGAGTGCTGCCGACGATGATGGTCTCAGTGCCGATGCCATTGCCGAAGAGGCAGGCCAATACATGGCAGACAAAGGAAGTGGTGTTCAGGCCAGTGAAGTGATGCGGGTACTCACCCAGATGGCGGATGTCGGTCTTCTCTCTCAGGGGATGTTACTGACTACCTGGCTTCGCCCCAAAGGAAGAGACAATGCCCGGGTGCTCTGCGGGCAAGTACACAGCATTGAAAAGGCGATGCTGGACACCTTGCGTGAAAAAGAACCCGAACCTGATACAGGGCAAGGGCTGATCTTTAACATTCGACTGGTCAATCAGGCCATCAAAGATCTGGGGCATGAGCGGTGTAACCCTGGCTTGCTGCGCAATTTGCTGACCAGCTGGGCTCAGGATGGTCGCTCGGGGGGCGAGAAAGGCTCCATTGATGTCAAATATCTCTCTCGGGATCTTTACCAACTCACCTTCAACCGAACCTGGTCCCAGATTGAGCAGACAATTGATCAACGCCATCGCGTCACAGGCGCCACCCTCGATTTTCTCTACACCCTGTTGGCAAGCAGCGAAGAGAGTGTCCAGCGCCAAGTGATGCTGTCATTTGCCCTGGAACAACTGGTCAAATACCTGCGAGAAGACATGGATGTGGCTCAGCTAATGAACAAGCGGGAGGCAAGCAGCCAGCAGGAGTGGTTGCTCAAAGGGGCAGAGCGGGCACTGCTCTACCTGCATGAGCAACACGCCATCGTGCTGCAAAATGGTCTTGCAGTGTTCCGAAGCGCCATGACCCTCACTCTGACCGCTGAGCGGCAGCAACAATACAACAAGGCAGACTATCAGCCGCTTGAGCATCACTATCGCCAGAAGGTGATTCAGATCCATGTGATGAATGAATACGCCCGCATCAGCCTGGAGCACTTCAAGAAAGCCAAAAAGCTGGTGACAGACTACTTCTCCATGGAAGCTGACAAGTTCCTCGGTCACTACTTCAAAGGGCGCAACAAAATCCTGGAGCTGGCGACCAGCGAACACTCCTGGAAGCGCATTGTCGAAGATCTTCACAACCGTGCCCAGGAGCAGATCGTTCAGGCTCCGCCCGAGCAAAACTTGCTGGTACTGGCAGGCCCGGGTTCAGGCAAGAGCAAGGTGATTATCCACCGCTGCGCCTACCTGATGCGGGTCAAGCAAATCTCCCCATCGCGGATCATGTTGCTCTGTTACAACCATAATGCGGCGATGTCCCTGCGCCGACGCCTGACCGAGTTGCTGGGGCGTGATGGAGCACGGGTCTCGGTATTCACCTTTCACGGTCTCGCTATGAGTCTGACAGGCAATGCGGTGCAAAACCGGACATCCGACGATATCGACTTTACCACCATCATTGATGACGCAATCAAGCTGCTCCGGGGAGAGCAGAACCAGCTTGGTCTCGAATTGGAAGAGCAGCGGGAAAAGCTGCTCGGTGGGCTGCAATTTCTGCTCGTCGACGAGTATCAAGACATTGATGAACAACAGTACCAGCTTATCGCGGCACTGGTGGGCAAAAGCGAAGAGGATGAGGAGGCCCGACTGCATCTGATGGCTGTGGGTGATGATGACCAATCGATCTACGCCTTTCGCGACGCGAACGTCAGCTTTATTCGCCGCTTTGAGCAAGACTACAACGCCCAGACTCACTTCCTGACCTGGAACTATCGTTCCACCGCCCACATCATCGAGACCTCCAACCGCCTGATTGAGCACAATCAGGATCGCATGAAGCGTACACATCCCATCGAGATCGACGACAGGCGCAAGATGGAAGTGGCTGGGGGGCACTGGGAGGGGATGGAGACAGCACAGGGTCGCGTCATCATCCAGCAGTGCCAGGATGCAGCCCAACAGGCAGCCGAGGTCGTGAGACATATCGCGCTTATCCGTGAGAAGACTCCCACTTGCCCGCTGGAATCTATCGCCGTGCTGGCCCGTAATGGGCTAGAGAAGGAGGAACTGGCCTGGGTACGCTCGGCACTGGCAGATGCCGATATTCCCTGTCGTTTTACTCTGGATAAAGAGAACGGTTTTCCTGTGCATCGCTGCCGTGAAATCTTGCGCTATCAGAATTGGCTACAACAGCAAGGTCATGCCCTGCTGACAGCGGAGCAACTTGCAGCCCCTCTCCCTCCACTCTCACTGGCCAACCGTTGGGAGGAGCTACTGCACAATCTGATTGCTCAATGGCAAGCCAGCCAGGGAGAGCACGCTCTTTCTGCCCACCACTTCCTGATGTTCCTCTACGAGTATTTGAGCGAGCAAAAGCGCCAGATCCGCTTCGGTAAAGGGGTATTGTTAAGTACGGTACATGGGGTTAAGGGGGAGGAGTATCGCCATGTGATACTTCTCGACGGTGGCTGGCAACGCGCGGCGGAGCTATCGACCAGTAACCTGGAAGAAGAGCGGCGCCTCTTCTATGTGGGGATGACACGTGCTATCGAAAGGCTGGTTCTCATGGCTCGCCACGATCAACATAATCCCCATATTCCACTGATCGCCTCCCACTGCTACGTGCAGAGACCTAACGCAACCCGACCGGATAGACAACGTCGTTTCGCCATGATGGGTATGTCGCAACTGGTGTTGGGATATGCAGGTCACAGTGATGAAGGCCAGACTATTCACAACGAACTGAGAGCGTTGAAAGTAGGCGATGCCGTACGCATTGCCCCCGACAAACAGGACAGGCTCCATGTCTATCACCGCAGTCACAAGATCGCTCGCCTCTCCCTACAGGGAGAAGAAACCTGGAAATTCGATGTGAATACAATCCGCGAAGCCAGAGTGATCGCCTTGGTAGAGCGGCGTAAAGAGCAGGAAAAGGATGAGTATCAACCCAAGATGCGCAGCGAACGTTGGGAGATCCCCATAATCGAGCTGGAGTTATGAACCAAACTGGTAGCCCCCCATGCTACCGGGATAGACCTTCACGACTTGCAGCACCAGCTAATAGCCTCAATTCAGGTCATAATCACCCAGCTTCCCTTACCTGGGAGTTTTTATGCGTCGATTCAATTTCATGCTCAATGGCAGCAGATTATAGTGGTCTAATCATCCCGGACACCATTTTAGGTGGTACAGTCGCCACTATGACCTGAGGTGTTCAATGACAAGATTACGTCGCTCATTTACTGCCGAATTCAAACTCGAAGCCGCATCCTTGGTGCTCGACCAAGGATATTCTGTCCCTGAAGCCAGCCGTTCACTGGATGTCGGTGAAACCGTACTGCGCCGCTGGGTTCAGCAACTGCAATCCGAACGCTGTGGTACAACCCCCATCGGCAAAGCACTGACTCCGGAGCAGCAAAAAATTCAGGAGCTGGAAGCCCGTATCAACCGGCTCGAACGTGAAAAGGACATTCTAAAAAAGGCTACTGCTCTCTTGATGGCGGACGAGTTCACACGTACGCGCTGATAGACCGATTAAGGGAGCAAGCCCCCATCACCTTGGTCTGCTGCGCTTTCGATGTGCCCACCTCCTGTTTTTACGATTATCTGGCCCGCAGACGGGCGATTAACCGTGAGCGGATACAGCAACGCAGTGAGTTGCGCCGGTTGTTCAAAGAGAGCAGGAGCTCTGCAGGCAGCCGCGCCTTGATGTCGATGATGCGGGAGTTGGGGTATCAGATTGGTCGATTCAAAGTACGTAACCTGATGAAGGCAGCCGGGCTGGTATCCAAACAGCCGGGCGCTCATCGTTATCAGGTCGCCCAGTCTGAGCGACCGGATATCCCCAATCTGCTGGCCCGCGAATTTGATGTCCAGCAACCCAATCAGGTGTGGTGTGGCGATATCACCTACGTCTGGGCTGGTGGCCGTTGGCATTACCTGGCAGCGGTGCTTGACCTGCACACCCGGCGGGTCGTGGGCTGGGCGATGTCTGATAAACCTGATGCAGAATTGGCAATCAAAGCACTGGAGATGGCCTATCAGCAGCGTGGTTGCCCATCTGGTGTGCTGTTTCACTCTGACCAGGGCAGCCAATATGGCAGTAGGGCATTTCGGCAACGACTGTGGCGCTATCGCATGACCCAGAGCATGAGTCGGCGTGGCAACTGCTGGGATAATGCCCCGATGGAGCGATTGTTCAGAAGTCTTAAAACGGAGTGGGTTCCGGCTATGGGATACATGAGCGTGCGGGAGGCAAAGCGGGATATCAGTTATTACCTGATGGATTACTACAACTGGCGGCGTCCACATCACCACAATGACGGGATACCGCCAGCAAAAGCCGAGGATCGGCCTAACCAAGTGTCCGGATTTAGTTGACCACTACATATCCACGGCTTCACGCACCATTTCCCGCGCTTGCGTCAAATCCTGCGGGCTTTGCAACAATAACTCTCCTTTCAAAATCCCGTTCACCCGCTCCGCCAACGCATTCTGGTAACAGTCATACCCATCCGTCATCGAGCATTTCACCCCGTACAGCTCATGTAATGACTGATACAGCCCCGAGCAATACTTCACGCCGCGGTCCGAGTGATGGATTAGCTCCCCGCTGCCACAGCGTTGCTTCAGTGCTTTCTTGAACGCCATCGCCACCGACTCGGCGTGCATCCCTTCGTGCACGTGATGGCCCACTATCTTGCGTGAGTAGGCATCCGTCACCAGGCTCAGGTACAGCGGCCCGCTCCTGGCTGGCAGATAGGTGATATCTGCGACCCAGACCTGCTCCGGCCCCGCCTTGAGCAAGTTGGGATGACGGTAGAAACGGTGAAAACTGTGGGTGGTCTTGTGATACGCCCGTCTGGGTGGCACCAGCAGGCGGTGCTCGGCCAATATCTGAAACAGTCTGTCACGCCCGACCTTGAGCCCGCCATCATCCTGACCCTGCAGCAGATAATGCAGCTTGCGAGTGCCCACCCGAGGTTGTCGCAGTCGAACCTGACGCACGAAGCGCACCACCTGTAGCCCTTGTGCATGGCGCTCGTCGGCGACCCGATTGCGCTTGTAGTAAGCCTGCCGGCTTATCCCCAGAAACAGGCAAGGTTAGTCTCTCGACTTGCCGCTGCGAGAGGACTTGCCGGGTCGCTTTTTTACGATGGAGACGCCGTAGTCATTCTTCAGTACATCGACGACGGCCTCAAAGAACTGGGCCTTCTGACTCATCAGCTCCAGCTGTTGCTCGAGTTCCTTGATGCGCTGTTCTGGCGTCTGGTTGTCGGGGTCAGGCATGGTGATGCTCCTGCCGGCACGTACAGAAGCCCCCTGGCTCCAATCTTGCCGACCATGTTTACGCAACCATACCAGAACGGTGGAGCGGCCCTGAATGCCATAACGCACCTGAGCCTGTTTGTAGGTGAGCTCGCCTTTTTCAATCTTCTCGACCAGTGACAGTTTAAAAGTCAGCGAGTAACCGTGCTGTGTCCGTTTCACACCTTGTCCCATCGGGTTCTCCATTTATTGGAGGGAAAGGTGTAAACCATATTCAGGATGGGACAAGGAAAAGAAAAAGAGCGCCAGATTGGCACCCTTCTCGACGATTCAAATATCGCAGCCGACTTACTTGTAGGCCCGACCTTCCAGATAGTGCTTGCGGCAAAGCGACACATAACGATCGTTGCCACCGATCTCCACCTGTTCGCCATCACGCATCACCTGCCCCGCTTCATTGACCCGGGAGTTCATGTGAGCCTTGTTGCCACACCAGCAGATGCTCTTCAGCTCTTCAAACTTGTCAGCCAGACAGAGCAGATGGTAGGAGCCCGGGAACAGCTCGCCGCGAAAATCGGTCTTGAGGCCATAGGCCATCACCGGAATATCCTGCTCATCGACGATGCGGGCCAACTGGTAGACCTGCTCACGGGTCAGGAACTGGGCCTCGTCCACGATGAAAACATCGATATGTTTCTTCGCATGGCGCTCTTTCACCATTTCAAACAGATCGCAGCTGTCGCTGAACACGTCCACCTTCAGTTCAAGGCCAACCCGGGCACTGATCACCCCGACCCCGAAACGATCATCAATGGCTGGCGTCATCGCCAGAGGATGCATGCCCCGCTCCAGATAGTTGAAGTGTGCCTGAATGAGCTGGGTGGATTTGCCTGAATTCATGGTGGCAAATTTGTAGTGCAGTGAAGCCATGATACTGTTCCGAAACTGAATTTATGGGGCGCATGCTAACCAAAGCCCCTGACAAAACCAAGGGGCCCGCGGGCCCCTTGCTCTATAAATGTTACGCGGTGGCCAGCACTGGCCGCGCTTTGGCCTTTTTCAGGTGATAACCGGTAAAGAGCACGAACCAGAGGGCACTGACACTGAAACCGGCCAGGCTGGAGTGCATCAAGCCCATCGCCAGGTAACCCATGGCCGCACCGAAGGCGATGGCCAGCGCATAAGGCAGCTGGGTCATCACGTGATCGATGTGATGGCAACCGGCACCGGTGGCGGAGAGGATGCTGGTGCTGGAGATGGGCGAGCTGTGATCCCCGAACACCGAGCCAGCCAGTACCGCAGCCAGCATCGGCAGCATCAGGCTGATGTCGCTGGCGGCAGCCATGTCACCGGCCAGCGGCAGCATGATGCCGAAGGTGCCCCAGCTGGTACCGGTGGCAAACGCCATGGCACAGGAGAGGATAAAGACCACAGCAGGCAGTACTTCGATCGGCAGGTTGCCGTTAGCCAGCGAAGCCAGGTACTTGCCGGTCTCCACGTCGCGCACCACGGCACCTATGGTCCAGGCAAACAGCAGGATGTTGATGGCTGGCAGCATGGCCATGACGCCTTGCGGCGCGGCCTTGATCCAGTTCTTGGCACCCAGCTTCAGGCGCATAGCCAGACCGATGGAGACCACCAGACTGCACAGGGCACCGTAAACCAGCGAAGAGCCGACGTTGGTGTTTTCGAACGAGCCAAGCACGCTGAAGGGCAGCCCTTTCTCGCTCAGCGCCGCAGCACCGGAATCGATCATGAAATAGATGGTGGCGGCGGTCAGGGTCAGGATCGGCAGTACCATGTCGATCATGCCGCCGTTGCTCTCCTCCGGGCTTTCCATATCCAGACCGATGGGGCGGCCCTTGGACTCATCCCACAGCTTGCCTTCCAGCGCCCACGCTTCGTGTTGACGCATCGGGCCGATATCGAGTTGGAATGCAATCACCACCAGCACCATGATCAGGGTGAAGACGGCGTAGAGGTTCATCGGGATCATCTCGACAAATGCCGCGATGGGGCTCTGTTCAGTCAGACCGTGGGCCGCCATGATGCCGCCAACCAGAGCGATGATATAGGCGCCCCAAGAGGAGATGGGCATCAGCACGCAGACCGGCGCCGCGGTGGAGTCCAGCAGATAGGCCAATTTGGCACGGGAGATCTGGAAGCGGTCGGTCACCGGACGGCAGATGGCCCCCACCGACAGGCTGTGGAAGAAGTCATCGATAAAGAAGGCAAACACCATCATGCCAGTCAGGGCTTTGGCGCCCTTGCGGGTCTTGGCACGACGCTCGGCCCACTCGGCAAAGGCACGGGTCGCCCCGGAGACGCTCATCAGGCTGATGAGGCCACCCAGCAGCAGCATAAACAGGATCATGTTGACATTGTCACGATTGAGCGCGCCATCGACCCAGAAGATCTTGAGCACGGTATTCAACATGTAATGCAGGGATTCGAGGGGTGAAAACTGATTGAGCAGCAGACTGCCGGTGACGATGCCCACACCTAGAGACAGCAGCACGCGGCGGGTCATGATCGCCAGCGCGACAGCCAACAGGGGGGGAAGAACGGACCAACCGGAGTCGGCGAAATGACTAATGTCCATGATCTCTTTGCACCTAAAGATTACAGGTGGAGATCTACCGAGAGGATCTAAAGAAACAAAACCTATGGGGAGGTCATACTCCTCAGCCCCTTCAGGTAGCGCTCCATAGTGGATGACTATGGCAGTCCTGCACCTATTAGATGCAGAACCAGCAGCCCGGTATGATGGCCTGGCCACTTCGGCGCTGACTCCTTTCCTTGTGCATCACAGGCATCACCCTCCGCACAAATACTCATAGGCAGCGCGCCTCTACTTAAAGGTATTCGGCGCACATTTTATCGAGATGGCAGCTTATAGCAAGTTTTTTGATTAAATAGTCACGATAAACATATCAAGGTCGAAAAATGGTAGTCAAATGATGCAATAACGCCTGTTTTGACGCTATTTTCACCTACTGCGGCTTCATTGGCATCCAATCACCAAGCCTATTGCAGGCCATATTAAATATCTGTATTGATGTTCCCCACGGATATTATATTTAACCCGGCTTGACTTATTTAAATCGCCAAGCAAGAATCAGCTGGAACATAATATTTTTCTCTGACTCGACGTGGTAACTCCTATGAATGAATTTTTAAAGGTACTGCTTAATATCCGCAGTCTGCGTGCGACCTGCCGCGAGCTTTCTCTGGAACAACTGGAAGAGGCACTGGAAAAACTCTCTGCGATCGTTGCTGAGCGTCAGCAGGATGAAGCTGCCGAGCGTCAGGCCCGTGAAGAGCATCTGCGGAAAATTAACGAATATAGCGAAATGCTGAAAGCCGCCGGTATTGACCCGGCAGAATTGGTAAGCGCTGTCGCTACCAACCCCGGCAAATCAGAAAAAGCCAAGAGGGCGCCACGTCCGGCCAAATATCGCTATCAGGATAATGGCGTAGAGAAAACCTGGACCGGCCAGGGCCGTATGCCTTCGGTCATTGCCAACGCAGTGGCAGCAGGCAAATCACTGGAAGATTTTGCTATCTGATCTCAATCTCGTTGCGAATAAAAAACCTCGCCAAGGCGAGGTTTTTTATTGCCGCTTAAACGTGACATATCAGATAGCCGATTGCGGGCGATCTGCTGCCTTGACCCACAGCACTTCACGATCCCCTGCTACGCAGATGAGATAGCGGGCAACGGTAAAGAACCAGTCACTCATCCGGTTCAGATAGGGCAGCACCTCGGGATTGACCCGCTCTTCCCGGCTCAATGTCAGCAGCAAGCGCTCGCAATGACGCACCAGAGTACGCACCACATGCGCTTGCGCCGCGGCACGGGAACCACCCGGCAATATAAATTGGCGCAGCGGTGGCAATGGCTCACTATAACGATCTATCTGCTGTTCAAGGCGAGTTGTCCAAGCGGCATTAACCTGCCAAATCGATTCATTCTGGGCGTCACTGGAGAATGCCAACTCGCCCCCCAGATCAAACAACTCCTGTTGCAACAGCTGTAAATCAGCCAATAAGCAGAGCTCTTGCGACGGGACGTCACAAATCAGCAAGCCAATATGGGAGTTGAGCTCATCGATATAACCGTAGGTCTCGACCCGCAAATGATCCTTTGGCAACTGGATACCATCGGCCAGCCGGGTCATGCCCTTGTCGCCCTGCCTCGTATATATTCTCATACCGACATCCTGTTAATAATGGGAATAATCATGGACTCGAGTCCATTGAGTTTGATTTCGTAAGCCAACGCCAGCGTCTGGCCCAATTTACCCGCAGGAAAACCGCTGCGCGCCATCCACACCAGATAGGGCTCGGGAATATCGATGATACGCCGACCCTGATATTTACCGTAAGGCATCTTGTTGGTCAGAGTCAGCAGCACCTGTTCGTCGGATAGCCAATCCATATTAATCAATATCCAGATATTTATGAGTCTGGATTGAGAGTCGCCAGTTACGCGCGATACAGATATCCATCGCCAATTGGGTGGCCCTTGGCTTCTGGCTGATCGGCTGCAAGGCAATGACCACATCAGGGCGCAGGGTAGCAGTAGCGAGCAGCGTATCCAGCTCTTCAATATGGTGCTCGGTGGCCACCGGATGCTTGATCTCGTTGGCCCGCTCCAGCGCCGAGACCAGCACAGGCAGCCCCCCTTTCATGCCAATTTTGGGGGAGACGGTCACCCAGGTCTGCTCATGGGTCTTGATCTCGCTGGTGCCACTGGTTTCAATCTGCACCTGATAACCCGCCGCCAGCAGGGCTGACGAGAGTTCGTGCAGATCGTAGAGGCAGGGCTCGCCACCGGTGATCACCACATGGCGCGCCTGATAACCCAGGTCGGTAAAGCTCTTGATAATCTGCGCGGTGCTAAGTTGGCTCCAACAATCGGATTCGTTGGAGCGATCCAGCACCGCCGCCTTGCCCACTTCACGAGCCGGATCAACAACCCAGGTATGACGGGTATCGCACCAGGGGCAGCCCACCGGGCAACCCTGCAGGCGAACAAAGATGGCGGGCAGGCCGGTAAAGATGCCCTCCCCCTGGATGGTCTGGAAAATCTCGTTGATTGGGTAGTGCATCTCGATCACGGCTTATTGCAAAAGTCGCGGATTATACCCCAAGCCACGGCAAGACGCAGGCTCACTCTGCGCTTTTCTCACCCAGCCCGGTTTTCTCAAACAGTCTGGCCATAATGCCCGCCTTGTCGGCCAGATAGTTGTTCAGGCCGCGACTGCGCAGTTCACACGCAGGACACGTGCCGCAACCGTCACCGGCAATGCCGTTGTAGCAGGTCAGGGTCTGCTGGCGCACCGTGTCGAGGTGACCATAGTGATCCGCCAGAGCCCAGGTCTCGGCCTTGTCGAGCCACATCAAGGGAGTTTCAAAACGGATGCCGCGATCCAACCCCAGCGACACCGCCTGATTGAGGGCCTTGACGAACTCGTCACGGCAATCGGGATAGCCGGAGAAGTCGGTCTCGCAGACACCGGTGATCACCGCTTCGGCGCCCACCTGATAGGCATAGATGGAAGCCAGGGTCAGGAACAGGATATTGCGGCCCGGCACGAAGGTGTTGGGCAGGCCATTATCCTGCAGCTCGCAGCTGACCGGGATGTCGTCACGGGTCAGGGCAGAGACCGCCAGCTCATTGAGCAGCGTCACATCCATCACCTTGTGGGCGGCAACCCCCAGTGCACTGCCCAGACGGCGCGCGGTGTCGATCTCTTCCCGATGGCGCTGGCCATAGTCGAAGGTGATGGCGTGCACTTCATCATACCGGGCCAATGCCTGCACCAGACAAGTAGTGCTGTCCTGACCACCGCTGAAAACCACGACTGCTTTTTTCATCTTGATAACTCCTTCAAATGTCACGCGCGGCGGCCTTCGGCAAAGTCCTGCCACTGGGTATTCAACCGATTGAACAGGGTCAGCAAGGGCGCATAGCGCTCCGGCCTCCCCTCCCACCGGGACAAGAGGTGATAGCCCGCCTCTATGGTAGAGAGGGCATCGGGAAAGGGTTTCTTGCGAATGGCATATTGACCGGCAATGGCACCAATGCCGATGCGGGGCAAGCGGGCCAGTGCCGGGTTGCTCTGCAACATGCGATAGGCTTTGCGCCAGGTGCCGTCAAGCAAGATAAAGGCGACTGATGCGGAGCCAGAGGATTCACTCTCCCACTGTTGGCGAAGATTGGTCAGCGAAATGGCATCCTCATTCGGCCAGAGCAAATAAAAACAACGGGATTGGTCAGCCAGCAGCACATTGAGCCACTCATCGCGGGAAAAGTCCTCCCCCACATGGATCTCGCACTGTTGCAAAGAGGCCGCCAGCAGCGCCGCAGTCCCCTTGGGATGTGCCACCTCGTTGGGGTGCTGCAAGATGTAGAGGGGCGTGTGATTGTCAACCGGCACAATATAATCGCACAGGCAGGCTTTGAGGGCTCGGGTGCAACGTGTACAGTATCGACTGTTCTTGTCGTTGGACTGTTTCATGTTGTCAGACAAATCTGGATTGCTCTGGGTTATCACGCTCTCTCTCACCAGCTTGCTACTCTTCTTTACCGTTCCCAATCTTCAGCTCTCCTTCGATCGGCCCTTGATCGCCGAGGGTGAAGGGTGGCGGATCATAACAGGCAATCTGGCTCATACCAATCTGTGGCACCTGCTGCTCAATCTGGGCGGCCTCGCCATCCTCTATAGCCTGTTTCGCGACTATCTGGGTGGGGCTCGCCTGCCGCTGCTGATGTTGCTGCTCTGGCTGGCAGTGGGCTTGGGGATCTGGAGGTGGTGCCCGCAGACCCAGTGGTACATGGGGCTATCCGGCTCGCTGCATGGTCTGTTTGTCTGGGGGGCAATGCAGGATATCCGCCACGGACGCCGCACATCGGGCTGGCTACTGTTGGCAGGGATGGGGCTCAAGCTGGCGATGGACTTCTACAATGCGGGAGAGAGCCCGATATCCACCCTGATCAATGCCAGGGTACACATCGGCTCTCATCTTATCGGGGCCGGTGCAGGCCTGTTGCTCGGCCTGCACCGTGTATCACTGAGTGAGCCTGTTACGCACCAACCAGCTCGGCATTGATGCTGGCCAGCATGGCGGCCGGATCGGCAGCCTGCGTAATGGGGCGACCGATAACCAGATAATCGGACCCCGCCTCGACCGCCGCTTTCGGTGTCATCACCCGGCGCTGATCCCCGGCCGCTGAACCGGTCGGGCGAATACCCGGGGTCACCAGCTTGAAATCTTCGCCCAGCAAGGCTTTCAACTCATGGGCCTCGTTGGCAGAGCAGACAACCCCATCCAGACCGGATGCTTTGGTCAAGGTAGCCAGCCGGATCACCTGCTCGGCGGGGCTCACATCCAGACCAAGAGGGATCATGTCGGACTGCTCCATGCTGGTCAGCACGGTCACGCCGATAAGCAGGGGGGCCTTGTCGCCATAAGGCAGTAGCGCCTCTTTGGCGGCACGCATCATCCGCTCACCACCACTGGCATGCACGTTGACCATCCAGACACCGAGCTCGGCACTGGCTGCCACCGCTTTGGCAACGGTATTGGGAATATCGTGAAACTTCAGATCCAGAAAGACATCGAATCCCTTGGCCACCAGCTGGCGTACGAACTGTGGGCCAAACAGGGTAAACATCTCCTTGCCTACCTTGAGACGGCACTGGGCCGGAGAGATACGTTCAACGAACGCTAAGGCATCTGCCTCGTGCTGATAATCCAGCGCTACCAGTACTTTGGGATCTTGCATCTCACATCCTATTGCTTGTTATTCACCGTCCAGACCACGGATCGGCTTGATGGAACCCCACTGGCGACAAGACGGGCACTGCCAGAACAGCGAGTGAGTGGCAAAGCCGCACTGCCGACACTTGTGGGTTGACTTGATTTTGATCTGCTCGCCGACCAGCTGTTGCAGCAGTTCGAGGCTCTCCTTGGCAGGCCCCTCCTCCGCACTGGCCAGCTGAAAACCCACCAGCTGGTAAAAACCTTTCATCGAGGGATGACGACGCAGCTGACGCAGCACCAGCGAACGGGCCTGGCTCAGGCCATCACGCTCTTCAACCAGCTTGGCAAGGGCCAATGTCACGCTGACGCCAGCGTGATCTTCCACCGCCTTCTCAAGCAGCGGGATCAAGGCGGGTGTGCGCCCCAACTGCTGATAGCACTCGAGCAATTTGGGCATTGCCTCGGAGGCAAAGTCGATATCCTGCTCGAACACCCGCAGCAGCTCCTTGCTGGCCTGCTCATACTCCCCCTCGGCCATGGCGAGCTCAGCGAGGCGCAAACTGGCGCGGGCACATGCCGGATTGATACTGAGCGCCCGTTTGAGCTTGGCCAGCCCCTCCCCTCTATTGCCCTCACGCAGCGCGGTTTCGGCCTGTTCGCAATAGAAATGGGAGATGGGGTCGGCCAGCTTCTTGCCCTGGAATTTTTGCAGACGCACCGCCACATCGATGGCCTTGTCCCAATCCCGCAACTGCTGATGGATGATCAACAGCTGTGCCAGCGCCGTCTCTTCATAGTCGCTGTCGTCACACAGCTCATTCCAGAGCGCTTCAGCACGGTCGAGCAGACCAGCAGCCAAAAAGTCGCGAGCCAGCTCCTGCAGGGCAAGCTGGCGCTGTTCCCGGGTCAGCTGGCGGGTTACCAGGTTCTGGTGGATCTTGATGGCACGATCGACCTCCCCACGCTGGCGAAACAGGTTGCCGAGGGAGAGGTGTGTTTCGATGGTTTCACTGTCCACCTCAAGCAGCTGGATAAAGAGATCCACCGCCTTGTCGGATTCATCGGACAGCAAATAGTTGAGGCCCGCCACATACTGGCGGGAAAACTGGTTACTCTGTTTTTGGGTGTCCTGGCGAACACTCCTGCGACCCATGTACCAACCATAACCGGCGGCGATGGGCAACAGCAGGAAAAGCAGTTCAAGCATTGAGGAACATTATTCCTTACCCGGTGACCGGGCCAGCTCCAACTCGCGGGATTGACGACGCATGGTGCGGTTGAGGGTGCGGTTTTGCATTTTCAGGCGCAGGAACAGCAGGCCGAATACCAGCCAGCCCAGCAAAAAACCGCCAGCAAAGAAGAAGCCCAACAGCATGGCAAGTGAAAACTCACCCTGAGCGATCAGGTAATTGAACTGAACCAGCTGGCCATTTTGTGAGCCCAGCGCCAGGGTCAGAACAAACACCAGCACCAGCGGAATGAGGGCCAAAATACGCTTCATAAGAGCTCCCTGTCAGTATCTAATGAGAGGCTGATTATCCTTAAAATCGCAGGCAGACTCTAGAGTGAATGGGAAAAGAGTTTAAGAAACAAGACGATTGGCACAGGAATCGGTGCCAAAAAGAAAAAAGGCATACCCGAGGTATGCCCATTTCTGCATTATTCAATGATGTTGACGCGCTCGCGCAACTCTTTACCAGGTTTGAAGTGCGGGACATATTTCCCGGTCAGTTCAACCTTGTCCCCAGTCTTGGGGTTGCGGCCCACACGGGGCGCACGATAGTGCAGTGAAAAACTGCCAAATCCGCGGATTTCAATCCGGTCGCCGTTTTGCAAGGTCGACGCCATCTGCTCAAGGATCTCCTTGATGGCAGCTTCGACATCCTTGGCCGGCATATGCATGCGGCTGGCTGCCAGTTGTTCGATGAGATCTGATTTGGTCATAACGTTAAATCTCCTTCCCCGATCACATGCAATATTCATTTTGCCAGGATAAAAAAGGGCGGCGCAATGCCGCCCTTTTCTTGCATCAAGGATTACTCACCCTTGGCGGCTTTGAACGCTTCCATCATAGCATTGCTGAACACAACTTCTTCTTGCTGGTTCAGGTTATCGATAGCAACACGCTCATCAGCCTCGTCCTTAGCACGGACAGACAGGCTTACGGTGCGGTTTTTACGATCAACGCCCATGAATTTAGCTTCAACTTCGTCACCAACAGACAGCACCAGAGTGGCGTCTTCTACACGGTCACGAGCAGCGTCGGAGGCACGCAGGTAGCCTTCTACGCCATCAGCCAGTTCGATAACGGCACCTTTGGCATCAACCTCGGTAACCTTACCCTTCACGATAGCACCTTTCTTGTTGTCAGCCAGGTACTTGTTGAACGGGTCTTCTTCGATCTGCTTGACACCCAGGGAGATGCGCTCACGCTCCGGATCCACTTGCAGAACAACGGCTTCGATCTCGTCGCCTTTCTTGAATTCACGCACGGCTTCTTCGCCCTGGTTGTTCCAGGAGATGTCAGACAGGTGAACCAGGCCGTCGATGCCGCCATCCAGACCGATGAAGATACCGAAGTCAGTGATGGACTTGATCTTGCCGGAAACACGGTCGCCTTTGGCGTGAGTTTCGGCAAACAGCTGCCACGGGTTGGATTTGCACTGCTTCAGACCCAGGGAGATACGACGACGCTCTTCGTCGATGTCCAGAACCATCACGTCAACCACGTCGCCAACGTTAACAACTTTGGACGGGTGGATGTTCTTGTTGGTCCAATCCATCTCGGATACGTGTACCAGGCCTTCAACGCCTTCTTCGATTTCAACGAAGCAGCCGTAGTCGGTCAGGTTGGTCACGCGGCCAGACAGACGGGTGGTCTCCGGGTAACGCTTGGCGATAGCAACCCAGGGATCTTCGCCCAGCTGCTTCAGACCCAGGGATACACGGGTACGCTCGCGGTCGAACTTCAGAACCTTGACAGCGATCTCGTCGCCAACGTTGACGATTTCGGAAGGATGCTTAACGCGCTTCCACGCCATGTCGGTGATGTGCAGCAGGCCGTCAACACCGCCCAGATCTACGAATGCACCGTAGTCGGTCAGGTTCTTGACGATACCCTTAACTTCTTGACCTTCTTGCAGGTTAGCCAGCAGGCTTTCGCGCTCGGAGGTGTTCTCGGTCTCGATCACGGCACGACGGGAAACAACAACGTTGTTGCGCTTCTGGTCCAGCTTGATGACTTTGAACTCGAGTTCTTTGTTTTCCAGGTGAGCGGTGTCACGGATCGGACGCACGTCAACCAGAGAACCAGGCAGGAAGGCACGGATGCCGTTCAGTTCAACGGTGAAACCACCCTTGACCTTGCCGTTGATGATACCGATAACGGTAGCTTGCTCTTCGTAAGCCTTCTCAAGCTGCAGCCAGGCTTCGTGGCGCTTGGCTTTTTCGCGGGACAGCTTGGTTTCGCCGAAACCATCTTCGATAGAGTCCAGAGCCACGTCAACGGTGTCGCCGACGTTGATTTCCAGCTCGCCCATGGCGTTCTTGAATTCTTCAGCCGGGATAGCGGACTCGGATTTCAGACCGGCGTCAACCAGTACGAAACCGTTCTCGATAGCAACGACAGTACCCTTGACGATGGAACCTTGACGGGTTTCAACGGCGTTCAGGGACTCTTCAAAGAGTTGAGCAAAAGATTCGATCATTGTTTATGTCACAAATGAAACATCCACTTGCAATCCGGCACAAGCGGGGCTGTTTTAAATAATCTGCGCCATCCTTGGTGCAGACGACCGGATGTCAGCTTGCGCTGGCATCACCAAGTTGTTGCTCTGCATAGGCGAGCACTGTTGCCAGCACTTCATCTATGGTCATGGCGGTAGAGTCTACCACCAGAGCATCTTCTGCCGGTTTCAGGGGTGCAGTAGCGCGATTTCTGTCGCGATCGTCACGTTCCCGAATCTCGGTTAAAAGACGCTCAAAGTTAACATCAAAGCCCTTATCTTGCAACTGCTTATAGCGACGCTGGGCCCGTTCTTCGGCACTGGCGTCGAGGAAAATCTTCACCTCGGCCTCGGGGAAAACAACTGTGCCCATATCACGACCATCGGCAATCAGACCCGGGGCCTGACGAAAAGCACGCTGACGGCGCAACAATGCTTCGCGCACCCGGGGGAAGGCGGCGATTTTACTGGCAGCATTACCCACTTCTTCGGTGCGGATGGTGCGGGAGACATCTTCCCCTTCCAGGATAACCTTGACCAGATCGCCCTCAACCTGAAATTGCACATCCAGATTGGCAGCCAGTGGCACCAGTGAGGCTTCACTGTCCAGCTCTACATCGTGATGCAGGGCGGCCAGGGACAACACCCGATAGATGGCGCCCGAGTCCAGTAAGTGCCAACCCAGCTTCTCAGCAAGCAGCTGACACAAGGTGCCTTTACCTGCACCACTGGGGCCATCAATTGTCATTACGGGGGCCATCTGAGGCATAACTTCTCTCCTGCACTGTGTTGCTCCCATCCCGAAGGGGTGGGTTAATGGGCGCCGATTATACCCGAATGTGGTGAGCCTGGCAGTCATCAATCCGCACAAAGGGCCAAAACCCCGCCGGATAGCAGTGCTTGTATCTCATTTGGAGATTTCATTAAGCAATGCAGGGACTTGTTCTTATGGTCGTTCCTGACAAGGCGCGCTAAACTGGCCCCCTTTTTTGAGCCGTTAGTAGTAAGGAGCAACCTATGAGCAGCGTTACCCTCGTGGCCAAATCCAAATTGCCAACCCCCTGGGGCACCTTCACGCTGGTAGGTTTTCAGGAAACCGGCACAGGCAAAGACCACGCCGCACTGGTGATGGGCGACATTACCGGTGACGAGCCCGTGCTGGGCCGGATCCACTCAGAGTGCCTGACCGGCGACGCCCTGTTCAGCCTGCGTTGTGACTGTGGTTTCCAGTTGCAGGCGGCCATGGAGAATATCGCCAAAGCCGGTCGTGGCGTGTTGCTGTATGTGCGTCAAGAGGGCCGAGGCATCGGCTTGCTCAACAAAATCCGCGCCTATCACCTGCAGGATCAGGGGGCCGATACCGTGGAAGCCAACGTGGCCCTTGGTTTCGCCGCCGATATGCGCGACTACACCATCTGCGCTGATATGCTCAAGCAGCTTGAGGTCAAGTCTCTCAAACTGATGACCAACAACCCGCGCAAGATGAAAGCGATGGAATCCTTCGGTATTCCAGTGGCCGAACGGGTACCGTTGCAGGAAGGGCGCAATCCCCACAACGAGTTCTATCTGTCGACCAAGGCCAACAAGCTGGATCATATGCTCAAAAAATGAGCCTGGATTGACGAATGTCAGATAGTCAAACGCCTCCCATTGGGAGGCGTTTTTCTTGGGATGACCACACATCAACCCTAGCTATCTAAGTGGCACGGTCAAATTGGCCAGCAGAGCTTCAAGCTCTTCGCCAGTGCGGGCAGCACAGTATTGTTCGACCCGCTCGCGGGTCAATTGCGGCGCGAGACGTTCAATCAGATCGTAGAGATAGCCGCATAAAAATGCCCCTCTGCGCAACCCGATAGCGGCCACACCGCCTGGTAGCCAGGGCGCCGTTTTGAGCACCAGCTCGCCATCGCGCTGGGGCTCCCAGGCAAAAGTTGCCATAACCCCGATGCCCATCCCTTGTCTGACATAGGTCTTGAGCACATCGCTGTCGCTCGCACAGCAGGCGATCCGGCTCTCGGCATGAGCGCAATCAGTGCTATGAGCTGTGGAGAGAGCCCTTCCATCGGTCACCAATGCAAACTCCACCAGCTCGGCCGGGGTCAGCGATGTTGCTTTAGCCAACGGATGATCCTTGGGCAGCACCAAGCCCCGTTGCCACTGAAAAGAGGGGAGCATGAGCAGATCGCTCCCCTCCTCCGGTTCATCCGCCAGCAGCAGATCGGCAGCGCCATCATGCACGGCTACGCGGCACTGCGCCGCACTCCCCTGCATCACAGTTACGGCTACTTTGGGAAAGCGGGCCATAAAACCCTTGAGGATGGCGGGCAGAATATAACGGGCTTGCAGATGAGTAGCGGCAATGGTGAGGGTTCCCTGCTCCGGATGCACATGCTGCCTGGCCATTACCTTGATGGTGGCCACCTTGTCCAGCACCTCCGCGGCCACTTTGATCACATCCCGACCTATGGGGGTGATTTGGGTCAAGTGTTTGCCGCTGCGCTCGAAGATCTGGATCCCCAGCTCATCCTCCAGCATCCGCACCTGTTTGCTGATCCCGGGCTGGGAGGTAAAGAGGCTCTCGGCGGTGGCCGACAGATTCAGCCTGTGGTTCGCCACCTCGACGATATAGCGCAATTGCTGCAATTTCATGGTGTAGCCCTCAAGCGAACCCACCGTTAATAGTAACAAACTTTCAGCAATGGCCCGCCGCCATCAGGCCGGGCGCTCCTTGAGTAGAAAATCACGCAAGGCACGGTTGGCCATGGAGAGCGGATCGCCACGCCGCCACGCCACACAGAGGTCGAGGTAGATGGGCGGGTCGAAGGGCACTCCACTCAGATCCGGCTCCTCTTCCAGCACCATCCGCAAGAAGGTGGTCACCGCAAAGCCTTGCCGCACCACCGCTTTGAGCAGAGGGATAAGATTGCTCTCGAAGGCGATATCGGGTTCAACGCCCAGGCTCTGGGCCAGCGCCTCCATATGCTCCCGGTGATAAAAGCCACGGCGAAACAGCGCCAACTCCTGAGCAAAGAACTGCGAGAGGGTGACGGCTGATGCGCCACGCAAGGGGTGATCGTCCCCCACCACCATCAACATCTCTTCGCTCAGCAGATGCGCTCCCTCGATGGCGGGGGGGAGATCACTGGTGATGAGAATGGCCAGATCGAGGGAGCCATCCACCATCCGGCTGAGCAGCTCACGGGTGCCGGCCTCTTCGACCCGGATCTTGAGGCCGGGATAGCGATGCTTGAAGGCCATCAGACGAGGGGGGAAATAGTAGGAGCCCATCATGTAGGGGATCCCGATCCGCACTTCCCCCCGCTCCAGCCCCTTGAGCTCGGCCATCTCGGCCTCGGCCTGATGCATCTGCAACAACAAGCGCTCGGCATGGCGACAGAGCACCTCTCCCTCCGGGGTGAGCCGTACCGCCCGATCCTGTCGATCAAACAGCCGCAATTCGAGCTGCTGCTCTAGTTTAGCAATGGCCATGCTGATAGCCGGTTGTGCCACATGCAGACTGTTGGCTGCCTTGGTAAATGAGCCGGCATCCCTGACCGCCAGCAGATAGGTAAGCTGTTTCAGATCCATGTATCAATTTATTTTATGAGATGGATAATTTAAATATATTATATTTATAGCTGCAAGGGCTCTACCCTGACCAAAAGTAGTCAGGACAATACGCAATGATTGAAGTTGGAAGTCGCGAGTGGATACGTGCAACCCTGGCCCTCAGCCTGGGCTCTTTTCTGGTGTTTCTGAACCTCTACCAGACCCATCCCCTGTTACCCCTGATCGCCGAGGTCTTCTTGGTCAACTCCCTCTCGGCCAGCTGGACCCTGGCAGGATGCACTGCAGGCCTCGCCGCCTCCCTGCTGATCTGCGCCAGACTGGCTGATCGCCATGGCCGTCGGCAAGTCATGCTGGGTACCCTCACCCTGGCGATCCTGCTCTCACTGTTGATCCCGCTGGTTGAGCAGTTTGGTTCCCTGCTGTTGCTGCGCATCCTGCAGGGCGCGCTGCTGGCAGGACTGCCCGCGACCGCGATTGCCTATATGGGGGAAGAGTTCAGCAAACGGGCGCTGCTCTCGGCGGTGGGGGTCTATATTGCCGCCAACTCCCTCGGTGGCATTGCCGGTCGGGTGGTCGGCGGTCTGTTGGCGGGCTGGTTTGGCGACTGGCAGCATACCTTTCTGGGGATCGGTGTAATCAGCCTGTTACTGCTGCCGCTGGTCTTCTGGCTGCTGCCCCATCAGACCCGCTTTGTGGCGAGCGCCCCCGTTCGCGGTCAATTTGCCCGCGCCTTGCAGCAACACTTGACCAATCCCTTGCTGGTAGGGGCTTACCTTATCGGGGGGCTCAACTTTATGGTGTTTCTGAACCAGTTCAGCTATCTCACCTTCTTGCTGGCAAAGCCACCTTTCTCCCTGCCCACCCAGTGGCTCGGCATGCTGTTTCTCACCTATCTCTCGGGGACGGTGGCCTCCTCCCTGAGCGGCCGCTTTGCCAACCGCTGGGGGGCACAACGGATGCTGCTGGTCGGGATCGCCCTGATGGCCCTCGGCAGTCTGTGGCTGCTGCAAGCTAGCCTGCTCGGGATCCTGAGTGGCTTGCTGATCTCCAGCTTCGGCTTTTTCCTGGCACACGCCTGCGCCAGTGCCTGGGTCGGTCATCATGTCGAACACAACCGCGCCCTCGCCTCCTCTCTCTATCTGGTAGCCTACTATCTGGGAGCCAGTCTGGGGGGACTTTACCTGCACCCCTTCTGGGAGCAAGGCGAGCTGGGCGGTCTGGTCATGGGAATTGAACTGGTCCTCATCTTGACGGCGGGCTTGAGCCTCTGGCTCGGCCGTCTCAAGCAGCGAAGCCAATCGCCACTGCCCGCCCAGCAACCACACCGGCACGGGTAACGGTATCAGCACAAACAGGGTCACCCACGAGCAGATAGCGATCTCGCAACCCAGCACCGCCAGATAACAAAAGGGGTCACACCGGTGACCCCTTTTGCTGCGTTATTCAAGAGCCTGTCAGGCTAGCACCGCATTGAGCGCAGGATCACTCCTGCTCGAAATAATCCGCAGGCACCGCGACCACAGCACCGGTCGCCACCTCTTCGGCAATCACCTCAGCCAGCGAGCGCAGATGAAACTTGATCTGTCCGGAGGGCAACATCAGGCCAATATCGGGGTTGCGGATATCCTGCATGTTGCCGGTTTTGAATGGCAGCTCGGGATAGCACGCTACCAGATCTTGCAGTGAAGTGACCACCAGCTCGATATGTTCCAGCCCCGCCTGATGGACACGACCCGGTTTCGGTGCAGCCAGCTCGATACAGGGTACCTGTACCTCATCAGCCAACAGCGGCTGACGCAACTGATAAGTGGCGATGGGACGTCCGCCAATCATACCCTCCACCAGCAAGGTACCTGCCTCAGCCAGCACAGCACATAGCGCGCAGTACTCCTGCAGGGTAGCCGCCCGATAACAGAGGTGATCGACCGTTGGCCGGGAAATGGTGACGCCACTGGCGGCCAGCTCGGCCAACAGCTGAGAAACAAATGGGGCCATTGGCCCCAGTGTGGAATCGAGTGGATGGGACATGCTTACCATTTCTTCTTGGGTTGAAACAGGACATCGAGCTCGTCGGCTTCCTTGTCCTTGATGTTTTGCAGATCCTGCGCGCTATTTTGCTGCTGCAGCTCTTCAAGCTCCTTGAGCCCCTGACGCATATCCTCTTCACGAGCCAGCAGATAGGGATCCTTGTCGCCCACGCTCGCCATGGCAGAGAGTCCCTTGGTATAGAGCTGGCGGCAAGTGCCATATTGGCCCTGAATGCGAGCATCCATCGCCCGCTTGACCAGATTGGAGATGTTGATCTTGAGCTGCATCAGCTCGAGGCGGCGCTCTTCCTGGGCAAACCCCTGAGGGTCAATCTTGCCCTTGTTGTGCTCGACCCGCAGCACGGCCCGCATCTTCTTGACCAGCTGCAGCATCTGGATCGCCTGACGATCGGACTCCGGGGTCTTGAACTGCCCCTCATCCTGCACGCTGTAGTTCTCCTGCACATTCTTGATCTGGGTCTGCACATCAACGATGCGCTGCTTGATCTGATTGTTCGGCATCACCTGGGCGATGGCGCGATAGGCATCGAGGATCCGGTGCTGCAACAGCAACACCATGTTCTTGGAGAAAGGCACCAGATTGACGTTCAGCAGCACCTCTTCAGTCTCGTCGGCCACCGTCTTGTGTCTGGCAACGGCGTGACGCTTGTCCGCCTCTGCCTTCTGCTTATATTGCTGCACCACGTTATAGGCGATAACCAAAAACAGGAGTGCGCCGATAGACAGCAATACCAAAGTTAAAATCATAGGATGTCCAAACCCCTGTTCCTATCCAATTGCGTGATCCTACAACAGCTTACCCACTTAAGGTAGCCTGCAGATCCCCCCTTGCCCACGATTTGTCACCAAGCTGTGCCCCCGGTCTCAGGGAGAGATTGCAGGGTCAGGGGATGATGACCATGACGGTCACCTCCCCATAGTATCGCCCATCAGCGCCATTACTTGAGGTTAAAGCCCCGCGATTGCAGGAATCCCAGCATGAAAGGGCGGGACTCCTTGCCCAGAATGGCGCGGATCTGGCCACTCCAGGTCTGCTGCTTGTTGTTGCTGCTGCGGGCCTGATAGTAGTCCGCGATTTGCTGATCGTACCGGGCCAGCAGGTCACGATCCAGCTCGTGCTGGTAGCGCTCCTGATGCACCACCAATCCCCTGGGCAGACGGGGTTTCTGCTCCGGCTGCTGGGCAGGATGACCAAGGCAGAGGCCAAACAGCGGGATCACCTGATGGGGCAAGCCGAGCAGTTCGCTCACCTCGGCCGGATGGTTGCGAATGCCGCCGATATAGACCCCGCCCAGCCCCAGCGACTGCGCCGCCAGCAAGGCGTTTTGCGCCATCAGGGCGCCGTCGATGGCTCCGATCAGCAACTGCTCCGCATAGCCGGTCTGGGCCTCGGGCACGATCTGGGTGTGGCGGTGGTAATCGGCGCAGAACACCAGAAACTCGGCCGCCTCCGCCACATAGGGTTGATTGCCCGCCAGCATGGCCAACTGCTGACGCGCCTCGGGCTCGCAGACTCGCACAATACTGGTCACCTGCAAAAAGCTCGAGGTCGAGGCTGACTGGGCGGCGGCGAGAATGACATCCAGCTGCTGCGGGGCGATCGGCTCGGCAGTGAACTGACGAATGGAGCGATGGGAAAGGATAAGATCGATGGTCTGATTCATGGCACCTCCAAAATGAGGTAACACCATAGCGAAAAAAACGAGGGAGCCCAAGGCTCCCTCGCACACCCAGCTTAAGGGGCCGGATAGACGTAAGGGGCTTGCAACCCGAGCGGGAAGCCGAGCGCCCAGTAGAGCAGCAGGAAAATCGTCCAGCTCACCAGGAAGGCCAGTGAGTAGGGCAACATCATGGAGACCAGAGTACCGATCCCGGTGCTCTTCACATACTGCTGGCAATAGACCACCACCAGCGGGAAGAAGACCATCAGCGGGGTAATGATGTTGGAAGCGGAATCCCCGACCCGATAGGCCGCCTGGGTCAGCTCGGGGGAGATCCCCACCGCCATCAGCATGGGTACCAGGATCGGGCTGATCAGCGCCCACTTGGCGGAGGCCGAGCCGACTACCAGATTGACGGTGGCGGTGAGCAGGATCATCCCGACGATAGTCACCTCACCTGGCAGCGCCAGCGCATGGAGCACTTCGGCACCGGAGAGGGCCAGCAGGGTGCCCAGATTGGAGTCACCAAACGCCTTGATAAAGAGCGCGCAGAAGAAGGCCATCACCATGTAGGAGCCCATCTTGTTCATGGTGGCCGACATGGCATCGATCACATCCTTGCCACTCTTGAAGCTGCCTGCGACAAAGCCGTAGACAATCCCGGGCAGGATAAAGAGCAGGAAGATGAGCGGCACAATGGACTTCATCACGGGTGCTGCGAAGGTAGTCAGAGAGCCATCAGCAGCACGCAGCGGTGAGTCGCTCGGGGAGAGCGCCAGCGCCAGCAGCACGATAGCCGCCAGCATGGCAAACCCGGCCCAGTTGAAGGCCCGGCTCTCTTGCGCGCTGTAGCGCCCCATCTCGTCGGCACTCTCCAGATCCTCGTTGAGCGCCACGTGCTTGAGGCGCGGCTCCACCACCTTTTCGGTGATGAACCAGCCGACGCAGATGATCAGCAACGAAGAGGCACCGGTAAAGATGATGTTGCACAGGGTGTTGACCATGTAGTCAGGATCGAGCAACTGAGCGGCGGACTGGGTAAAACCCTGCAGCAGCGCATCCCCGCCGGAGGGCAGGAAGTTGGCGGCAAAACCGCCGGAAACGCCGGCAAAAGCAGCGGCGATCCCCGCCAGCGGATGGCGTCCGGCAGCGTGGAAGATGATGCCACCGATGGGGATCACCAGCACATAGCCTGCATCTGCGGCGGTGTGGCTGACGATCGCCACCAGGATCAGCATGGGAGTGAGAAAACGGGCAGGCGTCACTTTCAGCAACTTTTTCAGACCGGTATTGATAAAACCGGACTGCTCGGCCACCCCGACCCCGAGCATGGCTACCAACACGATCCCCAGCGGGGCAAAACCAGTAAAGGTCGTGACCATGGAAGAGAGAAACTCGGCCAGACCGGCACCGGTCAGTAGGTTGTTGACCACTACTGCCTCCCCGGTACGGGGGTTGACCAGATCAAACTGGAATTGTGACAACACCCAGGAGCCGACCCAGACGATCAGCAAGGCGTAGAGGAACAACATGGCGGGGTCGGGTAATTTGTTCCCGGCTTTCTCGACGCCATTGAGGAAACGGTTCAGCCACCCCTTGGGAGGGCTGGCCGGACGGTCATTGACAGCAGCATGACTCATTATTGCGATACTCCTTTCCCTAGAAACGAGGTCGCATGCTAGCAATTCCAGTCAATCCGTCTCATGACCGATCGCAAAAGAATGATTAATTCTGATTAAATACTGCGGAATAAAATCCCAAGTTGTGGCCTAACGCACACTTGTTACTCTGCCATCACGGCATCTAGCAGTGGATAACGCCCAACCTGGCACTCCACCACGAAACCGCTCGCCTCGACTTGCGCCACAGTCAGCGGCTTGCTGAACAGATATCCCTGGAACACATGGCACCCCTGGGTCTGCAGGGCGGCCAGCTCGTGAGGCTCCTCTACCCCTTCCGCCATGATCCCCAACCCCAAATTGGTGGCCATGGCTGCAGTCGCCCGGATCACCGGCAAGTTGAGGCCGACCACGAAGGAGCGATCCAGCTTGATGTTGTTGATCGGCAACCGGTTGAGATAGGCCAGCGAGGAGTAGCCGGTACCGAAATCATCGATGGCAATCTTGATCCCCTGCTCGCTCAAATCGTCGAGAATGCCGAGGCACCCCTTCATATCGAGCATCAGCACGGTTTCGGTCAGCTCCAGCGTCAACAGGGAGGCATCCACCCCGTGCAGCTCCAGCTGCTGGCGAACTTGCCCGGGCAAGGCCGACGAGAGCTGGAAACCGGAGAGGTTGACGGAGACCGGCACTCGCTGATGGAAGCGCTTCTGCCAGCTGGCGACCTGTGCCAACGCAGTGGAGAGCACCCAGCTGCCGATCTCGCGGATCAGCCCCATCTCTTCGGCCAGCGGGATAAATTCCACCGGCGACACATGGCCAAGCACCGGGTTGTACCAACGCAGCAGGGCCTCGTAACCGATCAGACGCCGTTTGGCGGCATCGACCTGCGGCTGGTAACAGAGGCTCAGCTCCTGGCGGCCGATGGCCTTGGCCAGAAACTGTTTGAGATTGAGCTTGCGCTGCAGGGTCTGTTGCATGCTGGGGGTGAAACGCTGCCAGCGCAGCCGCCCCATCTGCTTGGCCTGATACATGGCCATGTCGGCACGGGTGATGAGGTTGTCCCCGTCATCCGCATCATCGGGATAGATGGCGATACCGATACTGCCGCCAATGGTCACCTCCGGCAGCCCGCTCAGTTGCAGCGGCTTGGTCATCTGGGAGAGCATCTGATCGGCCACCTCTTGCGCCCGATCCCCCTGATTGCCCAGCGGCACCAGTGCTGTGAACTCATCGCCACCGAGGCGAGCCAGCTCCACATCCCGCGGGCAAATCTGTTTGAGGCGACCGGCGACCCGCTCCAGCAAGCGATCTCCCGCCTTGTGGCCGTAGTTGTCGTTGACCAGCTTGAAGTTGTCCAGATCCATGAACACCAGCGCGAAACGCTCTCCCAGCCCGCAATAGGCCTCAAGGGATTTCATCAAGCCATACCGATTGAGCAGGCCGGTCAGGGAGTCGTGCCAGGCGAGGTGGCGATGCTCCAGCTCTTCGAGTTTGCGATCGGTAATATCCCGCATGGTGAGCAGAATGCGGGCCCCCTGCTGGATATAGCGGAACTGATACTGGAACCAGCGCATCCCCTTGAGGGTACGGCACTCCCCCTCGGTCACCACTTCATCGAGACGGGAGAGCTTCTGGTAGAAGCTGTCATCATTGCCGGAGAAAACCTGGGAGAGCTTGGCGATCTGGTGGCCGAAACACATTTCGAAGTGATAGTTGCCACTCTCGAACACACCATGGCTATCGAACAGGCAGGCAAGGGTATCGCCGGTTGCCAGCGAGGACTCCTGATAGAGGGTATCGGAGTCGAGCACCGCTTCGGTCATCATCATCAGCCGGCCAGCCAGTTGAATACCGGAGAGGCGCAGATAGATCTGCTTCTTGACACCCTTTGGGGAGAGGGTCCACCACTCGTTGTAACTGCGCCCCTGCTGAAAATCACCCAGATAGCGCTGCAGCAGCAGATCGATGGCGGTTGCCATATCGGCAGAGAAGTCGCGGGAGCAGAGTTCGTCGAGAGACGTCGCCTCCCACACGGAGAGCGCGGCGCTGTTTGCCCAGAAAATATGGTGATGCTCGATGTCATAAACCCAGATCGGGGTATGCAGAACATCCATCGTCTTCAGTAACCGTTCGTCAAGCGTATTCATCTGGTCAAGGTCATTCATGCTGGATGGTCACTGGTTAACCGGAAAACAGATCTGGCAAACCGCTAGCTGCAGAATGCAAGGTGCAAATACCTCTCGGCCATTATCCCTTTTCACATAGCCAAGAGCGGACAAAACTATTTCAGATATCAACAACAGGGCAGCCTGTACGGCAATACTACAAAGGACTCAGCCAAGGACCCTGTTAATCCAGGCAAATCATATAGTCGATTTTTAACTTTTTTCCCCAGTAAAAACAAGCACTAAGAGCTATCCACTCGAGACCTTGAAAGAGCAATTGCATATTTGCTGCGACAAACTTGTTATTAACATTTAAATCAATGGTGGAAATAGTCATCACTCTCTGTCACAAAGCTTCCATTAATTAACCAAGCGGATGGATAAACAGCCAAAAAAACGCCAAAACGGACAAAAATAGTTCACTAAGGCGGAATTGATATACCCCAAATTCATTTTTCAACAGGCAATGAGCAAAACCCGAATATATGATCTGCATCACATTGGCTGTAGATGGCAAACCACCCCGGCTGAGTACGCAGAGCAACCCGGCGCCCTTCCATCAGGTTGCAATATCGGCCTTCGCCTGCGGTTATAGCGGAACAAATCAGGGAATATGGCAAACATCACTGCCGCAGTACCATTTGGCATCGTGCCGGAATAATCACCAGCTCGGAGAAACTTAGATGACGGGCGGGTGGATAACTGGTATCAACAGAAATCGAATCCAGATCAATTAAACGCTGAATTAACCTTGCCAACCCGGAACGCTCTTTTTATGGTTGCCCCCTTGTTACACCCAGAACAGCGTTTATGAAGCACATCGAAGAGTTCTACCTGTTCGTCAAGGTGGTGCAAGAGGGAGGATTCTCCCACGCTGCAGCCGCACTGGGCATGCCAACAGGCACCATCAGTCGACGCATTTCCCAGCTGGAAGAGCAACTGGGTTGCTCCCTGCTACATCGCTCTACCCGCAAGCTCCGCCTGACCGATGATGGCCTCAGATACTACGAACGTCTCTGCACGCCACTCGCACAAATCGAGCAGGCCACCAGCGAGATCCAGGGTCAAGAGGCCGATATCACCGGGCTTATCCGGATAGCTGCGCCGATCGCGCTCTCCAACACCATCCTCATAGATATGCTGGCCGAATTCGGACTGCACTATCCCGAGGTACAGTTCGATATTACCCAGACCAATGATCACCAGCACCTGTTCGACAATGATCGGGATCTGGTGTTCTTCAACGGTGAGCTGCCCCAGTCGCTGCCCAATGCGATCTGTCTCGGCCATATCGAGTACGGCCTGTTTGCCTCACCACTCTATTTGACCAAGAAGGGCACTCCCTCCCATCCCAACCAGCTGGAAGAGCATGATCTCATCTACTGCTGGCCTCACCAGCACTGGCAGCTGACCGACAAAGATGGCCAGAGCGTCTGCATCAAACGCAGCGCCAAACTGACCGTCAACCAGACCCAGGCCGCGGTACGCGCAGCCCGGCGTCATCTGGGGATCGTCAACGCCCCGCTGCACTATCTGAGCAGCTTCCTCCATGACGAGCAGCTGGTGCCGGTACTGACCGACTGGCAAACCGGCAATCGCCCCTTCTACATGTTGTGTTGCCAGCACCAGTTCGCTCCGTTGCGTGTTAAGATGTTCGTTGAATTTGTTGAAAAATACTCAGCACGCTATCGCAATCGGCAGTGGGACAACCAATTTTCACAAGGTGATAGCCTCACCCATTGCATCTGACCGTTAGCGGGCCACACTTATAGCATCCCTTGCCAACAGAGCCTGCCTAACGCCATGAATGTATTGATATGTGATGACTCCGGGTTTGCCCGCAAACAGCTGGCGCGGGCGCTCCCGGCCGACTGGAAAGTCGATTTGCACTACGCAGCCAATGGTCTCGAAGGGATCGAACAGGTGCTGATGGGTCATGGCGATCTCATCTTCCTCGATCTGACCATGCCGGAAATGGACGGTTACGGCGTGCTGGAGACCCTCCAACGGGAGGGTCTACGCAACAAGGTGATCGTGGTCTCCGGGGATATCCAACCAGAGGCCTATCAACGGGTCATGGGGCTGGGGGCGCTCGATTTCATCAAGAAACCCGCCGCCCCAGAAACCCTGCTCGCCCTGCTCAAAAAGCATGATTTCTGGAGTGCCGCCCCGAGCGGTCAACCAAGCGCCCCCGAGCAGCAGCCAAACGGCGTTGTAGCCGATGCAGGCGTCAAGATCACCCCCGAAATCCGCGATGTCTATCAGGAGCTGGCCAACGTCTCCATGGGTCAGGCGGCCGACTTGCTGGCTCGTCTGCTCAACGCCTTCGTGGTACTGCCTATCCCCAACGTCAACGTGCTGGAAGTATCAGAGTTGCATATGGCCCTCTCGGCCGCTGCGGATTCAGATACCCTCTCCGCCGTCTGTCAGGGGTTTATCGGAGCTGGGATCGCCGGTGAAGCGCTGATCCTGTTCCATGACTCCAGCTTCAAAGATTTGGCCAAGCTGATGAACCATCAGGGGACGCTGGATCGCACCGCCGAACTGGAGCTGTTGATGGATACCGCCAACGTGCTGATCGGCGCCTTCCTGCGCGGCTACGCCAACCAGCTCGACACCCCCTTCAGTCAGGGGCATCCGGTGGTGCTCGGCCAGCACAGACCCATCAACGAGCTGATCAACACCAACAAGAGTCGCTGGCGCCGCACGCTCGCCATCGAGATCAACTACCGGATCCAGGATTACGCGGTGCAGTGTGATCTGCTGCTGCTGTTTACCGAAGATTCCATCGCCACCATGAACAACAAAATCATGCACATGCTCTAGGAGTGACTATGGAAATCCGTGAATTTCATTGGTTGATGAACATAGTCCAGAACCTGGACGTAGGCCTGGTAGTGCTCGACAAGGAGTACAAGGTACAGGTGTGGAACGGCTTTATGGAGAGCCACAGCGGCCGACTGGCCAGTGACGTGCGCGATGGCGTACTGTTCGAGCTCTTCCCCGATGTGGACAGAGCCTGGTTCGAGCGCAAGGCCAACATGGTCTTCAAGCTCAACAACCGCGCCTTCAGCACCTGGGAGCAGAAGCCCTATCTGCTACGTTTCTCCAACTATCGCCCCATTACCGGCTCGGCTCCCCATATGTTCCAGAACCTGACGCTGGTGCCACTGGCCGATTTCGGCGGTCAGGTGACCCACATCGCGGTGATGATCTACGACGCTACCGATGAGGCCATGCTGATGAGCGGCCAGCGGCAGGCTTGAGCTTTCAGCAAATAACAGAGGGCGCCGCAGCGCCCTCTGTTATTTAGGTATGAACAGGTCTTGGTATAACCTCTACCTCACCAGCCGTCTCAACGCGCTCCGAGATACTCGGTGAAGGCGTCAATCACCTCTTCAATATCGTCATCGTTGATCTGCAGATGAGTCACCAGCCGCAGCTCGCCGTAACCGGAGAAGAGGATCCCCCGCTCCTTCATAAAAGCAAGCAGAGGGGCTGATTCCCCCTCATGTAGCCGCAGGAACACCATATTGCTCTGCACCAGCGAGAGGTCGAGCTCGATGCCCGGCAGTGCAGCCAACCCTTCGGCCAGCCGTTTGGCACGGCGGTGATCATCGGCCAGGCGAGTCACATGCTGCTCGAGGGCAAACAGACCGGCTTGCGCCAGAATGCCCGCCTGGCGCATGCCACCTCCAAGCATCTTGCGCAGGCGGCGCGCACGGGCGATGAAATCGTGGCTGCCCACCAGCAGCGAGCCCACCGGTGCGCCCAACCCCTTGGAGAGACAAATCGAGATGCTGTCAAACGGTGCAGCGATCACCTCGACCGGGGTCTCGCTGGCCACGGCGGCGTTAAAGAGCCGGGCGCCATCGAGATGAAGCTTCAAACCGCGCTCGGCAACGAATGCCCCCATCTCCTGCAGATAGGAGAGCGGCAGCACCTTGCCGTTGTGGGTGTTCTCAAGGCAGATCAGGCGAGTCTGGACGAAGTGGGCATCATCAGGGGCCAGCGCAGCTTTGATATCATCGAATGCCAGCGTGCCATCGCGCTGCATCGGCAAGGGTTGCAGGGCTACAGAGCCCAGCACGGCACTCCCCTGCGCTTCATAGCGATAGATGTGAGCGGCGTTGCCGAGGATGGCCCCCTCACCGCGCTGACAGTGGCTCATCACCGCCAACAGATTGGACATGGTGCCGGACGGCACAAACAGCGCCGCCTGTTTGCCCAGCAATCTGGCCCCAAAGGCCTCCAGCGCGTTGACGCCCGGATCTTCACCATAGACATCGTCACCGACTTCGGCGTGGAGCATGGCTTGACGCATGGCGTCAGTAGGCTGGGTGACGGTGTCACTTCGTAAATCGATATAGCGCATGAGATCCCTCCTGAAACAGGAGAGTGACGTTAGCCATGCGCCCCTCGCTTGGCAAGGGGCGCATGAGCAGAATGTGAAGCCAATAGACGTCCATAGAACCCGCAGGCGGGATTTACCAAGGCAGCGGCTGACCGTTGAGATCCAGTAGCTGACCCGATTGGGTCAACGATAACCCCTTGATGAGATTGAGCAGTTTCACCGCCACCTCGGCAGGATCCTGCAATTGATCCGCGGGCAACTCGCTCAGAAAGGGGGTATTCATCGGGGAGTCCATCAAGCCGGGCGCAACGGCTACCACCCCTGCTTGCGGGAAACGCTGCGCCCACTCAAGGGCCAGAGTTTTCACCCCCATATCGAGGGCCGCCTTGCTCATCCGGTAGCTGTAACGTCCCCCCTCCAGATTGGAGGTGATGGAGCCCGCCAGATCGGAGATGGCACAGAGCCATAGCGGATGGTCATTGCCCATCAACCGACTGAAACGGGCAGCCAGTGCCAGTGTTGGCCAGGCATTGGCCAGCAGGCTGTCGCACAGCCACTTGGGGTGCACCTCTTCGACCCGCCGCTCTGGCATAAAGCTGACATCGTGCAACAGGCCGATGGTGTTGATCACCACAGTGGGAAGAGGATCGGTGTCGTAGAGGGTAAACAGGGCGTCGAACGAGATGGCGTCCACCTCTTGCAGCGGGAAGAAGGCCCCCATCTCGATCCCTTTTGGATAGGTGCGCCCGGCCAGAAGGAAGGACTCCCCCCTTGCCATCAGCTCTCTTGCCAGCGCCGAGCCCAGCGCACCACTTCCGAGGATCAAGTAGCTCATCGCCCATTCCATGGAGAGTTATCTTGCTTAGAGCGTATCAGAATAATCAACCGGCCGTGACACGACCAAAGGGTAATATGCCCCTCATCACGCTTCCCCCAGATGGCGACCAAACTCCCGCGCCAGCGCCAAGTCGAGAAAACCGTCCGCTTTCTTGTGGGTGCGCAAAAACTGGTAATAGGCGAGCAGGGTGACCAGTGCCTCCTCATCGGGCAGCCCCACCCCGGGTTGCTGCTCGCCCAGCAGTAGCTGCGCCGCTGCCAGCGCCTCCCTGTCTACCACTTCCGCCTGACGGTAGAGATAACCGCAGCCGGTTGCCAGCCACTCCAGCGAGCAGTTGGCCCCCATGGCGATCTGGTTGGCCCGCGCCAGGCCAGGCTCGGCTCCCTTCAAATATTTGCGGATCAGTGCTTCACTGAGCCCCACCTTGCGGGCAAACGCGCTCACGCTCATCTCCCCGATCAGGCTCTGCAAGCGCTCGGCAAATCCTTCCATCCAACTCTCTCTCCTACTCTGCGATCAGAACCAAAGTTCGAATCATGCCACTGCCCATTATTGCTTTGCCAGCCACATGAGGCCAAGATGCCCGCAGTCATCTGTGTTGCACATCGTTTTCGCATCGTGTTTTTCAAGGAGTCAACCATGTCTGTATCCCGTGTCGCCCTGCATCCGCAAGGCCCCACCTTCTCTCGCCTCATCATGGGTTACTGGCGCCTGATGGAGTGGCAGCTCTCTCCGGCCGCTCTGCTCGATCTGATGAAATATCATCTGGATCTGGGGGTCACCACCATCGATCACGCCGATATCTATGGTGGCTACCAGTGCGAAGAGGCCTTTGGTCACGCCCTACGCCTCGAGCCTTCCCTGCGCAGCCGGATGGAGATCGTCACCAAGTGCGGTATCGCCCTCACCGCCAAGCCGGAGCATGCTCTCAACCACTACAACACCGGCAAGGAGCATATCATCGCCAGCGCCGAGGCCTCGCTGCGCAAGCTCGGCACCGACCATCTGGACCTGCTGCTGATCCACCGCCCGGATCCCCTGATGAACGCAGATGAAGTGGCCGACGCCTTTATCACCCTGAAACAGGCGGGCAAGATCAAACACGCCGGGGTATCCAACTTCACCGCCCGTCAGTTCGAGCTACTGCAATCGCGCCTCCCCTTCCCGCTGATCACCAACCAGCTGGAGATCTCGCCGCTTCATCAGGAAGGGACCCTCGATGGTACCCTGGATCAGTGCCAGCAGCTTGGCATCAAGCCGATGGCCTGGTCATGTCTCGGCGGCGGCCGACTGTTCAGCGATGACGCCTATGCCCCGCTGCGTGCCGAACTGGAGCAGATCCGTCAGGAAGTGGGCGCCCAGACTATCGAGCAGGTGGTCTACGCCTGGGTGATGATGCTGCCAAGCCAGCCGCTGCCATTGATTGGCTCCGGCAAGCGGGAGCGGATTGCTGCCGCCGTAGCCGCCGAATCTGTCGAGCTGAACCGCCAGCAGTGGTTCCGCATCCGCAAGGCGGCGCTCGGTTATGACGTCCCCTGATAACAGCAAAACGTCCAGAAACAAAAACGGCATGGGGGAAACCCATGCCGTTTTTCATTGCCGAGGCACCTTAGCGGTGGCGCTGTTGCGGGCGACCACGGGGAGCATCTGTCTTCGGTTTGGCCTGGTTGACGGTGATGGTACGGCCACCGACTTCAGTGCCATGCAGACCAGCGATGGCCTTTTCGGCATCACCATTGACCGGCATTTCAATAAAACCAAACCCCTTTGACTGGCCGGTATCGCGGTCGATGATGATATCAACCTTGTCGACCTGTCCAAACTGGCTGAACAGGGTTTTCAGTTCGTCGGCCGTCATCCGGTACGACAGATTTCCTACGTAAATCTTCATGCCATCCACTCTCGATTCAAGGTGCCTTCTCTATGCAATTCCCAGCATAACGGTAAGGGCACAACCCCTATGCCGGACCTGCCATGGCTTCATGCCGTGGCCTTCTCCACACTGTCGTCAAGTGATTGATCTCTTGGGTTAACAGTGCAGACAAGATCAATTCGAGTCACTGGCAGTATCTGAGCTTTGCCGGGAATTGTCGAGAAAATAGTCGACTCAGGCCGATAGCAGATCTGACAACCGTTGCGCCAGCATCCGGCGACCGTGCCAGGCCCGTTTAAAGCCGAAGCGATAGACAGACGGGCTCACCAGATGCAGCTCCCCCGCCTTGAGATCCAGCAAGGCCATGGCCGCCGCCAGCTCCTCTTCACTCAGTTGCAGATCGAGGCTGAAGTCGAGCCACTGGCCGTCGTGACCCACTCGCCTCTCTCGTTCGAGCGCCACCAGCTGGTTGCGGGGCAGCGCCAACGCCTCATCCTTGTTGCCATTGAGCAAATAGATATGCTGTTCATCCCACCCCAGCTCCGCCAGGCGCCAGGGCTGCCAGCTGCGGGGCAGCGACACCATGATCCCGGTGATGCCACCAAAGACCACGCCCACCCAGTTGAGCTGCGCCATGGCGCCCCAACCATCCCACAAGGAGGCCGCCACCACGCCCCAACTCACCAGCAACAACAGAAAAATGACGCAGCGATAGCGAACCGCTGGCGGCATCAACAGCTGCACCTGGGAACCGGCAAGCAAGGATGTAATACGCATGAAAAGCTCCTGTCATCACGAAATGGCGCCATTGTGAATAGCCATCAGGATGCTGACAAGGGGGTTTTCTTTGTCATCCCCCTATAAAATCAATACCATGGCGTAAATGATCCTCAGTGGAACCCGCTTCTTGACCAGCTCGCAACCCTGTGTGCGCTTTTGTGGCGTTGACAAATTCTATGGCGATTTTCAGGCTCTTCATCACATCGATCTCACCATTGAACGTGGAGAGAAGTGGGTCATCTGTGGCCCGTCAGGCTCGGGAAAATCGACCCTGATCCGCACCATCAACGGGCTGGAGGGGATCGACGACGGCCAACTGTTCCTGTTTGGCGAGCCGGTGACCCCTTCCTACCTGCGCCGCCTGCAAGGTCGGGTTGGCATGGTGTTTCAGCAATTCAACCTCTTCCCCCATATGACGGTGCTGGAAAACCTGATGGTGGCGCCGGTGCATACCCTGGGGTTGCGCCCTGAGGAGGCCAAAGCCCGGGCGCTCGGGCTGCTCGAGCGGGTGCGCATTCAGGCACAGGCCGACAAGTACCCTCACCAGCTCTCCGGCGGCCAGCAGCAGCGGGTCGCCATCGCCCGCTCCCTCTGCATGCAACCCGAGCTGATGCTGTTTGACGAGCCCACCTCCGCCCTCGACCCCGAGATGATCCGCGAAGTGCTCGATGTGATCCGCGAGCTGGCTGACGAGGGGATGACCCTGATCTGCGTCACCCACGAGATGGGCTTTGCCCGTCAAGTGGCGGATCGGGTGCTCTTTATGGATGAGGGGAAAATCATCGAGTCGGCCCCGCCCGCCCAGCTGTTCAACGCCCCTCGTCACCCGCGTACCTGGGCCTTCCTCGAACAGGTGCTCAGCTATCATGGCTAGGCTCAATCGCCCCCGCCTGCTCGGCTGGTTGTCAGGCACTGTGATGCTCTGTGCGCTACTGGGCTGGGCGCTCTATAGCGGCGCTCGCCAGATGGGCTATGAGTGGCAGTGGCCGCGGGTGTTGCCCTTTCTCGGCGAATGGGATGAGGGAACCTTTTATGCCGGCCCCTTGCTAAACGGCCTGCTGGTCACTTTGCAGGTGGCGCTGCTCAGTCTGCTGGGCACTCTGGCGATCGGGGTGTGCGTGGTCAGCCTGCGGCTGGTCCCCTCCCGGCTCGGCCCCTGGCTCGCCATCGCCTATCTGGCGCTGGTGCGCACCACGCCCCAGCTGGTGCAACTCTATATTCTCTATTTCTTGCTTGGCCCCATGCTGGGATTGGCCCCCCTTGCCTGCGCCGTGTTGAGCCTCTCCCTCTATCAGGGTGCCTTCACCGCCGAGGTCTTGCGTGCAGGCGTACAGGCCATTCCCAAAGGACAGTGGGAGGCGGCCCACTCTCTTGGCCTGTCGCGAACCATCACCCTGCGCAAGGTGATCCTGCCCCAGCTGGTGCGCATCACCTTGCCGCCGCTGACCAACGAGCTGGTCTCCCTTATCAAACATTCGGCGCTGGTGAGTGTGATCGCCATCTTCGATCTGACCAACGAAGGGCGTACTCTGGTTGCCGATACGTTTCTGACCTTTGAGGTGTGGTTTACCGTAGCTGCCCTCTATTTGCTGTTAACCCTGACGCTGTCAGCCTGTTCGCGGGCGCTGGCCCGTCACCTGAATCCGGATCAACAAGGACGCTAACCATGACTCTGTCATTCAAGACCACCCTGTCGGGCGCAGCCCTGCTGCTGGCAAGCCTGCTCACTCCAGCACTGGCAGAAACCGCCCCCTCCGACACCCAGGCGCAGATCGAGCAGAGCGGTACCCTGCGGGTCGGCATGTCCACCTTCGCCCCCTGGGCGATGCGCGACAAGCAGGGGGCCCTGATCGGTTTCGAGATTGACGTGGCCCGTCGCCTCGCCACAGATAACGGCTGGCAGGTAGAGTTCGTGCCTACCGCCTGGGATGGCATCATCCCCTCCCTGTTGGCGAAAAAATATGACGTCATCATCGGCGGCCTCACCATCACCCCCGAGCGGGAGAAGAGCGTGCGCTTCACCCAGGCCTACTCCCATTCGGGGGTGCAGCTGGCCGCCTCCAGCACCATGGCCAAAGAGAAGAAAACCGTGGCGGACTTCAACCAGCGCGGGGTGATCCTGGCGGTACGTCGTGGCGCCTCACCGGTACAGGTGGCAAAAGAACACTTCCCCAAGGCCACCCTGCGCCAGTTCGATGACGAGTCACAGGTATTTCAGGAGGTGCTGAACGGCCGCGCCCACGGCGCCCTCTCCTCTTCCCCGAAACCCGAGCAAGAGGCGCTGCGCCACCCGAATGCCCTCTTTATGCCGTTTGCCGAGCCGTTGGCACAAGGCGATGAAGGCTTTGCCCTGCGCAAGGGGGATGATGCCCTGGCTGAGCAGTTCAACGAGTGGATCGCCGCCCGTCAGGCCGATGGCTGGCTCAAGGCGCGCCATGACTACTGGTTCAAGTCGCTGGCGTGGGAAGCACAGGTCGCTAACCCCTGATGCTGATTGCTCTAAAAGAGACCATCCGGCGCATCATCCGTGGGCCATGTCGGAACATCAACTGGCTGGATGGGGCGATCGCCCTGATCCTGCTGCTGGCTGGCCTCTGGCTGGCCAGCCGCCTGCACATCGGGGTAGCCTATCAGTGGCGCTGGCATGAAGCCTTCGACCTGCTGTTCACCCCCGGCCCTCACGGCGAGTTGCCCTACTTTTTCAGCGGTCTGCTCACCACCTTGCGCATCGCCCTGCTCGGCATGGTGCTGGCGCTGCTGCTCGGCACTGCGCTGGGGGTAGCCGCCTTCAGCCGCCGCCCCTGGCTGGTGATGCCCGCGACCCTTTTTATCCAGCTGATCCGCAATCTACCGCCGCTGGTCTTTATCTTCATCTTCTACTTCTTTATCGCCAACCAGCTGCTGCCTTCGAGCGGCCTCTCCCGCTGGCTCGGCACCGTATCACTCTCCCCGTGGCAAGAGGCGCTGTTTGGCCCACCAGCCCGCTGGGAGAACCTCATCTCAGGCACCCTCTGCGTTGGCATGATCAGCGCAGCCTTCGTCGCCGAGATCGTCCGCGCCGGGCTGGCCGCCATCCCCCGTGGCCAGTGGGAGGCGGCGCAGAGCCTCGGGCTCTCTCCCTGGGTGCGGCTGCGCCATGTGATCCTGCCGCAGGCCATGCTGCTGATGTTGCCCCCCCTCACCGGTCAGCTCATCGCGCTGGTGAAGGATACCGCCATCGTTTCGCTTATTTCGGTGCAGGAGCTCACCTTCGTTGGCACCGAAATGGCCAACTCCAGCGGACTGGTCTACGAGATCTGGCTGCTGGTGGCCGCGGCCTATTTATTTATATGTTTGAGTCTGTTCGTACTGCTGAGCCGACTCGAAGCAAGACAAGGAGCACGCACATGCTGACGTCCCTGTTGCTGGCGACTGTATTGCAAGCGGAAGCCATCGGTGGTTATGCCGCCGGTTGCCTGAAAAACGGCGTATCCCTACCCCTCGAAGGGCCGGGTTATCAGGTGATCCGTACCAAACGGCTGCGCTACTACGGCCACCCCGACCTCATCCACTATCTGCAAGCGCTGGCCAACCAGACCCGCATGGCCGGGCTGCCGGATCTCTATATCGCCGATCTGGCGATGGCCCGTGGCGGCCCCTTTACCTCCGGCCATCGCAGCCACCAGACTGGCCTTGATGCCGATATCTGGTTTCGCATGGCCAACCGCCCCATCAGCAAATGGGAGCAGGATGCCCCCAAGGAGTGGGCACTGATCGACGAACCCAGCTACAAGATGTTGCCGGGTCGCTTTGGCCCCCAGCAGCTCACCCTGCTGCGGCTGGCGGCCAGCAAGCCCGAGGTGGCCCGCATCTTCGTCAATCCGGTGATCAAATCCGCGGTCTGCCAGCAGGCTGGTGACGAGCCCTGGGTCGCCAAGCTGCGCCCCTGGGTGGGCCACTTCAGCCACTTCCACGTACGGCTGCGCTGCCCGGTGGGCAGCCCAGATTGCGAACCTCAGGCCCCCATTCCGCCCGGCAATGGCTGCGGGGAAGAGCTGGCATCCTGGCTAAAAGACAAGCCCCAGTTGCCCAAGGTCTCCGGCATCAACAAGCGACCCGAGCTACCTGCGCGTTGTGGCAACTGACCCCAAGCTGGTATGGTGGTGCACTCTTGGTCGTACACCATCCATGGCGCACTATCGACTCGAAATATCAAAGGAGAACAACAAGATGGCCACATCACTCTGGCGCAGAACCACGCAGAGCCTGTTGACCCTGACCCTGCTGCTCGGCCTGACCGGTTGCGGCATGAACAACATCCCGACCCTGGATGAGCAGGTTAAAGCAAGCTGGGGGCAGGTGGAGAACCAGTATCAGCGCCGCGCCGACCTCATTCCCAATCTGGTCGCCACCGTCAAGGGCTACGCCAGCCATGAGCAGGAGACCCTAAAGGCGGTCACCGATGCCCGTGCCCGGGTCGGCAGCGTGCAGGTGAGCGATCCTGCCCAGCTCAAGGAGTTTGAAGCGGCGCAGAACCAGCTCTCCAGCGCCCTCTCTCGCCTGATGGTGGTGGTAGAGCGCTACCCCGAGCTGAAAGCGGATCAGCAGTTCCTTGCCCTGCAGGCCCAGCTGGAAGGAACCGAGAACCGCATCTCGGTGGCTCGCCGCGACTATATCGAGGCGGTGCGCCAGTTCAATACCGAGATCCGCACTTTCCCCGGCGTTATCTGGTCCAAGCTGCTCTACTCGGATCTGGAGGCCAAACCCAGTTTCAGTGCCAAACCCGGTGCCGATGAGGCGCCCAAGGTCAGCTTCCAATGAAGATGATGCTGCGCTGGTTTCTTCCCTGTCTGCTGCTCTGGGCCAGTGCCCTGCAAGCGGCGCCGGACTTCCCGACGCTGAGCGGACGGGTGGTGGATGAAGCCAGTCTGATGTCCCGCAAACAGGCCCATCAACTGACCCAGCAGCTGGCGGCCTTTGAAAAACGCAGCGGCATCCAGCTGGTGGTGGTCTCCGTCGACAGCCTTGGTGGGGAGACCATCGAGGAGTACGGCTACCAGCTCGGTCGCCACTGGGGGATCGGCCAGAAAGGCAAGAACAATGGCGTGCTGTTGCTGATCGCCCAGGATGAGCGCAAGGTTCGCATCGAGGTAGGCTATGGATTGGAAGGCGCCCTGCCCGACGCCATCGCCGCCAACATCATCCATGGCCGCATCCTGCCCGCCTTCAAGCGCGGCGATATGGTGGCCGGGATCATGGCGGGCAGCCAGAGCATCATGAAGGCACTCGCCGGAGAGTATCAGCCGGTCGAGCAGCCAAAGAGTGACAACGGTGGCGGCCCCTGGCTGTTTATTCTGGTGGTGATTGCGATGATCGTGCTCCACAACCTGCGCGGGGGTGGCGGCGGTGGTCCGGGAGGACGACGTCGGTCGGCCTACATGGCCGGTGGATTGGGTGCCGGCTCCTTTGGTGGTCGCTCCGGCGGCGGATTCAGCGGTGGCGGCGGCAGTTTTGGCGGTGGCGGAGCCTCCGGTGGCTGGTAACAGGAGTAAAGAGACAAATCATGATTTCTAAACAGTTCTTCCACACGCTTCAGGCAAAGGTGCGCGAAGCGGAGCTAGAGACTGATGCTGAACTGGTCACCGTGCTGGCCCCGGCCAGCGATGGCTATCGCTACATTCCTACCCTCTGGGCGGCGCTGCTGGCGATGCTCACCCCGCTGCTGGTGTTCCAGCTCGGCTTCTGGCTCGGCTGGTACGAAATCCTGCTGGTGCAGTGGTCGGTCTGGCTGCTGCTGAGCCTGCTGTTCCACTGGACCCCCATCAAGATGCGGCTCATCCCGAAGAAGGTTCGCCAGCACCGGGCGGCCCTGATGGCTCGCCTGCAATTTGTCGAGCAGGGGCTGCACCGCACCCGCGACCGGCTCGGGGTGCTGATCTTCGTCTCGGCCGCCGAGCACTATGTAGAAATACTGGTGGATGACGGCATCGCCCAGCATATCGACAACGGCCAGTGGCAGGAGATCATCGACGACTTCGTGGCGCGAGTGCGCAACAAGGAGATCGAACAAGGTTTTCTGGAGTGCGTTGAGCGCGTTAGCGCCATTCTGACCGATGCCTTCCCGGCCACCCGGGATCAAAACGAGCTGCCGGACAGCCTGATCATCCTCGACAAGCCCTGATCCGGTTTAAAAAACAGGCATTCTGCGCAAGCGTTAGGCATTCGGAAAAGATTATGAAAAATAAGGGGAAAAGAGGTTGACCCACACAGCCCTTTCCCCTAAATTACGCCCCGTTCCAGCGCAACAGCGCAGCGAACGAAAATTTGGTGAGGTGTCCGAGTGGCTGAAGGAGCACGCCTGGAAAGTGTGTATACGGCAACGTATCGAGGGTTCGAATCCCTCCCTCACCGCCA